>SYLY01000390.1 GCA_005808475.1 Acidobacteriota bacterium
CCGACGGACTGGTGCAACGCTGGTTGGTGGATCCGTACACGTTGAAGTTCCGCAAAGGCCGCGCGCAATGCGCTCTCCGTTGGTTTGTCAGATGAAGTCGCGCGTGGCGCGCAATCGAAAGCGGCTGCGGTGCCAGGGACTTTCCGGCCAGGCAGGAATGGCGGCGGCACGTCCGCGCCGTGAACGCCAACCTCAACCGCGTGAGCGCCTGGTCAACCGCGCGTGCCGCGAGGCCGGCATGGATCATCGAGCTTCGTTCCATCACCGGATATCCAGAGTCTGAGCTGCTGTCGTTTGAGCCCGCTTGCGGAATCCGCTGGTCGCGGCTACGGGCCAGCCGGCCGTACCCTTCGCGGCGGGCTCCCAGCCGCCCTCTCCCGGGCCCCCGGCCATTCCCATTACGGATTGGCCGGTAAACTGTTCCCACCTTGCGGCCGGGCAGACGCCTGCTCCGAGGCAGGCCGGCTCCCATGGCACCTGCGACGCGAGTGTATACTGGCCGGTATGAAAACGCGGATGGCAGCCAAGGCGCAACCTGATGGAGTCTCCCATGAGTGACTCGAATCGAAGAGCGTTCCTGAAACACACCGCTGCGTGGGCTTCCACCGGTGCGATCAAGGCCGCGGGGGCCAACGACCGTTTGACGGTCGGCATCATCGGCTGCGGCGGCCGGGGCTCGGGACTGGCCCGGGAGTTCGCCAAGCTCGCCGACATCGCCTACGTGTGCGATCCCGATGAGTCGCGCCGCCGCCAAACGCAGGAAAAGGTAAATGCCAAGCACGCGGTGGCCGACCTGCGGCGAGTCCTGGACGACAAGTCGGTGGACGCCGTCGTGATCGCCACGCCGGAGCACTGGCACGCCCCAGCCGCGATTCTGGCATGCGACGCAGGCAAACACGTCTACGTCGAAAAGCCCTGCAGCCACAACCTTCGGGAAGGGCGATTGATGATCGAGGCCGCGCGCCGCACCAAGCGTGTGATGCAGGTGGGCACCCAGAGCCGCAGCGAACCGTTCATCGCCGGGGCAATCCAAATGCTGCGCGAAGGCGTGATCGGCGACGTGCTGGTCGCCAAAGCCTGGGACGTCCAGCGCCGCGCGAACATTGGCCGCCTCCAGCCCAGCGACCCGCCGGCGGGCGTGGACTACGACATGTGGGTCGGCCCGGCGGAGTTCGTGCCGTTTCAGGCCAACCGTTTCCACTATCACTGGCACTGGTGGTACAACTTCGGCGCCGGCGGCATTGGCGGCGACGGTCCCCATGAAGTGGATTACGCACGCTGGGGCTTGGGTGTCGAGACACATCCCACCACCGTGGCCGGGCTCGGTGGCAAGTTCTACTTCGACGACGACCAGGAGTTTCCGGACAACGGGACCGTGGTGTTCGAGTGGCCCGGCGATGGCAAGGTCGGCCACAAGCGGCAACTGATTTTCGAGTTGCGGATCTGGTCCCCGAACTATCACCTCGGCTTCGACTCCGGCGCGGAGTACTTCGGCACCAAGGGAAGAATGTTCCTGACAAAACGCGGCAAGCTGGAGATTTTCGACGAAAAGAACAAGCCCATCGTGGCTCAGCCCAAAGCCCCTCCGCCGCCGCTCAGCCACGCGGCCGATTTCCTCGACGCCATCAAGACCGGGCGCAGGCCGAACGCCGATATCGAGATCGGCCACCTCTCGTCGAGCCTGGTTCACTTGGGCAACCTGGCCATGCGCGTCGGGCGATCACTGAAGTTCGACCCGCGTACCGAGCAGATCATCGGCGACAAGGAGGCCAACTCGCTGCTGTCGCGCAAATACCGGAAGGGCGGACACTGGGCGACACCGCGCGGCGTTTGATTGGCTGCGCGCTGGAACGCTTTCTCTCCATGAAACACTCTCACTTACTCCTTTGCTTCTTCTGGACTGGGTCCTTGACTTTGCTGGCCGCGGCGGATTTCGCCGTCGAGCGGAAGCCTGATCGCGTGATCATCACCGACGGCGGCCGGCCGGTGGCGACCTATGTCTTCCGCGACGAAAAGATTCCGCGGCCTTACTTCGCCCACGTGCATGCGCCCGGCGCGATGCAGGTCACGCGCAACCATCCGCCGGTGGCTGGCGTGGATGCGATGGATCACGATACCTATCACCCCGGCGTCTGGTTCGGCTTCGGCAAAGTGAGCGGGCACGATTTCTGGCGGCACAAGGCGAACATCGTCCACCTGCGATTTGTCCAGAAGCCCGCGGTCCGCGCCGGGCGGGTCACTTTCACGGCGGAGAATAGCTTCCAGTCCACCGGTGGCGAACGCATCTGCCGGGAGAGGTCACGGATTACGCTAGCGGCGCGTCCGGCCGGTTATCTCCTCATCTGGGAGACGACGTTCCTGCCCGAAGGGCGCGATCTTGTCTTCGGCGACCAGGAAGAGATGGGCTTGGGCATTCGCGTCGCCACGCCGATCACGGTGAAGCCGGGCGGCGGCACGATTCTCGACTCCGTGGGGCGCCGCAATGAGCCCGAAGTGTGGGGCAACGAGGCGGAATGGTGCGACTACAGCGGGACCATCGCGGGGCGGCGCGCCGGAATCACGATCATGGGCGATTCCCGGAACTTCCGGCAGAACCGGCACCACGCGCGCAACTACGGCGTCGTGGTTGCTAATCCGTTCGGGCGGCAGTCTTTCGGCAAGGGCCCGCTCAGCGAGGTGGTGGTCAAGCCCGGCGAAACGCTCCGGCTGCGATACGGTGTGTTGCTGCACTCCGGTCCCGAGGGCTCCGCGCCGGATCTGAAGGCCGCCTTCGCCGATTTCGTGGCCCAGAAGTGAGCATCGCGGGCCTTGCCGCGGCGATACGCGCTATCCGAGAGTCTCGAGCGCCTGTATCGCGGCCTTGATGTAACCGTAACCGAACGCGAACGCCTGCCGATAGTCAGGGTCGTCAGCATGCCGGGGCATGTGGTCCGGCATCAGCATGTACGGGTAGCCGGTCTCCCACAACGTCCTTGCGACTTCGATCATGTTCATGTCGCCGTTGTCGGGATAGACTTCGTGGAAATCATCGCGCCCGCCAACGATGTTCCGAAAGTGCACGTTGAAGATCTTCTTCCGCTTGCCGAAGTAGCGGATCACATCGTGGATCTCCCGCGCCGGGTTCCGAAGCATCTCGGCTACGGTGCCAACGCAGAAATTGAGTCCGTGATAGGGGCTCTCCTGGATCGAAACGAAACGTTTCAATCCCTCGACTGTTCCGAGGACGCGGTCCACTCCGCGATAACCTGCCGGCGGCACACCCGGATCGTGCGGATGCCCTTGCGCGCGGATCTTGTACTCGTTGCAGACCGGAATCACCCGGTCGAGGAAGTACGCAATGCGCTCCCAATACATGTCGCCGGTGACTCGACCCGCTTCCGTCAGCTTGTCATTGTCCTTCACGTCCTTCCATCGCCAAGTGCTGTAGAGGGCGCCGCCGCGCCCGGGCGTAGGCTCCGTGCGCACCTCGAAAAGAATCCGGATGATGTACTTGAAACTCGGGATCCCGTTCTTGGCGCATGCCTGGATGACCTTGTGGAGGTAGTCGATCTCGCGGTCGCGTTCGGGGCTCTTGCCGAGTGCGCTGGCGCTGATCGGGGGCTGGTGCAGGCGTGGCTGCTCGGCGACGTCGAGGCTGATGCCGAACTTCGCGCAGAACTCCTTGGCCCGCCCGAGGTCGCTGACCAGCGTCGCCTCGGACCACTGGGCAGGCCAGCCGGCGATGTGGTCTACGGCGTGGCGCTTCAAGTATTCGAGCGATTCGCGGTTCAACGGCACGCCCTGTGTGCCAACGTGCATTCGAACTGGCCGGCGAGGCCGCGCGGCCGCCAGCGCTGCCGCGGGTGCTGCGAACAGGGTTCTTCGTTTCATCTCACGCCCAGTATATGAGCCGCGCTTCTCCGAAGCGCACAGGCCGCGCAGCCGCGGCGCCAGCACTCGAGGGACTCCGCCCTCCGCGGGGAGCGGTGATGAAACGTCTGTCTACCGCTTTCCCACTGTGAGCGGCTTCAGGAATCCGTAGCTCTTCCGCACGGCCTCCTCCACCGGCATCACGTCGCCGAATGCCTGGTGCACGGTGATGAACCCGTTGTATCCGATCTCGTGCAACCCCGCGAATACTTCTACCGAGTTCACTCCGCCCGCTTCCCACACTCCGGTATGATCCAAAGGCACACGGCCCTTCGTCCAGGTGTTGATCGACGCCTTACCCGCCGGATTCAGACGGTGATTCTGAATGTAGAAATTGAAAATGTAGGGCCGCAGGCGCACCACGCTGGAGCGGCCGTACGGCTGGCCCGCGATCATCCAGTTGGCCGGTTCGTAGATCAGCCCGAAGTTCGACCGCCCGATCGCTTTCAGAACTCTCTCCGAACCGTCAACCGTCTCGAACAGACTCGAACAGTGAGACTGGTGCGCCAGCCGGATTCGCCTCTCGCGTGCCTCATCGGCGGCGCGTCTCGCCCATTCGATGTCGCCTTCGTTCTTCATGCAGACTCGAGTCAGATCCGCGCCGAACCCTTCCGCCAGATCGAGGTAAGGCGTGATCCGGCGCAAGCACTGAGGTCCCTGCTCATTGTTGCCGGGAATGGCGAAATCTCCCGTAACCATCGAAACCGCCAGACCCGCTGCCTTGATCGTAGCCGCGATCTCCCGGACCTGGCTGGCGGCCGTGTGGATACCTGCCTGCGATGCCCGCATGCACAACGCTTCGTAGCCGCACGACTTTGCCAGGGCGATCAACTCGCCGATCGTCCGCGTGGTTTTTTCCTTGTTGCTGAACTCTTCCGCCACGCGGACCGACAGGGACATTTTCATCCTCGCGGCTCCCATCAGCAGCGATGCCGCCGGGGCCGTGAGTAGAGCGCGGCGAGTGACTGTGTGAGGCATGGTCAAGCAAATGCTTCCTGAATTCTACACCCAACACCGGATGCTGGTGTCATGCAAGCTCGATAGACCCGGTTCTTGTAAAGTAGAGGGCATGCAGCGCCGTCACTTCCTCGCATCGTCCGCCGCCGCGGCAGCGCCCGCCTTCGCGCAAACGCGGAGCGCCAATGACCGGTTGCGCGTCGGAATCGTCGGCCCCGGAGGCCGTGGCACCGGAGTCATGAAGGAGTGTATCGAGTACGGCGCCAAGTTCAACGCACGCGTGGTGGCCGCTTGCGATATCTGGAATCAACGGCGTGACGCGGCCGCCAAGCTGCTCCGCGAAAGCTACGGCACCGAACCGCGCATCTACGCGAAGTACGATGACATGCTGGCGGCCAAGGAACTGGACGCGGTGATCATCGCCACGCCGGATCACCTGCACGCGAAGATGCTGAAGGCCGCGGTGGAAGCGGGGCTCGACGTCTATTGCGAAAAGCCGATGGGGAACGTACTGAGCGAGACGAACGCCGCGCTGGACGCCGTCAAGCGCTCGGACCGGATCGTGCAGATCGGCACCCAGCGGCGGAGTTATCCGAAGTACCGCGCCGCAATGCGCATGATCGCCGAGGGGCGGATCGGGCAGGTCCTGCGGGCAGACGTGATCTGGAACGAATATGCGCCATTCCGGTGGGCACGCAAGGACGCCGAGTTGAACTCGCTCAAGGAGTCCGACGTCAACTGGAAGGAGTTTCTGGGCGGCAAGGCGGACCGCCCCTTCGATCCGCGCATGTACCGGACGTTCCGCCTGTTCCGCGAATTCTCGAGCGGCATCATCGACCAGTGGATGACGCACGGCATCGACGTGGTTCACATGCTCACTGGCGAACCGTATCCGATGAGCGCCTACACCGAGGGCTTCAACGCGATCTCGAAGGACTATCGCGAAAATCCGGACACGATTGAAGTGGTCCTACGATACGGATTCGGCGGACGGCGGTTCATGGCCACCTACGCGACGTGCCTGGCCAACGCGACGGGCAAGGCGACACGGATCATCGGATCGCGCGGCGCGGCTCTGGTCGAAGACGTCTGGCGGATCACGGGCGAGGGAGTGAAGTCCGCGGATGCCGCCAAAGAAGAGGAAATCCCAGACGAGCCAGGAGTTGTCCATCACATGGCCAACTGGCTCGACTGCGTGCGCCGGCGCGACTCGGCGGGACTGTACTGCAACGCCGATGCGGGCTACGGCCACTCCGTGGCTTGCATCATGGCGACGGATTCCCTGTGGGCGGGAAAGCGGATGAAGTTCGATCCGGCGCGGCGCACGATTCAGGAAGGCTGATTCAGATCGGACTTCGGCTGTGATACGGTGTGAAAACCAGAATGCAACGCAGATGCTTCCTGTCCGCCTCCACCGCCGCACTCGCAACGGCGAACGCCGCTTCTTCGGACCCAGTGACACCGGCCGTGATCGGCGCCGACGGCATGGGTCATGGGCACATACGCAATCTGGTCAAGCGGCCCGACGCACGGATCGCGACGATCCGCGACATCGATCAGGCCGTGGCCGAGCGGGCCGCTCAAACCGTTCAAATGGAGACCGGCCAGCCCCCCAAGTTGGAAGCCGATTTCCGCCGCATGCTGGAGGACAAGTCCATCCAGGCAGTGGTGATCGCGACACTCGCGACACCAGCGATTCCGCAACCAAATTTTTTAGGCTGCCAGAACATTTAATTTCATTGTTGTTTTAGGCTGAATCCGACTCGCGAGCAGGTTCTCATTGTTGCGGGGCGCTTGCGTTGCCGCCAGATCTTGTATAGTATGAATAC
>SYLY01000391.1 GCA_005808475.1 Acidobacteriota bacterium
CGGCGTGCAGAATCCGCACTGGAGGCCATGCTCGTTCCAGAAGGCCTCCTGCACCGGGTGCAGCGTGCCATTCGCCGCCAGCCCCTCGATGGTGAGGATGCTCGTTCCGTTCGCCTGCACGGCGAACATCGAGCAGCTTTTGACGGCAGCGCCGTTCACTTCGACGGTGCACGCGCCGCACAGGCTGGTCTCGCAGCCAATGTGAGGACCCGTCAGTCCGCACACATCGCGAAGGTAATGAATGAGTAGCAGCCGCGGTTCGACCTCGTCCGTCCGCGTCTTGCCATTGATCGTCACACTGATCTGGCGTTTCATGGATTCACCCGCTCCGAATGGATTTCCCGGGAAGGCCCAGCGGAGCAAGGGTACCAAAAACGCGAAGGGCGATGGGGCGGGGCCGCCGCCCGCCGCCTACCGTCCGAAGATCACGCGGCCGCGGCGCGGATCGGAGCCGCCGTCCAGCCACCCGTCCCGCACCAGGATCACCGTGGGCGCCGACCCGTTGCTCCAGTCGCCGCGCACCTCCACCTGATGCCCGAGTTCGTTCATCTTCTCGATGGTTTGCCGCGGGAACCGGCGCTCCAGATTCACCTTGCCCGGCACGAACTCGTGGAACGCGAACGACGCGTGGAAGTGCTCGCTCTGGAACCGCGGCGCCTCCACCGCTTCCTGCGGAATCATGCCGAACTCGACGATGTTCAACAGCACCTGCAGCATGGCCTGATCCTGATTGTCGCCGCCGGGCGTCGACATCACCAGGAACGGCTTGCCGTCCTTCAGAACCATGGTCGGACTGAGCGTCACGCGCGGACGCGCGCCCGGCCGCAGCATGTTCGGGTGGCCCTCCGTCAGCACGAACGACTGCAGCCGCGAACTCAGCGGAATCCCGGTGCCGCCGGCGATGACCGAAGGCAGCCACGCGCCGCTCGGCGTCGCGTTGAACATGTTCCCCTGCCGGTCCACCACATTGACGCAAGTGGTGTCCTGCACCGCGCCGGACGATCCGCCGCCCGACGGCATCGCCACCGCGGGACCCAGAACGCCCGGTCTGTGGTCCATGGACGCGCGCGCCGGATCGATCAGCTTGCGGCGCTCCGCGGCGTATTCCTTGGAAAGCAGAATCTGCTCGGGGATCTTGGAGAACTTGGGATCGCCGTAGTGCCGGTCGCGATCGGCGAAGGCGAGCTTCACCGCCTCGAGCACGGTGTGCAGGTACTGGGGCGAGTTGTGGCCCATCGCCTTCAGGTCGTAGCCTTCCAGCAGGTTCAGCGCTTCCAGCATCACCGGCCCCTGGGTCCAGAATCCGGGCTTCACCACCGTGTATCCGCGATAGTTCGTGGTGCGTGGCTCGTCGTATTCGGCCCGGTAGTTCTTCATGTCCTCGAACGTCATGGGTCCACCGTTCGATTCCGAATAGGCGGCGATCCGCTTACCGAGCGGCCCGCGGTAGAAGTAGTCGCGCACCGCGTGGATCTTCTTGGCGCGATTGCCGCGAGCCTTCTTCTCCGCCCGCGCCAACTCGCGCAACGAGTTCGCCAACGCCTGCCCCTTCCAGAATTCGGCGCGTCCGGGGACCTTGCCTCCCGGCATGAAGAAGTCGCGCGACGAGGGCCACAATTCCAGGATTTTGGTGTTGGTTCGAATGAAACTGACGAACTCCTCGCCCAAGGGGAATCCGCCTTCGGCCAGTTCGATGGCCGGTTCCACCACCTTGGCGAACGGCATGGTGCCGTGATCCTCGAGCGCCAGCATCAGGCCGTCGAACACGCCCGGCGTGATCACCCCCATCAGTCCGGTGTGGGGGATCGGCGCGATCCGGCCGGGTTCCTCCCACGGCTCGGCCTTGCGCGACCGGTAGAGTTCCGCTGTCGCCTTGGCCGGCGCCACGCCGACGCCCGAGATCACCTTCGGCGGCTTGCCCGCCATCTTGATGATGAGCGGCATCTCTCCGCCGAGTCCGAACCGGGCCTGCTCGGTGACGGCGGCGGCGAGCGTGGCGGCGACTCCCGCGTCGATCGCGTTTCCGCCTTGAACCAGCATCCGGTAGCCGGCTTCCACCTCGAAGTTGTTGGCCGCCCCTACCATCTCTCTCGCGCCGCGCACCGGCCAGATCATCAACTGTTGCGTCTGCTGCGCCAAGGCGGCGGCGGAAATCCCGAATGCCAAGAAGGCGGACCGTAGCATATTCGGATTGTACACGGCCTTCTCAGCGAGATTCGGCCCTAGACACAGGGTATCGCCGCATTCCCCGGGATGGCATGGTGGCCCTACACTCGCTTTGGTAGGCATGCTTGCAACGACGGAAATCGCCGCTGGGGAGTACGGCAAATCGACCCTGGCCAATGGTGTACGCGTCGTGACGCAGAGCGTTCCGCACTGCGAGTCGGTGGCGATGGGAGTGCTGGTCGAGTGCGGCAGCGCCCACGAATCGGCCGTCGGGAATGGCTTGGCCCACCTGTGCGAACACATGCTCTTCCAGGGCACCGGCCGGAGGACATCCTCGCGCATCGCCGAGGAGGTGGACCTGCTCGGCGGGCAGATCGGCGCGTTCACCGCCCGCGACTACACCTGCTATTCGGCTCACGTGATGGGCGGCTACGCTTTCCACAGTCTGGAACTGCTCGCCGATCTGGTGCTGAACTCCACCTTCCCCGAGCCGGAACTGGAGTACGAGAAACGCGCGATTCTGCGCGAGATCGACGCGGCGGCCGACAACCCCTCCGCCCGGTTGCATCAATGGCTCCGGCAGCAGGTGTGGGACGGCCATCCGCTCTCGCGGCCGATTCCCGGATCGAGCGGCAACGTGGCGCGGTTCACCAGCGAGGACGCCCTGTGCTTTTTGCACGAGCACTACACGCCCGGCCGCATCGTCGTGGTGGCCGCCGGACAGGTGGAGCATGAGCAGTTCGCGTCCGAAGTCCACGATTGTTTCTGGCGGTTGCTGGGGGGCGGGGCGACGGAGTCCGCCGGCTCCCCGGGATTCCGCTCCTGCTCCCTCTCGGTTGAGTCGCCGTTACGCCAGTCCTACTCTCTTGTGGGGCTGCCCGCGCCCGCCTATGCCTCGACGGACCGCTACGCGATGCACGCGCTCGCGGCGATCCTCGGCGGAGGGCCGAGTTCGCGTTTGGCGCGGTCGCTAAGGGGCGAATCGGGCTTGGCTTACGATGTTCATGCGGAATACCAGGCGTACCGCGACGCGGGTCTGCTGACAGTCGAAGTCTGCACCAGTCCCCAGTCCATGGACGCCGCCGCCGGGAGGGTCGAAGCCGAGATTGGCGCCATCGCCGGCGGCGCGCGTCCGGTGGAGGACGACGAACTCTGGCGCGCCAAGCTTCGGCTTCGCGGCCAGCACATGGTGGGCGGCGGCGGAATCGGTACGCTGATGAGCCGTCTGGCAACCCAGGAGCTTTACTTCGGTCAGTGGATTTCCACCTCGGCTGTGTCCGCCGGGATCGATGGGCTCAGCCTCGCCGGTGTCCGGCGGGTGGCGGCTGAGTGGTTGGGGAGATGGCGGGAAGCAGGGCGCCTTGCCGTGGGACCCTCCCCAAATTCGTAGCCGGTCTACGGGAAAAACCCTAGCTCCCTAGACCTAAACATTTTCAGCAAGAGGACGATATATGGCACTGGACCCTTCCATCAAGAAGAGTTGGATCGAACTTCAGAAGAAGTCGGACGCTCCCATTAACGCGATCGGCATTCGGATCGACCCGAAGGACGAGTTCACTTTGCGCGTTTGGCGGGATGAAGGGATCGATCAGTTCGTTCGGAAGTAATAAGAGGTGACTGGTGGTTCAGACGAAAGGCGCGGTGCTGCTCAGGGAGGCTGTCGAGGCGGCGCGTGTGGGCGACAAAATCGTCGCCCGCACGCTGCTTCGCGAGATTCTGTCGTCGGAGCCGGACAACGAGCAGGCGTGGCTCTGGCGCGCGGCGGTCGCCGAAGCCGTCGACGAGTCGATGGCGTGCCTGGCGGAAGTGCTCCGGGTGAATCCCGCCAACCGTCAGGCTCTCGGCAAGCTTGCGCGGCAACGTTTGATCGTCCCCGAAACGGCGGCGGCCGCCGAGTCCGGCGCGGCAGCCGCGCCCAAGCCGAAGCCGTGCCCGATGTGCGCGCATCCGCTCGACAAAGGGGCGGTGAAATGCGGCCGGTGCGCGGCGGTCCTCGCGATGACCGATCTCGCCGCGTTCACCGAGAACCGCTCGATCGACGAAGGGCTGATCCGGCTGGCGATTCAGCGGCTTCAGGGCGCGGTGGCGGTCAGGCCCACCGGCGAGGATCACGCGAATCTGGCGCTGGCTTTTCTGAATCTGCAGAGCGCGGTGGAGGCCTTGCCTCATCTGCAGAGCGCGTGCACGCTTTCCCCGTGGGACATGGACCTGCGGCAGACATACGAAAGGCTACGCAACCGCAAGCTGGTGCTGGCGGTGGACGATAGCCGCACCGTGCAACGCATCGTGGCCCTGACGCTCGAGAAGCGTGGTTACCGCGTGGCCCTTGCGTCGGACGGCATGCAGGCCCTTGCCAAGCTGGACGAGGAACTGCCGGACCTCATTCTCCTCGACATCACCATGCCGCGGATGGATGGCTATCAAGAGCCTGTCCCAAGATCCGCAAAATCGGACCAACCTCGGGGCCCGGCCCGGGCGGCCGCCCCGAAAATGTGGAGGGCGACGATTTCCGTGCCTCGATCGGCGGCATCCAAGGCCGCTCCAAGGCCGCCTAGGGCCTCTCC
>SYLY01000392.1 GCA_005808475.1 Acidobacteriota bacterium
CCCCGCCGCCGCGAGAAAAAGATGACAAAACTATTGACGGATGCCGATCACTACCCCACACTGAGGAAGCCCTGCGTCGCTACGCTCCGATCTGATCGGCATGAGATTGGAATGACTGATCGGCATCATCGGAATGCGCACATTGGCTTGATCGATGCGCGTCGGCGCGTTGCTGATGAAGTTGTTGTTTTGCGTGAAAGGATCTCCGGTGGTGTTCGGCGCCGGGTGATACGCGTTCATGGCTCTCGCCACCGGGTCGAAGCGGTTGGCGGGAATCGCGTTGCCTGGAAACGCGTCGCGCACGAAACGCTCCGCCTGCGCCGGATTGGCCCGCGTGGTGAGTGGATCGTGGATGAGGATCGGCTGCCCGTTCTGCGCGAGCGTACCCGAGAAATCCCCACGGCTCTGTAGCGCCGTGGGCACCGTCGCCCGGTAGATCTGTCCGCGGCGCCAGCGGCTCCCCTGGTAGTCGGTGAAGAAAAACGACCGGTTCCGGCCGTCGTAAAGTTTCGGCAAGAAGACGGGCCCACCCACGGCGTACCCGAACTGATTCATGCGGAACGGAGGAACGTCGCGCCCCGCCCCCCGGTTGAAGAACTCGTTCGCGTCGAAGGCGTCGTTGCGGAGAAACTCGAAGAGCGACCCGTGCGGTTGATTAGTGCCGCTGCGCGTCGAAACGTTGATGACGCCGCCCCCGAACCGGCCCCATTCGGCGGAGAGGTTGCTGCTCTGCACCTTGAACTCCTGCGTGCTTTCCACGTTGGGAACCGTGGTCATTACATTCACGAATCCAGTGGTCGTCGGAATGCCATCCACCAGCACTTCATTCGAACGGGCGCGCCCGCCGTTGATGGAAATCATCGAGTCGTCCATCATATTCACCGGGATGTCCTGAAACTGTCCATTGCCGGTGGGCGCCACGGCAACGTTCGGAGTCAACTGGGTCAACCGGAGCGGGCTCCTCCCGTTGAGCGGCATGTTGAGCACCTTCGCTCCGTCGATCACCTGGCCGAGAGCCGAGGTGTCCTGATCGATTTGCGCGGCATTCGCACTGACCTCGACCGTTTCGCTGACCGCCCCGAGTTCGAGGGCGATATCCATGCGGACCGTCTGATCCACCGCTAACGATAGATTCGTACGCGCGACCGGGCGGAAGCCGGTCTTGGTGACACTGACACGGTAGACCCCGGGAGGCAGCGGCGAGAGCAGGTAGTTGCCTTGATCATTCGTGCCGGTCTCCCGCTTCAGTCCGGTACCGTCGTTGACCGCCGCCACCGTGGCTCCGGGGATCACCGCGCCAGAGACGTCCGTGATGGATCCCGTGATTTGACCCGTGGTTCCTTGGCCGTGCAACGCCATCCTGGTGGCCATCAGCATCATTGCAATCGCGATATTCCTCATGGAGTGTCCTTTCCTGAATGTAGCTAGTCCATCACATTTTGGAGCCTTGGGTGGGCTGCACTGGTTTACATTGTGGTTTCGTCGCCGCAATACGGACAAGGATACGTTGCATGACGTCGACCGGCGCGAAGCCCTGCGCCCGGGCGGCCAGCCTGTGCTCGCCGGGGGGCAGCAAGGGCACAACGTAGATGCCTTCACTGTTCGACCGGCTCTTCTTGACGATTCCAGTCTCGAGGCTGGCCGCCTCCACTTCTACATTCGGGATCACGGCTTGACTGGTGTGCGTGACCCCACGGGCCACCTGTGCCGTCTGCCCGAAGCAGTAAGGAGCAATGGCGGCTGTCAACGAAACGACGGTCAAGGTCCGTGCCACCGGAAAGGCCTGGAATGTGCCGGGGGGTTGCGCGGCGACCGGCTTAACTGGCTACCTTGGCGATTCCAGGCCTTTGGGCGTTGCGAAGTCTTTGACATCCACGCCCGCATTCGCCTACCATCGCATCCAATGAGACTTCTTCCTGTCTTCTGGGTGCTCCTCGCCGCCGCGCCCATCCTGGCGCAGAACATAACGGGGTCGATTCTGGGGTCCGTCGCCGACGCTTCCCGCGCTGCCGTAACCGGCGCAACCGTCGAAGTGACAAACACCGAAACCAACCAAACCGCCCGCATCAAGACCAATGACGGCGGCCTCTTCGAAGCCCTCTACCTGCGCCCCGGCGCCTATCGCGTCTCCGCCAGCGCCCCCGGATTCAAGACTTCCGTCCGGGAAAACCTCACTCTCCGCGTCGAGGACAGGCTGCGCCTCGAATTCCAACTCGAAGTCGGTGACGCCGCCACCACGATCAACGTCGCCGGCGAGGCGCCGCTCATCGAAACCGAAAACGCCTCGCTCGGCCAGGTCGTCTCCACCCGCACCGTCGAGGATCTGCCCATCCGCGGCCGTAACATCTTCGACCTCGTCGGCCTCGCCGCCGGCGTCCAGGTGAACCCGCGCAGCGTAGGCGGCACGGCATCCACCGGCGACAACTCCGCGCCGCTGTTCGTCCAATCCGACCTCTCGATCAACGGCGGCCGTTTCCGCACCAACGATTTCATGGTCGACGGCATCTCGATCATGCTCCCGGAAAACAATAACTACGCCTTTTCTCCCACGCCGGACGGCACGCAGGAATTCAAGGTTCTCACCAACAGCTTCGGACCTCAGTTCGGCCGCAGTGGCGGCGGCGTCGTCAACGTGGTCACCCGGGGCGGATCCAACTCCTTCCACGGCACGCTCTACGAATACTTCCGCAATGACCGTCTCAAGGCGAACAACTACTTCGCCAACGCCCGCAACCAGCGCCGCGGCCTGTTCAACTTCAATCAGTTCGGCGGCGCCCTCGGCGGCCCCGTTCGTAAGAACCGCACGTTCTTCTTCGGCGACTACCAGGGCCACCGCGAACGAATCTCCGGCGGAGCGGGTACGGCTACCGTGCCCACTCCGGCCGAACGCGCCGGCGACTTCTCCCAAACCCGCAATCGCAACGGCGAAACCGTCGTCATGTACAACCCCTTCTCCACCCGTTCGCTCGCGGCCGGCGGCTTCGAGCGCGACCCCGTCCCCGGCAACGTGATTCCCACCTCCGCCCAAAGCCGCGTTGGCCGTAACCTCGCCGCTTTCTATCCGGGCGCCAACACCGCCGGCGAAGGGCCCGCGCGCATCAACAATCTGCTCTGGTCGCCGAAGAATTTCGTGAATTCGAATCAGTGGTCGGGGCGGGTGGATCACCGCTTCTCCGAAAAGCACTCCCTGTTCGGCCGCGTCACCCGCAACACCGGCGATTCCGGGGGCAACGGTCCGTACGGCAACATCGCCGAACCCGTCCTTGGCGTCATCGCCAATCGTGTCTTGAACGGCGTCGTCAACATGACCACCGTGATCTCCGCCACCCGAATCCTCAACCTGCGCTTCGGCGCGACACGCCGCTTCGAAGGCCGAACTCCGCTGGCGGAAGGCAAAGTCAATCTCACCGAACTGGGCTTCAACAGCGCCGTGCAGAGCGCGGTCCAGGAGGTCCTCTTCCCGGTCACCGCCGTGGCGAACTACACGCAACTCGGAGCTCCCGGCGGCGACCGTATCCGCCGCGGCAACACCATTTACACGGTTGTCGGCGAGCAAACCGAAATTCGCGGCCGCCACACCTTCGTCTACGGCGGCGATCTCCGCATGTACGATCAGACTCCCTTCCAGGGCGGTTCGCCGTCGGGTAGCTACAGCTTCGGCCTCGGCCAGACGCAAGGGCCCAATCCTCTGCAGGCCTCCCTCACCGCCGGCAATGGACTCGCCTCGCTGCTCACCGGTTTCGGCGCCGGCTCCATCAATAGCGTGCCCGCTCTCGCCATCCGGAACATGTACTACGCCTTCTTCTTCAATGACGACATCAAGTTCGGCAAGCTCACCCTGAACATGGGCCTGCGCTGGGATTACGAACAGCCGCGCACCGAACGCTACAACCGCTTCGGCAACTTCGATTTCAACGGCGAATTTCCCGCCCGCGCGCCGGGGTTCAATCCCATCCGCGGCGTGATCCGCTTCGCCGGGCAGAACGGCCAGCCCCGAGGCCAGTTCGATCCCACTTATACCAACTTCGGCCCGCGCATCGGCGCCGCCTATCGCATGTCGAACGACACCGTGCTCCGCGCCGGTTATGCGATCTTCTTCGCCCCACGCTTTGGAACTACCTCGGGACAGGGATTCGGCGCTCCCGGCGCGGACGTAACCACGCCGTGGGTCTCCTCGATCAATGGCGTGACGCCCGTCACGCTCATCGACAATCCGTTTCCCACCGGACTCCTCCAATCGCCCGCCGCCGAAACCGAACGCCTGCAAATGGGCCTCAGCGTTACCATCATGGACCGCGGTAATAAGTCCAATATCTATAACCAGCAATGGAACCTCACCGTCCAACGCCAGCTTCCCATGGGTATTCTGGTCGAGGCGGGCTACGCGGGCAACAAAGGCACCCGGCTGCCCATCTCGATCGATTTCAACGCCGTCGATCCGCGATTCCAATCGCTCGGCGCGCAGTTGAACCAGACCGTGGAGAATCCCTTCTTCGGCCTGACCTCGGTCGGCGCGCTGGCGCAGCGAAACATCACCAGGCTGCAACTCCTCCGGCCCTATCCTCACTACGGAGCGGTGGGAACGTTCAACCCGGCCGTCGCGCAGAACCTCGGATCGTCCATTTACCATTCGTTACAGCTACGAGTCGAAAAACGGTTCGCGCGGGGACATAACTTCTCCGCTACTTACACGAACTCGAAGTTGATCGACGACGGTTCCGGCCGCATCTTCGGCGAGACCGCGTTTACGCCCCCCGCCCAGAACCAGTACAATCTCCGCGCCGAACGTAGCCTCTCGGAAGGCGATATCCCGCAACGGTTGGCCCTGAGCCACACCGTCGAACTCCCCTTCGGCAGGAATCGCATCCACGGCGGATGGTCGCTAAGCGGCTCCCTCATCATGCATGGCGGGTTCCCGCTGGCGCTCACCTCCATCGGAAATACCGGTGTCGGCGCCGCGGTGCTGCGCCCGAACTCCACCGGTCAATCGGCAAAGCTTTCCGGCGCGCCGCAAACCCGGCTGAATCGCTACTTCGATATCGCGAAATTCACGGTGCCTGACCCGTTCACTTTCGGCAACGTCGCGCGCACCGTCGCTGACGTGCGCGGACCCGCGCGCCGCGCCTATGACTTAGGCGTGCAGAAACGCTTCCCGGTTCGCGAACCGCTCTCTCTCGTGTTCCGCGCGGAGGCGTTCAACCTGACCAACACGCCGTACTTCTTCTCGCCCGGCGAGGGACTCGGCTCGGCCACCTTCGGTGTGGTCACCGCGTCAGCCGGAGAGCGTCTGGTGCAATTTTCACTAAAGCTGATGTTTTGACCGCGGACCGCCATTCCGAGTCTGGTTTGCGGTCAGACCGGCCAGAGTAAGCCGCTCCGTGAGTGTTGTCAGGCTGCCGCCGGAATTACGAATTCAGAATCGGCGGATCGCTCCTGGATCAAAGGTTGTGCTTTTGGCCGGTTGCATCCTGCTGTCCAAGTTCGGCTGCCACGTGATCTCGAGTTGTCGCGGGTTATCGTGCACACCCGCCAGCGCGGGTGCAAACTCGCGGGAAGCGGCTCCGGCCAAAGAGACGCCCGGCCACGAACGCCGAAACTGTCGACGGCGATGTGGTATGACCAGGCTGCGCCGGCGGGTTATCGATTCGCGGGCACGAGTGAGGCCGTGGTGGGCACTCCATCTCGACCCGAGCGCGGTCGCCGTCCGGGGACAATGATCGATCTCGATGCTGTCCCGCAAGGCGTACTCGGCGGCGAGAGCTTCGAGCCTGGCAAGATCCGCTTCCGTCCGGCGCCGGGCCGCCAGGCCGCCGCCGGGACTTCGATCGCCAGACGCATTTCGAAGACCCGATGAAAACCGCTGACGGGTTCCAGCGAGATGGACAGGGGAACCAGGCGATCCAGAAGTTCCGTTCCGAGTGAGCGCAGCATGTTCAGCGCTTCGCGCAACGCAATGCGGCTCACGTTCGTCTTTTTGACCAGCGTTCGACCGGCGGGAATCGCTTGGCCGGCCGGTCGCCATCGGCATTCGCTCGCCACGGTGTCGCCGGTGTAGACGAAAACGTATACAATGAGGGCCTGGTTCCGCGATGCGACTGGTCCTTGGTCTCCTTTTGGCTCTTGGCTTGGCGGCCGGGCAACAGAAGCTTGTCGGCATCTACGTCCATCAGCATTGGTCCTACCATCGGCCCTATGCGGCGCGCACGTGGACGCTCGAGGACTGGCGCGGCTACGCCGGCGGTATTCACCGCCTCGGCTACAACGCCGTGATGATCTGGCCCGTTCTCGAGACGATTCCGGATCCGCCCACCCCAAGCGATGGCGCGCATCTCGAAAAGATGCGCGAGGTGATCGACATGCTGCACTCGGATTTCAAGATGCGCGTGCATATCGTGCTCTGCCCCAACGTCGCACCCAACGCCGAAGCCGCCAAGGCTACGTTCGAAAAGCGGCGGTTCTTCTATTCGGACCGGCGCGTGGATCCTGGCGATCAGGCTGCCCTGGACGCGATGCTTGGCGTCCGTGCACGGCTCCTGCGTTACGTTGCCAAAGCCGATGCGATCAACATCATCGACAGCGATCCCGGCGGATATCCGAACTCGACCAATCGGCAATTCGTCGACATCCTCGTGGCGCACCGCAAGCTATTCGACCGGCTCCGGCCCGGCATCGAGCTCAACTACTGGGTGCATGCCGGCTGGCCTGCTTACAGCCGTTACTATGAGACATCGCAATTCAAGTCCGGTACGGAGCCGGAGTTCCTCGAAGCATTCAAGTTGCTCGCGCAAGCGAATCCCGAGCCGTGGGGATTGGCCGGCGGGCTGCGCTACGCCCCGAAGGCCGGGCTCACCGGCCGCGTGTTGTCGCTCAACTATGGCCGTATCGAAGGCGAGCCATCGTTTCCCATGACGAACTTCGGAGGCGATGCCGCCTGGCAGGGAGGCAAGGACATGGGCCCGCGCGGTGTGATGGGCAACGCGCAGACTCACTGTGTCCAACTGCCGAACACGTTCGCCTTCGCCCGGGGCGCCCAGGGCATTCCCGTGACGGACCGGGACTATGAAGCGTTCGCGAACGACCTGATCCC
The DNA here is from genome assembly GCA_005808475.1 of Acidobacteriota bacterium. Classification (GTDB taxonomy): domain Bacteria; phylum Acidobacteriota; class Terriglobia; order Bryobacterales; family Bryobacteraceae; genus SYLY01. Next base: position 7,088 of record SYLY01000392.1, read on the forward strand.
AGGACGCGGCGCTTTGATCCTGCAAGCGTGGAAGGCGCTCGCCGGGACTTCGCCCGGCACGATGCGCGCCACCGCGAACGAGGTGGAAGCCGTGCCGGCATCCAACTTGAAGACCGGCCCACTGCGCGGCCTTCTGTTCGGATCCCCATCGCGCTTTCTCAATGATCTGGTACTGCAACTCCGCTTGCGCGCCGCCGCGGAGGAACTGTACGCGGACACAACCCCGTCAAGGCTCGCCGCGTTCGCCGAATCGGCGGAGCGTTGGCAGCGGCGGCACGGCTATGAAAATCGTTGGCACTGGCCCGCACTCCTCAAGGCGCTCGAGAAATTCGATGCACCGGAGATCCGCGAAGCGATCGAGCCGGTGATCGACGAAAAAGGATTCGATCACGTGCGCCGCCATTACTATTTGCGTGAGACCATGACGCCCCGCATGCTCGCCGCGATGAAAGCGGCGGCCGCCCGCCTGCAAAGGAGCGCGCCATGAATCGCCGTGATCTCCTCGGCGGCGCGGCCGCGGCGGCCGCGGCACAGGAGCCGAAGCGCCCCAACGTTCTGATCTTGATGTCGGACCAGCACCGGCCGGACTGGCTCACCTGCGGCGGCGTCAACACGGTCCCCACGCCCAATATCGATCGCATCGCCGCGCAGGGCGTGCGCTTCACCCGCGCCTACTGTCCGTACCCGGTCTGCGCGCCGTCGCGCATGTCGTTTCTTACCGGGCTGCACGCGCACCACCACGGCGTAACCGACAATCGCGTCACACTCGATTGGCGCCGCCGCACCGTGGCGCACGCTTTTCGCGACGCGGGATACGTCACCGGGCTCGCCGGCAAGATGCACTTCCTCGATGGCCATTCGCACGGATTCGACTTCCGCCTCGGATTCAACGACTGGCTGATGTACCTGGGCCCGAAGGCGCGGCATTTCGCCGACGAGATCGCGTCCTATCCCGGCTACGAAAAACTGATTTACGATACCGGGAGCGGACTGCCCGATATCGACGGACTGTGGCCCGGCAATCGCAGCCCGTGGATCGGAACGGCGACACCCAAGCAAACCCTCGCCTCCGAACTCTCCACCGAGGATCAATTCGACTCGTTCGTGGCGCGCGAAACATCGAAGCTCATCCGGCGCTACAAAGATCAACCCTTCTTCCTCGTGGCGGGTTTTCTCAAACCGCACGCTCCTTTCCATCCTCCCCGCGAATTCGCGGAGAAGTTTCCGGCCGGGCGCATGGCCTTGCCCTCCGCCGGAGACCTGTCTCAATATCCCGAACACGTCCGAACCGCCGCGGCGCGATTTCAAGCCATGGGCGAGCAACGGCTGCGCATGATCCGCGCGGGCTACTGTGGCAATCTCCAGTTCGTCGACACCTGCATCGGCGAAGTCTACCGGACGCTGGAGGCCGAAGGCTTGGCCGGCGACACCATCGTCATCTACACTTCCGACCACGGGGAGATGGCCGGCGAACACGGCCTGTTTCAGAAGTTCGTATTTTTCGAACCTTCGGCCGGCGTACCACTGATTATCAGCTATCCGCGCAAACTGCCGCGCGGAAAGGTCAGCCAGGCGCTGGTGGAGTATCTCGGCATCTATCCGACCGTCGCCGAATTGGCGGGACTCCCGAGCCCGTCCAAAATCGATGGAACCAGTTTCGCCAATCTCGCGCGCGACACCAGCCTGCGGGGCCCGGACGCCGCCTTCGCCGAATACGCCCTGTCCTGGGCGCCGCGGTACATGATTCGGACAGACCGCTACAAGTACAACTTCAACGAAGGCGACCGGCCGGAACTGTACGACATGGAAGCCGACCCCGGCGAGCGTCGCAACCTCGCCGGCGTCACGGCCCACTCGAAAACCGTTCGCGGCCTCCATGACCGTCTGACCGCCTGGTACGACCCCGCGCGCAACCCGCACCGGCCGGCCGGCAAATCAAAGTGATCGACTCAGAAAGGACTCGCTCCATGGCATTACGCATTACTACTCTTTTCCTGATACTCGCGGCCCTGGTCCCGGCTCAGGAGAACCGGGCCACGGTGCTGGGCCACGTCACCGACCCGAGCGGCGCTGTCGTCAGCGGGGGCCGGGTGCTCATCAAAAACCTCGACACCGGAGTGGAAGTCACGTCGGCCACGAACGATCAGGGCAATTATCTGGTCCCCGCCTTGCCGGCCGGACGCTACACGATAACAGTCGAGCAGGAGGGCTTCAAGCGCGCCCAAGCCTCCGAAGTCACCCTCCGCATTCAACAAATCGCCCGGCTGGACTTCCGCCTCGAACTCGGCGCCGTCGCGGACATGCTATCGGTAACCGCGCAGACGCCCTTGCTGGTGACCGACGATGTGACGCTCGGGCAGGGCCTGGATTCGAAGAAGATCGTGGAACTGCCGATCCTGGGGCGCAACATGAGCAGTCTCACTCTCCTGGGAGTTGGCACCGCCGCCAGTTCGAATGGCATCGCGAGAATCCTCGGCGGAATTCTCACGGGCGGAGTCACCATGACCGCCAACGGCATTCGCACTTCGGCGAACCAGTACTCGATCGATGGAGCCAACGTGAACGTGGGCTTCTACAATTTTCCGAGCTACGTGCCCGTAGTGGACGCCGTGGCCGAATTCAAGGTGCGCACCGGCAGCTTCTCGGCCGAGTACGGCGGCTATGGCGGCGCGCACGTTGACTACAGCCTCCGTTCTGGCACCAATGAACACCATGTGACGCTCTGGGAGTTTCTGCGCAACGACAAGGCCGACGCGCGGAACGCGTTTGCCCTCACCAAGCCGGTGCTGCGGCAGAACCAATTCGGCGCCCTTGCCGCGGGGCCCATCGTGAAGAACAAGACGTTCTACATGGCCTCATGGCAGGCGCTCCGCCGCCGCAACCAGGCGATTCCGCAGACCACGGTGCCCACCGAGGCGATGCGTAACGGCGACCTCACGCGCCGGGTGGACGGCCAAGCCGAAGCGGCGATCGTCGATCCCGCGACTGGCGCGCCTTTCCCGGGCAACCAGATCCCGCGATCCCGGATCTCCGGACCCAGTCTGCGCTATCTCGAGTTCTACCCGCGGCCGAATCAGGCGGGCCCCATCAACTACCGGACGCTGAGTGGAATCCCACGAGATGAAGATTCGCTGCTCGCGAAGATCGACCATGTGTTCAGCGAAAGCAACCGGCTTTCGGGCCGCTACGTGTATCAGCAGACGGACAACCCCAACGCGATTGCGGTCATTCGCGACTTCGGCACCCGCATTCCCACACGTTCGCAGAACATCGCGCTGAATGACACGCATACCTTCTCCCCTACCACGCTGCTCGACGTCCGGTTGTCGTGGAACCGCCAGTTGTTGAAAGAGCTCGGGCCGCGCGGAGAAACCAACTACGACGTGGAGCGCGAGCTCGGCGTGCGCGTACCCACGAGCGCCCGCCCGGGAACGCTCGAGAATGGGATTCCACAGGTGGCGATCACCGGCTTCGCCACAATGGGCGATTCTCTCGTGGTGCCCTTGGTGCAGCCGGATGAGAACTACCAGATCGTGGCGGCGCTCTCCAAGCTGAAAGGGAAACACAATCTGAAAGCGGGCATCGATTTCCGGCGCGCGCGCTCGGCCCGATTCCAGGGCAATTTCATTAATGGCAGCATCTCGTTCGAGCCTGGTAACGCGGGCGGGAGCGGCCATGCGTTCGCCGACTTCCTGCTCGGGCTGCCCCGCCAGTCGCAAGTAGCCACCGTTCCCGTGGTCGTCGATTTCAGGCAAACGCGCAATCAGATCTACATCGCCGACACGTGGACGGCCACTCCCAAACTCACGCTGACTCTCGGCCTGCGGTACGAATTGAACTCGTCTCCGCACGAAACCTACGGCCGCATTTCATTCTTCAACTTCGACGCGCCCGGATCCTTTCGGCGCTTCAGCAACGGCGAGCCGCTGTTCATTACGGACAAGAACAACTTCGGCCCGCGCCTCGGTATCGCCTACCGGCCGTTCGGGAAAACCGTCTTCCGCTCCGCGTATGGCGTTTTCTTTTCGGAGCCGAAGCTCCTCGGCATGAACTTGTTCTCGGTGAATCCGCCGCTGATCACGAATCAGAACTTCTTCTCTTCCCGTGAAGCGCCGCTGGCGTTTACCAATCCGTTTCCTCTGGGCTTGGCCGCGGCGGGCGGCGTGCCCTCGATCAACTCCTACCAACGTGACCGGCGGACGCCCTACGTCCAGACTTGGCAGTTCAACGTTCAGCACATGCTGCCGGGAGACTTCCTCGTCGACGCTGGCTACGTCGGCAACCTCGCCTTGAAGATGGGCCGCCGCGTGGATCTCAATGTGCCGGTTGTGCCCGCGGCCGGTCCGATTCAGGCGCGGCGGCCACTGCCGAACTTCGGTCCGGCGCGGCACTTCATGCATGACTCCAACAGCAGCTATCAGTCGTTGCAGGTGCGCGTGGAGCGCCAGTTTGCCAAAGGCTTCTCCATTCTCAGCTCCTATACGTTCTCCCGCAACATCGATATCTCGGGCGACGAACAGGTGGGCAACACGATCGATCCCCGCAATCTCAATCGCGACCGGAGCCTTTCTGAATCGCACGCCAAGAACCGCTTGACGCTGTCCTATGTGTGGGAACTGCCGTTCGGCCCTGGAAAGCCCTGGCTCACGCGCGGAGGCCTTGCCGGGGGGATCACCGGCGGCTGGCAGTTGAGCGGAGTCACGAACTTTCAATCGGGAGGCGCGCTCACCGCGGCTGTGGCCGGAGACCGCGCCAACCTCGGTCTGGGAACGCGCCCGAACCGGGTCTGTGACGGCAACCTGTCGAGCGGGCGAACGATCGCGCGGTGGTTCGATACCTCGTGTTTCGCGGCGCCGCCCGCGTTGACCATCGGAAACTCCGGCCGCAACATCCTGATCGGCCCGGGCGACAAGACCTGGAACCTCGGCATCGGCAAGAAGTTCGCCATCACCGAAAAGCACTGGCTGCAGTTCCGCGCCGAAATGTTCAACGCCTTCAATCACGTCAATCTCGGGAATCCCGGAACGACGGTGGACACGCCCGCCTACGGGAGAATCACCGGCGCGAACGACGCGCGAGGCATGCAGTTCGGGCTGAAGTACGGCTTCTGAAGGCGGTGCATCTCCACTGGGGGTCCTTTGTGCCGGCGCCCGAATCCGTTGGGTTCGTGCCGGACCTCGGCGGGACAGCATGCTCGCGGATGCTGTCGTTCGTCGATCGGACGCCGGCGCCGTTTCGCGACCAAGGTTGCCGTTCGCGGGGAGGTGGACCCAACGGCGGCGATGGCGGCGAATCGTCTGGTGACGGCGCGGTTGGACGAGAAAGGGCGGCGATTCAAGCCAAGGTAGAGGCCGCGCCGGAGATCGAAGGCATCCGTGTGGACATCCGCGCGATTCCGTAAGGTATCAGTCGAGCGGCAACACCGGGTCCGGACCGTTGCCCTTCGGCGTGTCGAACACGCGCAGCAGCTTCCTTTCAGGTACGGAAATCACGGCGATCTTGTCGCTGTCCTGCAAGCCGGCCCAAGCGAACCGGCCATCGGCGGACATGGTGAGCGAAAGCGGTTTTCCCGGCAGCGGGATCGTCTTGACTTCGCGCAAGGTGGCTACGTCGGCGAATCCGACGCCCTCGCCCGCCTGTAAGTTGTAGACAAGCGTGCGGCCGTCCGGAGTCTGGCAGATCCGCCCCGGGCCCTTTCCGGTCGCGATGGTCCTGGTCTTCTCATTGGACGCCGTGTCGATCACGGTGATCGAGTTGCCATCCGAGTTGGTCATGTAGACCCGCTTGCCGTCGGGCGTCAGCATCCCGCCCTGCGGACGCTCACCGGTGGGTATCAGCTTGACCGCTCCCGAATCGAGGTTCACCACGGCGATGGTGTGAGAGGCCGAGTTGGCGACATAGGCGAACTTCGCCCCGGGTCCGAGCACGACCATGTGCGGCGCGTCCCCCTTGACGTCGTACTTACGCAGCACCTTGCGTTGCGCGGTGTCGATGAGCAGCAGTCCATAGGGATTCTCGATCGTGACCACCATGCGGCCAGTCTTGGGGTCGAGATCCATGCCGTGCGGACGGCGGTACGCGCCCAGTTCGATTACGCCGATGCGCTGGCGCTTCGCCACGTCGACGATCGAGATCGTGTTACCGCCCTGTCCGGGATCGGTCATCCAGAGGATCCCATTGTCGGTGACATAGAGTAACTTCTTGTCGGGCGAGCGGAGGATCTCGTGCGGGTGCGAACCCACCTTGGTCCCGGAGAGCCGCTTGCCCTCCGGCGTGTAGAAGGCGACCTCGCCGGCCTTCTTTTCGACGACGGCGAGCACGGCCGGTTGCGCGAGGGCGGACGCGGCGAAAACGATCAGGATTGGCAGGGTACGCATCACGACTCAGGATATCGCGGCGCGGGCTGATGCGGCGAACCCGGCGGGCCGATAATCGGAATGGTGAATCCCGCTTGTCCGATGTGCGCCCGCGAGTCCGCGCGACGGTTCCAGACGCACGGCTATTGGATCCGGAAGTGCGCCGCCTGCGGACACGAGTTCGCGGAGCTGCTCCGCGCCGAAGGACACGTGGATCGCGTCTACGGCGACGGCTACTTCTCGGGCGGCGAGGCCGGTTATTCGAACTACCTGGCCGAGGAAAAGCTGCTGCGCGCGGCGGGGCGGCGCTACGCGAGGCTGCTCGCCGCGCATCGGCCGCCGGGCCGCCTGCTCGACGTCGGGTGCGCCGCCGGATTCGTGCTGAGCGGGTTCGTGGACGAAGGCTGGAGCGGCGTGGGCGTCGAACCCAACGCGTCGATGGTGGCGCATGGGCGCGCGGCGGGGCTGGACCTGCGGGTGGGAACGCTCGAAACCGTGGACGAACCGGGCGGGTTCGACCTGATCTCGATCGTACAAGTAATGGCGCACTTCGTTTCGCCGATGGACGCTTTGGCGGCGGCGGCTCGACTGACGCGTCCCGGCGGGTATTGGCTGATCGAGACCTGGAATCGCGAAAGCTGGACGCGACGGCTGTTCGGAGAGAAGTGGCACGAGTACAGTCCGCCGAGCGTGCTGCAGTGGTTTTCGCCGGAGAGCCTTACCACCGCGGCGGCCCGGTTCGGTATGGAATTGGCAGCGCGAGGCCGGCCGGCCAAATGGCTCCACAGCGATCACGCGGCGGAACTGGTGCGGCACAAGTTGGCGGGTGGTCCGCTCGAGCCGGTGGCTCGCATGGCCACCAAGCTGATCCCGCGCGGTCTCCCGATTCCCTACCCCGCCGAGGATTTGTTCTGGGTTCTGTACCGCCGGGTGTGATACGATGCGGGCGATGCTCTACCTGACAAACGGCTCGATCCTGGACGGATCGGGCGGACCGGCTTTTCCCGGCGGCGTGCTGATCTCCGGAGACAGGATCGAGGCGGTGGGCCAGATCGACCCGCCCGCCGATTGCGAGACGATCGATTGCGGCGGCCAAGCGATCGCCCCGGGATTCATCGACATCCATAGCCACTCCGATCTTCAGGTGTTGGACGGGTATCGAACCAAGACCAGCCAGGGAGTGACTACTGAAGTAGTTGGAAACTGCGGTTTTTCGCCATATCCGTCGTTCGAGGACCGGGATCCGGTCCGAAAGTACGCCGATGGCATCCTATTCGGGTCGGGGGAGTGGGGCTGGCGGAACGCGGGGGACTACCTGGCGGCGGCGTCCGAGCGGGCATCATCTACTAATGTAGTGTCTCTGATTGGACATGGGAGTCTGCGCGTCGCCTTCATGGGCGAGCGCCAGGAACCGGCCACGGCGCGAGAGTTGGATGCGATGGCGGGCTGCCTGGATGAGGCGCTCGCGCAGGGCGCGGCGGGCTTTTCCACGGGTCTGATGTACGCTCCGGGATCGTGCGCCACGCGCGAGGAATTGGTGGGGCTGTTGAAGGTAGTGGCGCGGCGCGGCAAGGTCCACGCCACCCACATGCGCAGCTATTCGTGGGATCTGCACGCTTCCATCGAGGAGCAGCTTTCGCTCGCGCGGGAATCGGGATGCCGCCTTCAAATCTCCCATTTGCAGGCGGTTGGGAGGAAGAACTGGCACAAGCAGGACCTTGCGCTCGAAATGCTGGACCGGGCGCGGGATTCCGGTCTGGACGTCGAGTTCGACAGCTATCCTTACCTGGCTGGATCCACCGTCGCGACTCAGCTCCTCCCGCAATCGGCGCTCGACGGCGGCATTCCGTCGTTGCTCTCAGCGCTCGCCGATCCGGAAACACGGGCCCGTCTCGCCCAGCAGACAGAAGCCGGCTTGGCGCAAGAGTGGACCGATGTTCTGGTGACGGGGCTCGAATCGGAAACGAATCAAAGGCTGGTCGGCAAGAGCTTCGCGGCGGTGGGCGAGGAATGGTCAACTACTCCAGTAGAGGCCTTGTTCCGGCTGCTCGAGCTGGAAAAGGGCAAAGTCAACATCTTGTCGTTCAACCAGAGCGAAGAGAACCTCCGCAAGCTGCTCACGCACCGGTTGTGTACCGTGATCTCCGACGGATTCAACGTCAAGGGCCGCCCCCATCCTAGGCTGTATGGTACTTTTCCGGAACTCCTTGGGGTGGTATGCCGGGACAAGGGTTGGATCGAGCTTGCCGCGGCGATCCACAAGATCACGGCCAAGCCGGCCGGCCGGATGAACCTCAGCGGTCGAGGACTCTTGCGGCGGGGATTCTCCGCGGATGTCACGGTATTCGACCCGGGGGCCATCCGGCCTCGTGCGACGTACGAAAACCCCCGTATGACGCCGGAAGGGATTCGTATAGTGATCCTCGGAGGCATTTTGTTACAAGAAAATTGAAATACTATCCTAATAGTTGTGGCATGGTACGTTTTGGAGCTTGTTTTTCCGCTGGTTTCCGGTACACTTCTCCTATAAGAGGACAACTTGAAATCCGCCGTTGAACTAGCAAAGATCTTGCTCGTTGACGACGATCTGGCGTCCCGGCTCACGCTCCAGACCGTTCTCAGAGCGAGCGGTTATATGGTCGACTCCGCGGCTTCGGCCGCCGAAGCGGTCGACAAATTGGACCACTCCGAATACGAATTAGTGTTGAGCGAGCTCCGAATGGAGTCGCCCGAAGCTGGCTATCGCGTCATCGCCCACGCGCGAACCATGGACTACAAGCCAGCGACCGCCATCATCACCACCACGTACCGAAGTTCCGGGAGAGCGGACTCGCTACGACCCGAATCGTCGGTCTTGATCGAGCCCCAGGACGTGCCGGGTCTGCTCGATGGCGTGGCGCATCTCATCAGCAACCGCGCCACCAAGCGTGTGACCCGGAGCCTGCGCCGCCCTCTTGCCGCCGCCGGTTGATTTCTCTACCGGGGCGGGTTCGCTTTTGGCGCCGGATGCGGATACACGTCCGGTGAGACTTTTACACCTGTAGTGAACTTGAGCGGATACTTGCCTCCTCCCGGATACGTCAGTTCCACGAAGTAGGCCGTGAAGCCCTTCTCCGGCTTCGCCACCCTCCCCACAAATTCGTTTCCGGACGCTTCCAGCTTGCTGGATTTCCATGCCGGGCCGATCTTTTCTAGCCGGAAATCGCGAACTTCGGGGTTGGTGGCCTGCCATAGCTTCACTTCCTGGGGCTGGTCCACCGTCCTGACCCGGATGGCGCCGTTCTTCTCGATCTTCCAGTCGAAACGCGGCCGGGGCTTGTTGGCGATCACTGCCTGGAAGAACGCGGTGAGGCTCATCGGCGCGTCCGAATTCCGGAGAGAGTGGTCGGCGTTGGGCACGTACCGAAGCAGCTTCTCCCCTTTCAAATCCTTGAAGTAGAACTGGGAGGAGTCGGGCAGGAAGAACTGGTCGCCCGTCGCGTTGACCATGTACTTCGGCATGGTGAGGCGGTCGCGATACTCGTAGGGCTCCACCATCTTCATGAGCGCCTTGAATTCGCGGGTCCCCATCCAGTCCATGATGCGCGCGGCGGTGTAATCGCCGACGGCGGGGGCCCAGAACCCGTAGACCCGCCAGTGGTGCACGAACGACTTCTCGAGGTTCAGCAGGTCGATCACCATCGGCGCGATCGCGACTACGCGCTTGTCGACCGCGGCGGTGGTCCAGGTGGTCCATCCGCGCTTGGATCCGCCGGCCACGATGAATCGAGCTGTCGCGATTCCGCCCCCCGCCGGCGACTTCAGGAACGCCGTGGCCGCATCCATCGCCCGGACGGCGGCCTTGGTCATCGGCAACCGCGCCGGCCACTCGTCGCCGCCGCCGCGGAGGAACTTGTCCCACGTGTAGGCGATCAGCGCGTCCTCGGTGCGGTCGCGGGTGTCGCCGGGAAAGCGGACCGGCTGGTTCGGCACCATCCGCAGTTCGATCACCGGGACCTGGCACTCGCGCGCGATTCCCGCCAGCATATCCTCCGCGCGCGTGGGTGGCCGGCCGTTGTTGGAGCCGCCGCTAATGAACAGGAGCGCGATGTCGGACACGGTCTTCTCCGGACGGATCACGGTGACCCAGTGTTGCCACACCGTGCGGCTGATCTCGTCCGGCTTGCGCCACGTTTGCGACGTCATGTCGAGCACGGTGGCCGTGCATTTCTGGCACGGAATATCGCCCACGGGCTTCCACGAGAAGGTGGGATCGGGTTTGGCGATATAGCGGTCGAGCGCGGTTTCGGCGGCGGACGCGGCGGCGGCCATCGCCAGGGCGAACGGTAAGATGCGGTTCATAGATCCTGCAGAAAGTAATTGAATTCCTTCTCGCGGCCCACCGTGGTATTGGGTCCGTGTCCGGGGACGACCACCGTGGCGTCCGGCAGCGGGAATAGCTTGTCCTTGATGGATGCGAGTAACTGGCGGTGGTTGCCGCCGGGCAGCTCGGTGCGGCCGCCCGAGGCGAGAAACAACGTGTCGCCCGCCACCAGCTTTCCTTCCGACGGAATCCACAGGCAGCAGCTACCCTGCGTGTGCCCGGGAGTGTGCAGCGCGTGGAAGCGGCAATCGCCGGCCTGGAGCGTAACGCCGTCCTTCAGAGGGGCGTCGATTCCGGTGCGGTCCGGCGCGCGCGCCAAGCCGAGCCAGGCCGCCTGCATATCCAGGCCGTCGTACAACGGCTGATCGTTCTCGTTCATCCACACAGGCGCGCCCGTGGCGGCTTTCAGCTTGGCGGCGCCGCCGATGTGGTCGATGTGCGCATGCGTGATCACGATGGCGGTCACCTTCAGGGAGTGCTTGGCCAGCACGGCGAGAATGGAAGCGATCTCGTCGCCGGGGTCCACAACGATGGCTTCAAGCGAGGCCTCGTCGCCGAATATCGAGCAATTGCACTGGAGCCTCCCCACGGGGAGGATTTCGTGGATCACTCCACCATGATAGTCCGCCGGCGGCCTAGCCGAGCATCCGCAGGTTGTCGCGGACCGCGGCCACGCGGGGGTCGGCCGCGGCGAACTCCCGTTCCAGGATTCGGAGCGCCGCCTTGCCCAACCGCCGCGACTCCCCTGGCCGCCGCAGTTCGCGCAGGACCACCGAGAGATTGTGGGCGGCGACGGCATACTCGGGGTGGGCGGAACCGAAGGCGGTCCCGGCGATCGCCAGCGCCTCGCGGAGCACCGGCTCGGCGTCGGCGGTCCGCTCCAGTCCCCGGAGCGCGTTGGAAGCGGCGGTGAGGCACTGCATGCGGATGAGCGCGCCCTCCTCGCCCTCGAAGATCGTTTCGAACTCGTCCACCACCATCTGAGCGGTCTCGGCGGCCGACAGCGCGTCCTCGTATTGCTCGAAATCGTCGTAGAGCGCGCTCAGATGTCCGAGCACGTTCACCAAGTCGATGCGCGCGGCTCCCTCGCCTTGTTCGAGGATCGAGACCGCTTCCAGGTAGAGGCGCTCGGCCTCCTCGAACTGGCCGGCCTGATGGGCGGTCCAGCCGCGATCGTCGAGTCCGGCGGGATCCGCGCTCACTTTTCCAGGGACGGATCCACCGGCTTTTCCGATTTGCGGACCTGCTCGAAGTACTGCTGCACGTACTGTTGATCGCGCAACGGAACCTCGTCGCGATGGATTTCGCCGCCGGATTCCTTGTGCGCGGCCTGTTTCTGACTGTACTGGGTGCGTAGCCCCTGGTTCTTGCCGTTGGAGACCTCGACCATCACTTCGCCGGTCATGTTCTGGGCGCGCTTGCCGAAGATCTCGCTCAGCTTGCCCATCGCGGCGATCTGCTGCGCGTCCTTGAGGTCCTTCGAGCCATCCTGTTTGCCCATCCCCGACTTGGCGTCGGTAGGCGCGCCGGACTCGGCGGTCTTGTCGTTGGAACGGCCCTGGCCGGACTGCGCCTGCTGCTCACCCTGCTTGGCCTCGGCGTCGGGATCGTCGGAAGGCGAGCCCTTGCCTTGCTGCTGGCCTTCCCCCTTCTCGCCCTTCTGCCCGCCGCTTTGCTGCTCGCCGGCGCCCTTCTGTCCGCCCTTCTGATTGGATGCCCGCTGCTGCGACTGCTTCCCCTGATTCGGGATATTCATCTTGTTCATCAGGTTGGCCATGGCGTCGCGCATCTTGTCCATCAGCGAGGAGTTGGGTTCGTTGCCATCGCCCTGCTTGGCGTTCTGGGGACCATCCTTCTTACCCTGCTCTCCGGCTCCTTTGGACGCATCGCCGTCGCCTTTGTCGTCCTTGCCCTCGCCGGAACGGTCGCCCTTCTCGTCTCCCGCTTCCATGTCGTCGCCAGCCTCGTCTCCCGCGGCCTTCACCTCGCTCTGCTTGGCCTTGGCGGCATCCTTCGTCTCGAAGTCGACGGTGACATCGGGCGTGTCGACGATGTTGAGCACGTCGTCGGGGGCGTCCTCGGTCTCCGCCTTTTTGCCGATGTCGGCGCGGTCGGCGGGGATAGCGAGTGGATCTTCCTTCTTGTTCGGCCCCTTGGCGCGCGCCTGGATCTGGTTGGCGGGATGGAAGAAGTCCGCGACAGCCTCCACGATCGGCTGCCGAAGATCGAGGGTGCCGAGAATGCCGTAACGAAGCACGAAAAGCGTCGCCGCGCCGAGCAGCATCGCACCAGCGATATAGAGCTGCCGGGGAACGCGCCACGGCATGGCGAGAGAAGGAGCGACGCCCGCCGCGAGAACCTCGGCTTCGGCCCGCTGCGCCTCCAGGAAGACCGGCGAGAACCGGGATTCGGCTTGTTGAAAATGCAGCGCGGTGGAGAGCGAATCGCGCAGATCCAGCCGCTGGTCGACCGATTGCGCCACCGCGTAGGGTGTCGGTAGATTGCGCATGGTGCGCCACGCGGCGATGCCGGCTCCACTTAGAAACAGCAACGGCAACCAGTACCATCCGAGGATCTCGGTGCCCAACAACAGCAGCAGGAACGACCCGGCTAGTGCCGCGGCGGCGCCAGTGGAAGTCTGTTCGAGAACGAGGTTCCAGAGGGCCCTTCGGCGGGCCTTGCCAACAAGCGCGGTGAGTGCGGGGGCGGCGGTCAAGCTTCTAATTCTATCGTACGCTGAAAATCCTCCGCCTTCCAGCGGCGACGCCAGGGTGTGCGACCTCAGAATGACGATTTGCGGGTTTCCCTTTTTTGTGGCTCCTTTCTGAACGTATCCTAATACGTTCAGAAAGGAGTCCCCATGTCTCACTCCGTCTCCGAACTCGAGCTCCAGCGCTCCCAACTGGCCGCCCAACTGTCCCGCCTGGGCGATTTTCGCCCAGGGTCAGTCACCGGAATCGTCCGCCGCTGCGGCAAA
>SYLY01000393.1 GCA_005808475.1 Acidobacteriota bacterium
ACCGCCGGCGTCGATCCGCAAAGCCGGAACGCCATCTTCGAGAATCTCGAGCATCTGAAGAAGCGTGGAAAATCGATGATCTACACGACACACTACATGGAAGAAGCCGAGCGGCTGTGCGACCGCGTGGTCATTATCGATCACGGCAAGGTGCTCGCCCATGGCACGCGCGAGGAACTGCGGCGAACGGCCGGCGCTGCGAACGTGCTGACCGTGGATCTCGAGGCCGAGCCCGCCGCTGGCGCAATCGAGGGAATTCCCGGAGCGGAGTGGATCGAAACGCGCGGCCGGCAACTTCGCGTGGGGCTGCCCGATCTGGGTGGCGCCGGTGCGATCCTCGAGACTCTCTCCGCGCGGGGTCTGCGGTACGACCACTTCGCCAGCGAGCGCGCAAGCCTCGAGACCGTTTTCCTGACTCTCACCGGAAGGAGCTTGCGCGACTGATGACCGCTTTTCTCGCCCTCGTCGTGAAAGATCTGTTGCTGTTCTCGCGCGACCGCCGAGCGCTGGTGATGAGCTTCCTCGCGCCCATCGTGATCGCGTCCTTCTTTGGATACGTTTTCAGCGGGAGCCGCCAACCCAAGGACGCGGCGCGCGTCGTGGTGGCGCTGGTGGATGAAGACGCCGGCGCGGCGGCCAAGACCATCGCGTCCAAGCTGGCGGCCACCGCCGGCATCGAAGCGCGGCCCCTGGCTCGCGACGAAGCGCTCGCGCAAGTGCGGACCGGCAAGATCGCGGTGGCGGCGATCCTGCCGAAGGATTTCGGAGCCCGAGCCGGCCGCGCCTTCCTCCGCGGCGGCGCGGGTAAGCCGGAACTCGAGATCCACTACGACCCGTCGAAGAGCGCCGAGCGGCAGATGGTGGAAGGCGTGCTCACCGGGATCGTGATGGAGGCGGTGAGCGCGGAGGTCTTCGGAGGAGCGTCCTCGGCGCCGCTGGCGGAGGAGGCGTTGCGCGACCTCGACGCCGGCGCGACTCCAGCGGAATTGCGCGAACCGCTCCGAGCCATCCTGCGAGGCGTGACGAAGCTCCCCAAGAGCGGCGGCTCCGGGACTCCGGGCTCCGGCGGCATGAGTGTTCCTTTCCAGACGAAGGCGCAAGCCGTCACCGCCCGCGCCGGCCAGCAGTACGATGGCGTGGCGCACTCGTTCGCCGGCATGGGCGTGCAATTCACCCTGTTCCTCGGCATCGAAGCCGGCGTGGCGCTGTTGTTGCAGCGAAAGCGGGGATTGTGGAAACGATTCCGCTCCTCGCCCGTGTCGCGGTTCACGCTGTTGGGCAGCAAGGGCGCCAGCGCGGCGATCTGCGCGGCGGCGATTCTGATCGTGATGTTCCTGTTCGCGCGAATCGTCTTCGGCGTGCGGATTCAGGGCAGCATGGCGGGGTTTGCGATGATCGTGGCGGCGTTCTCGCTGATGACGGCGGCGTTCGGACTGTCGATCGCGGCGTTGGGTGGATCGGCGGAGGCGGCGCGTCCCATCGCCGTGTTGGTGACGCTGGTGATGGTGATGCTCGGCGGAGCTTGGGTGCCTGTCTTCATCTTCCCGGCGTGGTTGCGCGACGCGACGCTGGTGATGCCCACCCGGTGGGCCGTCGACGCGCTGGATGCGATGACCTGGCGCGGGCTCGGCATCGAAGCGGCTGTGGCGCCAACCCTGGTTTTGCTAGGATTCACGGCCGCGTTCGCCGCGCTCGCGCTGGCTCGATTCCGTTGGGACGCGGATTGAATCAGCGCGTGCTGAACGTCAGACCGGTCCAGTAGGCCCAGTCGTAGGAGTTCGAACCCGCCGAGTCCGTGATCAACTGGATCATCGCCGGACCGCCGCGGAACCGGCTCAGGTCGATGCGGGAGGAAGCCCAGCCGCGAGCGCCCGGCTTGTATTCCCACATCGTCTCGCCGTTGACGGAGACCTTGAAGATCACGCCGCTGGAGCGATTGCCGTCTTGCAGCCCGGCGGTGGCTTCCAGCGCCAGAGGCGCGGCGGGAAGCTCGCCGTACCAGATGAGGCGCGTGGTTCCTTGTTCCGGCGGGTGCGCCGAGATCGCCCGCGCGCGGGTCGAGCCACCGGAGGTGGCGGGCTCCACCTTGCCGGAGCCGAACACCGGGCCGGCCACGGGCATCGCGGCGCCGATTGTCTGGAAATTGTCCGGCGGAGTTTCCAGCAGCGACTGGCCGGCCGCGAAGGCGCGCAGCGGGAGATAGAAAACCGGAGTAAGTCCGGACGCCGGTGCGTTCGCGATTTCGAACACTCCGCTGCCGCCGGACACCGTGACCGGAGCGCGCACCGCGGCGGATGCTACTCCCGGCGCGATGAGTTGGGCGGAAACCGCGGAAGCCGCCGGGGCGCGGGTTACCACGGGATTCGCGAACCCCGCCCAGGCGTAACTCGAGTTCGCGGCTCGCGTCAGGAAACGCAACGCGATCGTGCGTCCGGCAAATGGCGTCAGGCCGGCCTCCGCCGCGCGCCACTCGCCGCGGGCGGCATCCTGGCTCCATAGCAGCGCGCCATCGGCTCGCACCTCGAACGTCACCGGCGCCGTACGCTGCGCATCGTCGGCGACGCCCACGGCGAAAGAAAGCGCGATGGAGCCCTCGGCGGGTATGTCGAGCCGGAACTCGAGATAAGTGGCGGCCGCGCCGCCGGGCGGATGCACCAACAACGCGGCGCGGGGCGCGTTTCCCACCCGGAGAGTTTCCACGCTAACTCCGGCGTCGCCGGACAACGGTCCGTCCGAAGCCGCCGCCACGCCCGCGCGCGCCGCGCCGAACGACTCGATCGCGTCGAAGATCTTCGCCCGCGCCGGCCGCAACGCCAACAGGGACGCGCCCGAGGCGTGGACAGCGTCGTTGGTGAGCGAGACGCCATCGGGCAGCCGCGCGAATCGCGGTCCGTCGGGAGGCGTCGCCGGATCGAGCCAGTACTCGGCCAAGGGGTCGAGCCCGAAGTGGCCCTCGTCGTCCCAAGCCGGCCAGTTCGAGACGCGCAGATAGGACTTGATCGACGCCGCGCCCGAAGCCCGCTCGTAGACCGGCTTGCCGCCCGCCTCCAGCCGTGTGACCGGCACGCCCGCGCGGAACACGCCTTCGGCGGCGCCGCGATAGACGATTCGGTCGTCGCCGGAGGCGGCGTCCCACCCCACGTCCAGCGCATGGTCCTGAAACGCCCGCGCGATGCGGAACGCGCGGACGATCCCCGGTCCCGGATTGGCGAGTTCCCCCGGATCGCTCAGGGCGATGGTGGGAATCACCGCCTGGCGCTCGTACTGACGGAAGTAACCCAGATACTCCGGCGATTCCGGCCCCGGCATGCCGATATATCCGTAGACCTTGAATCGCGAGCCCAGCAGATAAGTCATGAGGGGATGCGGGGCGCCGGGAACGCCCTGTTCGGCGGCGGACCACCGTTGCGCGAACCAGACCCGGGGCGCCAGTCCGTCGTAAACTCCTTCGCTTCCGAGCGACAAATTGGGAAATTGTTCGGACAGATCGCGATGAAGCTGTAACGTCCCCTCCACCGCCGTGAGGGAATCCACCGGGCCATTGCCGTCGTTGAGGCTGACTCCCGTCTGATCCAGGTGAAGCGCGTCCGGGCGCAGTTGCGCGATCGCCGGGCGGACGCTCCGCAGGAAGAGCGCGCGCCACTCCCGCGCGGCGGGATTGATGTAGGCAAACCGGGCCTTTTCGGACACGGGCCGGTCCCAGAGCCAACCTTGGGGCTCCAACGTAGCGGAGTCGCGAACCTGATACCGCCTCATGCCGGCGTACTCGGGATGGTAGGTGGAGACGCCGTACGGGTTCACGTGCAGCATGACGCGAAACCCCAGCCTCCGCGCCCGGTCCATGAACGCGGGCAGTTCGGGTAGCGGCGTATAGTCGGGATAATTGCGATCATACCCGGCCGCCCTCCAGTTAGGCAGATACAGCAGGGTCTGGCGGGGCGAAGTCAACGCGGCGAGTTCGTCGAGATTGAGCAGGCCGCCGGAGAAAATCACCACCGTCCGGATATCGCGAACCCAACCGGCGGAGGCCGGGATCGAAGGCGCGTCCCAGTCGCCTGCCGTGGCGCCGCGGTACAGATCCGCGCCGGTCATCCAGGTCCCCTGGAAACAATCGATTCGCCACTCGGCCGCGTCCGGGCCGCTCGAGGCCCACGGACCGCGCGCCACGGCTTCGACCGCCAGCGAAAACCGGCCTTCACTCGACTCGACGATGCCCAAGCTCCGGTACGGCGCTTCGTGCCGGGCGTTGTAGACCACCAGTCCGCCCAACCCCGAGGTCAGCATCAGGAACGGCGCTTCCCAGCGCGATTCCGACGAAGCCGTGAAACCTCGCGGCGGCGGACGGCGGGCGTCGAAGTAGGTTCCGCCGGCCACCGGCAGGATCAGGCGATGGGCGGCGATGTCGAGCCCCCGCAACCCCCAGCGCGCTCCTCGAACGCCCCGCGCACCCGGCGCCGACACGCGCGCCACCGGTTGATCCGCCACCGGGTCCACCCAGACATCCATGCGGAACGCGGGCGCTCCTGGCGGTCCCGTGAGAGTCGCGACGGAGACGCCCTCCACTTCTCCCAGCCGCCATTCGAAGCCGGCGGCGCTCTGGTTCGCGCCCGATGCGCGCGTGACACCGCCGATCGCCGCGCCTGCGGACTGCTCGTCCGCGTGGGTCTCGCCGGTGACGAGGTTCTCGATGCGGGTGACGTCCGGGCCGGTGAAGACCAGCCTCACGCGCGCCGACGCCACTTCCAGAACGCGGCCGTTGGTCCGCAATTGCGCGGACGCCGGGACGCACAGCACCATCATCGCCGCCAGCGGCCCCAGACCCGTTCGCATATCGAGTTCGCCGCCAGAATAACACAGCGGCTCGCGAGGACGGCCCGAACTAATACTCCATTGGGAAGGCGAACGAGTACTGGGTCCCGTCGTGGGCTCCCACGTACACGTGTCCGCCGCCCGCCGCCAAGCCGCCCGTCCGAACGAACGACGCGATCGTCGAGCCCGAATTCCAAACCGTCTTCCCGCTTGACCCGTCGATGGCGTACAGCACCGCCGGAACCGACTTGCGAGCCCGCTCGGCCGCGCTCGCCTTGGCGTCGCGATTCTCGCCGCTCGAAACCGCGAACACCACTCCGTTCACCACGGCCGGCGGGAGCGGGGACACCATGCCACCGGCGCTCCAGCCCGATTCGAGAGCCATGCCGGAACCGGAGTTCACCAGCCGCCACGCCATGATCGCGCCGCTCTTGGGGCCCGAGGCTCCGCCCACCGGCGCCAGGATCCAGCGGACTCCCGCCGCATCCTGCCAGCTCGACAAAGCGCCCGTCGCGTAGCCGGCCCCCGGGAGATCCGTTTGCGCCAGCAGCGCGCCGGGCGACGCCGCATTGATGACGACGAGCTTGCCGGCCGTGGTGGCGGCGGCCAGATCCTTGCCCTTGTACTCGAACACCACGGGGGACGAAGTGAACGCCTCGCTCGCGGAATACGCGCCCTTCTTCTCCATGTTCGCCGAGTCGACCACCGCGAGTTCGGAGCCGGCGGCCACCACGATCAGCCCGTCGGGCGTGAACGCCATGCCCGCGATTCCCGCCACGTGGCCGGATGCCTTCCAACTCCGCGCCATCTTCGACTCCAAGTCGATCGCCCACACGGCATCGGTGGAACCCGCGCAGCCGTTCGCCGTGGCCGCGTACGCTGTGTTGCCGCTCACGAGCAGCCCCTGCGCGTTCGAGCCGGCGGGCAGGAAATTGACCGCCGGATTCGGCTCGTCGCCGTTGGAAACGTACATTGCGTGGAGTTTGCCTTCCGCGTCGATGGCGTAGACATATTGGGGTTGACGCGCGAACGGATTCGGCGCCGGAGCGCTCCGCCGCGCCGATGGCGGTGGCGGTGGGGGAGCCGGCGGCGGTGTCTGCGCCCGAATCGTCACCGCGCCCTCGAACGCTTCGCCGACGCCGGATTTCGCCGGAGTTCCGCGCCCGCCCCGCCCGGCGAACGAGCCGGGATAGCCGAGGCTGGTGGGTCGCGACAGGGGCGAGGTCACACCACCCGGGCAGGGAATCGTGCCATTGCGGGTTCCCCCCGCGATGTTCCGCTCCCACTCGATCCGCGACAGATCGGTGTCTATCCCGGTCATCGCGCCGGAGCCGTTGCCGAAGAATCCGAGCGCGCGGAAGCCGCGGTGGCCGATAAAAAAGTCGAGCAGGGCGGGAGGCGTCACCGACTGCATTTGGCGCGGCTCGCCCTTCAGCTTCACCTTCCAAGCGAGTTGGAAGCCTGGTTTGGCGATCGCCTGCGGAGAGATCTTCCCGTCGCCGCGCGCCCAGTAGGAACGCTGGGCGTCGTTGCCCACGGTCGTCCAATCGCCGCCCCGCTGAGCCCGCGCCGGAATCGACGCCGTGAGGACGCAGCCGGCGGCGAGGGCGGCGCGCATGATGCGCATGTTCGTCTGAGACATGAAATTTCGATGATATACCCAAACGGGACGGAGCCGCTCAGCGGCGGCGGCGCCTCCCAGTAGGACGCTCGGTCCATTGGCGCGAACCGGGAAAGCCTGTAAACTCGAAAGGAGGAATGATCACGCTCGGCCTCCGCCGGCTGGAGGATTATCGTCCGGCGCCGCCGGACGGCCCGCTCGCCCGCCTGCGCGACCATTTGAACCGCGACCGGGTTTCCTACCGCCTGCTACACGTGTCGATGCCGCCGTCACCCGCCGAGGTGGAGCTGTTCGAGCACATCATGCGCAATTTGCGGCTGGGCTCGGGAGTCTACCGCACGACGTTCCGCGGCCGGTTTCACGACTTCGATCGCGCGATCGCTCCCCATCTGCTGGACCGCTTCGGCTCCGCCGCCGCGTTGCGCGTGGAGGACTGGGCCGCGTCCGATTGCCTCACTTCGGCCGAGTGGGCCGATCCGGTTTTCGCGACGTTCCCCAACGCGCGGCTATCCGCGTCGGACCTGACGCTTTTTCTGGTGGAGGCCCGGCTGGCTTCCGGCGACGCCTTCATCCTCGAGCGCGACGGAGCGCCGCTTCAGTACCTGCGAGACCCGTTCGTGGTGACGCTGAATCCGCCCGAACCCCGGTCGTTGCCTTTGAACTGGCTGCTCGCGCGGAGAGCCCTGGAGAAGTTGCAGTCCCAGGGGAGCGCGTGGAAGCTCCCCGAAGAATGGCTGGATTCGCCATCTTGCGAACTGGCCATGGGCGGCGTGGTGTTCCGCAAGATCTCCGTGATTCATCCGGAAGCCGCGTTGCTTGCCCATCGCGATCCGCGGTTTTCCGTCAAACGTCACTCGGCGTTCCACTCGCTCGCGGCCCCCGTGGACGTGGTGCGGACCATGAACATCTTCAACAGGGCCTACTTCGACGCGGGCCGGCTGGCGGAAGGCGCTCTGGCCGTGTGGCGCAGCCTTCGCCCGGGCGGCGTGTGGATTGCCGGGCGCACGTTTCAGGAACGGCCTCCCGCGCACGACGCCACGCTGTTCGAACGCACGGCGGCCGGATTCTCCGCGTTTCATCGCGTGGGCAAAGGCTCGGAGATCGAGCCGCTCGCGATCGAACAACGCTGGACGGCGTAGCTCCCGCCGCGCGCGCTATCCTCGGTCCATGCGGAAATCGGGGCCAGTCCTCGCGCTCGTTGGCTTCGCGGCGTTCCTTGCGGTGAGAACTCCTTCTCAACAGGGCACGCCAGCCGCGCCGGCGGGGCGTATCGCGCTGCTGGCCGATTTCGGCCTGACGGCGAAGGTGGAGCAACGCTGGGACGGCAAGGCGCTGCTCACCAACGCCACGCTCGTTTCCATCGAGGGCCGCCACCTCTCGGAAGGCGACGGAGTGAAGCCGGACGGATCGTGGACGGCTGTCACGCGCCGCGACGCGGTGGCGCCATACGCCGATCTCCACTACACGGAGATGCGCCCCGGGTCGACGCCGGAAGTTTTGCACAAGCCGGTGGGCGTGTATCTGACGGTGGACCCGCAACCGGGCGCGAGGGTGACGCTCGAGACCGCGCGGGGCAAGTTCGATTTCGACATCGCCGCGCTGTCTGGCGAGCCCACGCCGTTCGCCGGTGGAGCCGGATCGATCCGGCTTGTGCCGCCAGTGGAGCGGTTGAGCGGCCCCGAGTACGAAGACGACGAACCGTCGATCGCCGCGCTGCCGAATGGCAACGTCGCGGTCGCGTGGGTCGCGTACAAGGGCGAGGCCGATCGCGTGCTGGTTCGCACCCGCGCGGGCGAACTGTGGTCCGCGCCGGAGGAGGTTACTCCGAAGCCCGCCGACGTGTTCCGCGCCTCGGTCGCGGCAACGGCGGATGGCGCCCTGCATGTGTTCTGGAGCCAGCGCGACAACGAGCGATTGGTGCTGTGGATGGCGCGCAAGAGCGGCGGCAAATGGTCCCCGCCAGTGGCCGTGAACGCGACGGGATCGGCCACGTTTCATCGCGCCGCGGCGTGGGGATCGAACGCATTCGTGGCCTACCAGAGCTTCGTGAACGGACAAAGCGACATCTATCTGGCGCAGTGGAACGGCCAGACGATGCAGAACTTCAAGATGAGCGAATCGTCGGCCAACGACTGGGAACCGCAGGTCGCGGCTGGCGCGGATGGGTCCGCGCACGTGGTGTGGGACGGCTACGACAAAGGCAACTACGACGTCTTTCATCGCTCCATCCGCAACGCGACGCCCGGTCCGGTGGCGGCCGTCACGAGCGGCCCAGAATTTCAGGCGCACGCATCGGTGGCGGTGGACGACCGCGGCCGGCCGTGGGTTGCCTGGGACGAGTCCGGCGTGAACTGGGGCAAGGACCAGGGGTTCCTTTTGCCCACGCCGCTGGCGACGCCGCTGCACCAACGCCGTTGGACGCGAGTGGCGATGCTCGACGGAGCGGGTTGGCGCGCGCCGAAAGCAAGCCCTCCGAGCATGGAGTACAACGCCGAGCATCCGCATCTGGCGTTTTCGGGTACGGGCGCGCTCACGATGGTGTTCCGCCACTGGACCAGGCGGCTGTCCCGGTCGATCGGCAGCTCGATCGTCTGGGAGAACTACGTCACCGCGTTCGACGGCGCGCGATGGACCTCGCCACAGCCGGTTCCGAACAGCGGCGGCTGGATTGAGAAGCCGGCGCTCGTCACGCGCGATCCCAAAGGCGCTCTGTGGGCGGCCTGGATGACCGACAATCGTCCGTTCACGTCCACCATCCCCGGCAACTCCGACGTGCTGGCGGCGAAGCTTCCCGCCGGTCCGAACGGCGCGATCGGCGCCGAGTCGACCGAGCCGTTCCGCGAACCGCTCACCGAGGAGATCCCCGTCCACAACACGGAAGAATCGGACGTGCGCGCCATCCGGTCCTATACGATCCTCGCCGGACCCAAGAAGTACAAGATCTACCGCGGCGACATGCACCGCCACACCGACATCTCGCAGGACTTCAAATACGACGGATCGCTGTTCGAGGTCTACCGGTACGCGCTGGACGCCGCCGGATTCGACTACCTCGCGCCCACCGATCACCAGACCGGTTACGACCAGGAGTTCTCGTGGTGGCAAAACCAGAAATACGTCGATTTGTTCCTGGTCCCCGGCCGCTTCGTTCCGTTATTCGGGTACGAGCGCAGCTTGAAGTATCCCAACGGGCATCGCAACATCATTTGGTCATACCGGGGCGTGCGGACCCTGCCCATCCCGGCGGACGAAGCCGCCGGCGAGGTGGGCGCGAAAAAGCTATTCGAGCATTTACGCGCGACCAAGGGCATCTCGATGCCCCATTCCTCGGCGACGGCCCAGGGCACCGACTGGCGGGATAACGATCCGGAGGTGGAGCCGCTGGTGGAGATCTATCAGGGTTATCGCGCCAGCTACGAGTACGAGGGCGCGCCGAAGGCCGCCACCGAACTCAACCAACACGCGCAGAAGAGCGGCTGGCAGCCGCAAGGATTCTATTGGAACGCGCTGGCGAAGGGCTACAAGCTGGGCGTGCAGGCGTCGAGCGACCACTGGTCGACCCACATTTCGTACGCGTGCATCATCGCCGAGCAGCCGACGCGTGAAGGGCTGGTCGACGCGATGCGCAAACGCCACGCCTACGCGGCCACCGACAACATCGTGCTCGACTTCCGCGCTCGCGACGGCGCCAGCGAGTACATTCAGGGCGACGCGTTCGACGCGCAGTCCAACCCGAAGTTCTACCTGCAGACAAGCGGAACCGCGACGATCAAGCAGATCGATCTCATCTCGAACAAGCGGTTCCTCTACACCTCGCGGCCGGCCGCCAAGTCGACCAGCTTCGAGTTCACCGACCGGAATCCGCCTCCCGGCGAGTCGTGGTACTACGCGCGCGTGATGCAGGAAGACGGTCAGATCGCCTGGAGCTCGCCGATCTGGGTGAAGCGGTAGGCTACCGGGCGGCGCGAGGCTTGGACGCGCGCGGCTTTTTCGTGGCCGCGTTCTTCGCGGTCCGTAGCCGCCACGCCGCTCGAACGGCGCCTTCGAGCACATCCTCCGTGGCGGCGGCGAGCCGCACGTGCGTGGCGCCCATGCGTCCCCAGCCCCCGTGGACGGGCAGAAACAGGTCTGGCCGCTCTCCCACGAAGTCAGCCTGGGTCTCTGGCGTCAGCATCAGGTTCCCGTAACCTTCCCGCACGGACGCCAGAGTCGCGAAGATGCGGCCGCCCACGCGGAAATCCACCGCGCCCATGTGCGATCCTTCTTCCGCTCCCTCGAGCGATAGCGCGATCCTCCGGAAGTCGTCCTCGGTCACGGCGGTCCTCCTACTGGCGGACCAGCCGCTCGAGCTTCAAGGTGGTCTTGGCCGTGGGGCGATTCGCCGTCTGCGTTCCGCCGCCGTTACCCGCGTTGGTGGATCCCTGGCGCTCACGCGTCAAGTCGAGCTTCCCGTCCTTCAGCGAGCCGGTGAACAATTGCCGCGTCTCGTTGATCTGGTTGCCCGCCTGTTCGGGTGAGACCACCGCGAAAGTCACCGAATCGCCCTCCACCTTGCCCTCGACGACGGGCGAACTGCCCGAATCGCCGTATAGCTTCCCCGTGAGAACCGAGCCCTTCTGCTCCAGCTTGAACGCGATGTCGACAAGCTCGTTGTTGCGGGCCGTCATCCGGCCCACCCAGATCCCGCTGAGATCGGCGGCCATCGCGGACGCCGCGAACCATGCCAAAAACGCGATTCGCATGCCGCCGCTCACGCCGCTTTCAACACGCCCGGCAGCGGACCCGTGCTGTCGGCGAACCGCTCCACCGGCGCGCCGAACGCGTCCAGCATCGAGACATAGAGGTTCGCCAACGGCGTGTCCTCGGTGTAGCCGAGGTGCCGGCCAGTATCCAGACGTCCGCCGCCGCCGCCGCCCAGCAGCAGCGGCAGATTGTGGGGATCGTGCTTGTTGCCGTCGCTCAACGCGGACGCGAACAGCACCATCGAGTTGTCCAAAACCGTCGATGCGCCTTCCTTCATCCCAGCGAGCTTGTTCAACAGATAGGCGAACTGCTCCACGTGCCAGCGGTTGATCAACTGGTACTGGCGCAGCTTGTCGGCGTCCTTCTGATGGTGCGAGACGTCGTGGTGGCCCGCGCTCACACCCTCGAGGAAGCGAAAGCTCACGTTGCTCACCGCGTTGCCGAACATGAACGTGCTCACCCGCGTGGTGTCGCTCTGGAACGCGAGCGCCATCATGTCGAGCATGAGGCGGACATGCTCGGCGTGATCCTTGGGACGTTCCGGCGGCGCCGCCGAGGCGTCGATCGCGACCCGAGGCTTCCACGAATTCGCCGTTTTCTGGCTCGCGCGTTGCACGCGCTCCTCGAGCCCGCGCATCACCGAAAGGTACTCGTCCAGGCGGATCTTGTCGGTGGCGCCCACCCGATTGCGCAACATCCGCGCATCGCCCAGAACCCGGTCGAGCAGCAGAGCGTCCATCTTCGCGGAGTTGCCCTTGGGACCGGAGGCGGCTCCGAAGAGCCGTTCGTACGCCGACCGCGGATTGATCTCGCGCGCCAGCGGCGTGGTCGGGTTGCTCCAGGCGATGTGGGAACCGTAGATTCGCGTGTAGCCGACGACGGCGTCCACGCCGATCGCGACCGGCGTGACGCCCAATTCCAGCGACGGCAGCGGCGTCTCGTTCTTCACGCGTAGCGCTGCCAACTGGTCGAGTGAGATTCCGTTCGCGATATCGGCGCCCGGCGTCTTCTTGATGGTGGTGCACGTGAGGATGGCGGCTTCCTTCACGTAGTGGCCGTCGCCCCCCTTGGACGCGGCGTTCCACAGGTTGCTGAGCACCAGCACCCGGTCCTTCAAGTCGCGCAACGGTTCGAGCGAAGGCGTCAGCTTGTAGTCGCTGCCCTTGTCCGCCGGAAACCACTCGGCGACGTTCACGCCGTTCGGCATGTAGAGCGCGGCCAGGCGCACCGGAGGTTTGGACGTGGTGGGAGCCGCCATCGCCTCCATCCACGGCAAGCCGAGAGAAACGCCGGCGCCGCGAAGCAACGCGCGCCGCGAAACGGGTTGGGTCCGAAGTATGTTCACTGCTTGGTCCGCTCCTTGGACGTTCGAGCCGGAACCGCCGCCGGGGCCTGTTCGCGGAAGGGCGCGCTCAGGACGATGGCTTCGATCCATGCTTTCGAGCTATAGTCATTTTCCTTCACTTTCGCCACGATGTCATCCACGGCGCAGGAGTCGGTCAGCGACAGACCCCGGCCCAGCGCGTAGCCGAGCATCCGGCCAGTGATGTTGCGGACGAAGAGGTCCTTGCGGTCGAACAGCGCCTTCTTCAGCTCCGCCGGGCCGTTGAACGCGGTTCCGTCGATCAACGTGCCCGCGGCGTCAATGGGCTTTCCGCCGTCCTGATCGCGCCAGCGGCCGATGGCGTCGTAGTTCTCGAGCGCGAAACCGAGCGGATCGATGCGCGAATGGCAGCTCGCGCACACCGGGTTCAGCCGATGCTGCTCCAGCCGCTCGCGCATGGATTTGGCGGACGACGGCTCCATGGCATCCTCGAGGGGCGGCACGTTCGCCGGCGGAGGAGGAGGCGGCGTCCCGAGCATCGAGTCGAGAATCCAGGCGCCGCGCAACACCGGGCTGGTGCGGTAGGGGTGAGACGACACGGCCAGAACCGCCGCCATGCCGAGCAGTCCGCCGCGGTTGGTTCCAGGCGGCATCTCGACGAGCTGGGGCTGCTTCAGGCGCGTCTTGTCGAGCGGCAGGTTCGTCAGACCGTAGTGCTTGGTCAGGTTGCTGGTGCCGATGGTGTACTTCGAGTCGATCAGCTCTGTCAGGGGAAGTCCGCGCACCAGGACCTCCCGGAAGAACAGGATCGGCTGAAAGCGGATATCGGCGCGCAGTTCTTCATCGGTGGCATAGGTGGGAAACAGCTTCGCGTCCGGCGCCTTCTCGCCGCCGAGTTCGCGCGTATGCAGCCACTGTTCGATGAAGCGCTGGGCGAAGTTCAACGACCGGTCGTGGCGCAGCATGCGTCCCACCATCGTCCGCAGAACTTCCGGATCCTGCAATTGGCCCGACGCGGCGACATCGAGGAGAAGTTCGTCCGGCATGCTGCCCCACAGAAAATAGGAGAGCCGCGAGGCCAATGCATATTGATCGAGTGGACGCGGCGCCCCCGTGGTATTCGGCGGCTCCACCCGGAACAGGAAATGCGGCGAGACTAGCGCCGCGCGGATGGCGAAGAAGACCGATGGCTCGAACGCGAGCCCCTGTTTCCGCGCCGATTCGTACAAGGCGAGATACGGCGCGGCCTCGGCGGCGGGAACGGGGCGCCGGAATGCGCGGGGAAGGAAGGTATCCAGAATCCGCCGGGCGGCCTCGGTGGGCGTCACGCCCGGACCGGGCTTGGCCACCAAAATCCGCTGGCGCGGCTTGAACTCGCGCGCCGCGAAATCGGCCAGCAGCTTCGCTGTCTCGAGGTACTTCTCGGCGTGGAGCGGGGACAGGAACAGCGTCTCGGCGGCGTTGTCGAAGCCTTCGCCGCCCGCGCCATCGGCGGGAAGCCGCTGGCCGATGTCGAGGTGCATGTCGAACAGATCGCGAATGGTGGCGGCGTACTCGTCGCGATTGAGACGGTGCGCGGGAGACGGCCCGCCCCTGGGTCCGGCGGCGCAAGCTTCCACGCGGACCGCGTGGTCGACCCATCCTATGAACCGCTCCCGCTCGTCCAGCGGGGGAATCGGCGAGTTCTTCGGCGGCATCTCCACGTTGCGAACCCGCAAGGCGAGCGAGGTCCATTTGCGGGCGTTGTCTTTCAGGGAGGTTGGCTCGGCCACCGATCGCAGGTGGAATCCGGCGGCGGGCGATGTTCCCTCGTGGCACTTGGCGCAGTAGAGGCGCAGAAACGTCTGGCTCTGTTCGAAAGATTGCGCCGTGGCGAGCGCGGACGCGGCGAGGAGGAGCGGGAATCGCGCGGCAGGCGTCACATTTTGGATTGTACCCCCATGGGGAAGACCGGTTCGTGGCGCCACACCAATCAACAAGCTGATTCAGGAACTGAATTCCCGATTAAGAAGCATATTATGTACATGAACACCGATTTTACGGTACAATCAGGACCGTATGGACGAGTTTCCCTTATACCGGAGAGCCATGCCGATCGACCTTCCTCCGGCGCAGTCCGCCTTCGTCTGGGGTCCGCGGAAAGTCGGGAAGTCGACGTTTCTGAAGCAGAGCTTCCCCGGTGCGCTCCATTTCGATTTCCTCGATTCGCGGCTGCGGTTCAGCCTCACGCGCAACCCCGCCGAACTAGGCGACATCCTCGACGCCGCGCCGCCGGACAAGCTCCGCCTGCCGATCATTCTCGACGAGGTTCAGAAAGTCCCCGAGCTGCTGGACGAGGTGCACCGCCTGATCGAGAACCGCCGGTTCTCCTTCATTCTGTGCGGTTCGAGCGCCCGTAAGCTGCGGCGCGGCCAGGCCAACCTGCTCGGCGGACGCGCCTGGCGATTCCAGATGTTCCCGCTCGTTTCCGCGGAGGTTCCGAATCTCGATCTGCTCCGCGCGCTGTCGCACGGACTGCTGCCCGCGCACTACGACGCCGCGCGGCCGGACCGTTCCCTGCGCGCCTTCGTCGACGACTATTTGAAAGAGGAGGTGGCGGCCGAGGCGCTCACCAGGAACCTTGCCGCGTTCGCGCGATTCCTCGAGGTGACCGGGATCATGAGCGGCCAGTTGGTGAACTACGCCAAGATCGCCTCCGATGTCGGCGTGGACGCCAAGACGGTGCGCTCCTATTTCGAGATCCTCGAGGACACGATGATCGGCCGTTTGCTGCCGCCACTGCCGGCGAAGCCAGGCAGCCGCAAGGAGCTGGCCGCGACGCCCAAGTTCTATCTGTTCGACACGGGCGTGGCGCGCATCCTGCGGCGGGTGCGTCTGACGGGCCTCGACGGACCGGAGGCCGGCCACCTGTTCGAGACTTTCCTCGCGCACGAAATCCACGCGTCCATCGCCTATCTGGAGAGCCGCCGCACTGTGCATTTTTACCGCACCAAATCGGGCTCGGAGGTCGATTTCGTGATCGATCACGACCGCGTCGCCATCGAGGCGAAGCTCTCGCGCGATATCCGCAACGTCGACGCGCGGGGTCTGAACAGTTTCCTCGAGGAGTCGCCAACCGCGCGGGCGATCGTCGTCTGCCTCGAGCCGCGCAGGCGCAATGTCACCGCCTATGGCCGCAAGATCGAGATCTACCCGTGGGCCGACTTCTGCAAGGACCTTTGGAGCGGAGCGATCTGAGCGGATTTCACCGAAACATCACCCGCGGACGGCATGTTCCGGCATTTGTCCTGTCACCCTTATTTCATGAGGAGATTCACGGTTTGGGCGATCTTGATGGCCTCGGCTGCTCCTGCCCAGGCGCCCGCTCCACTCAAACTGGGGACCGTTACGGTGCAGGGCTCGGTTCGTTCCCGGCTGGAGGCCTGGAACTGGTTCGAGCCCGATTCCGGCGATCCGAGTTACGCCTTTCTCGGCATGCTGGCGCGGCTGGGCTTTTCGCGGAACCACAAGACGCTCGACTGGCAGATCGAGTTCGCCGCTCCCATCCTGCTCGGACTCCCCGATAACGCCACCGCGCCGGGCTCGCAGGGCGAACTGGGACTCGGCGCCACCTATTTCAACGCGAACAAGCGGAATCGCAACGCGGCGATGATCTTCCCCAAGCAGGTCTTCATGCGATTCAAGGGGTTGATGGGCGATCCCCGCCATAACCTCCGGCTCGGCCGATTCGACTTCGCCGACGGCTCCGAACTGGCGCCGAAAAACGCAACGCTTGCCACGATCAAGCGCGACCGCATCACCATGCGCCTGATCGGCCCTTTCAACTTCACGCACGTGTTCCGCGGATTTGACGGCTTTCACTGGACGTACGACGAGCCCGGGGCCAACTTCACCTTCGTCGGCGCGGTTCCCACGCGCGGCGTGTTCCAAGTCGACGGTTGGGGATGGAACAAGGTCGCGTTCGCCTACGGCGCCTACACGAAGTCATGGGGCCGCGGGCGCCACGCCGTCGATACGCGCGTGTTCGGCATGCTCTACGACGACTGGCGGCCGATCAACAAGACGGACAATCGCTCGCTGATCCGCCGCACGGACACCGGCGAGATCCGCACCATGACCTTCGGCGCCCATTCGCTCCACGCATTCGAGACCAGCAGCGGCGTGGCCGATCTGCTGCTGTGGGGCGCGGTGCAGGCGGGCCGCTGGGGCTCGCTCGATCACCGCGCGCACGCCTTCGCCATCGAGGCCGGGTTCCAACCGAAGATCGCGCCGAAGCTGAAGCCGTGGTTCCGCGGCGGCTTCTACGATGGCTCGGGCGACAAGGATCCGGCGGACTCCAAGCACGGCACGTTCTTCCAGATGCTCCCGACGCCCCGCTTCTTCGCCCGGTTCCCGTTCTTCAACATGATGAACAACCGCGACATCAACGGCTTTGTCATCCTGCGGCCGCATGCCAAACTGACACTGTCCAGCGAGTTCCACGCGCTGTCGCTCAGCAACCGCAACGATCTGTGGTACCTCGGCGGCGGCGCCTTCCAGCCGCGAGCCTTCGGCTTCGCGGGACGGAACGCGGGAGGGCGGGGGCCGCTCGCCAATCTCTGGGACACGAACGCGGAGATCCGGCTGCGCCCCAACATCACGGTCAACGCGTTCATCGGATACGCGCAGGCTCGCGCGGCGGCCAAGTTCGTCTATCCCCGGTCGACTCACGGCGCCCTGGGGCTGCTCGAGTGGAACTATCGCTTCTGACGCTACACTGGCGGAAGCCATGAAGCGCTCTCTCGCTCTCCTGCTCTGCGCCGTCGCGCATGCGGCCGATGTCCCGCGCCCCGAATATCCGGAGCCGCAATTCCAGCGCTCCCAATGGATGTCCCTCAACGGCCCGTGGGAGTTCGAGTTCGACGACGCCAACGCGGGACAACCGGCCCGTTTCACCAAGCGCATTACCGTGCCCTTTGCGTTCGAGACTCCGATGTCCGGCATCGGCGACACCGGCTTCCACCCGTGGATCTGGTACCGGCGCTCGTTCGATCTTCCCTCCGGCTGGAGTGGCAAGCGGACGCTGCTGCGCTTCGGCGCGGTCGACTATCGCGCGTGGGTGTGGGTCAACGGACAACTCGCCGGATCGCACGAGGGCGGCAACACGCCGTTCCAGTTCGACGTCGCCGGGCTGGTGAAAACTGGCTCCAACACCGTGGTGGTGAAGGCCGAAGATCCACCGCAAGACCGCTTCATTCCTCGCGGCAAGCAGTACTGGGAGCCGAAGTCGCGTGGGATCTTCTACACGCGGACTTCGGGAATCTGGCAGCCGGTATGGCTCGAAGCGGCGGGAGATTCGTACCTGGACAAGATCCGCGTCACCACCCATAACGATGGACGCGTGCGCTTTGAGGCGAAGCTCGCGCGGCCGGCCGCCGGCTTGGAACTGCACGCGATCGTCACGCGCAATGGCCAGCAGGTGGCGCGCGGATCGGCCGCCGCCATTCGCGATCAGGCGCATCTGGAGCTGCGCGTGCTCAATCCGCAACTCTGGATGCCCGCGACGCCCAATCTTTACGACGTCACGTACGAGATCCGCCGTAACGGCGCGGCGGCCGACTCGGTCGCGTCGTACTTCGGCTTCCGCGAGGTGCGCGTGGACAACGGGCGATTCTACCTGAACGGCCGCGCGACGTACCTGAAGTGGCTGCTCGATCAGGGCTACTGGCCTCAATCCACGCTCACTCCGCCCTCCGACGCGGCTATCAAGTTCGATATCGAAGCGGCCAAGGAGATGGGCTTCAACGGCGTGAGGAAACACCAGAAGCTCGAGGATCCGCGCTTTCTCTATTGGGCCGACAAGATGGGCTTCCTCGTGTCGGACGAGATGGCCAACGCTTACGAGTACGACGCCGGCTACGCCGCCCGCTTCACGCGCGAATGGATCGAGGTAGTCGAGCGCGACTACAACCATCCGTCCGTCGTCATGTGGGTTCCGATCAACGAGAGCTGGGGCGTGCCGAATCTCTCCGACAAGCGCCAGCAGGATCATCTGCGATCGCTGTACTGGCTGACGCGGTCGCTCGACGCGACCCGGCCCGTCGTCGAGAACGACGGTTGGGAGCATGTCGACACCATGGATCTGTTCACCATCCACGACTACGCCCGCGACGGCGAACGGCTCTACGCCAAGTACAAGGATCTGGGCAAGCCGGGCGCGCGGATTCCCGACAACGGCCGCGCCATCTGGGCGCCGGGCTTCGGCAAATACGAGGGCCAGCCGTTCCTGCTGTCCGAGTTCGGCGGCATCGCCTTCATCCCGGAGGGAACCCGCGTGCCCGGCGATTCGTGGGGCTACGCGGGCGTCGAAAAAACGCGCGAAGACGCCATGAAGCGGCTGCAATCCTTGTACGAAGCCATCGCCAAAATCCCGGCGTTCGCGGGCGTCTGCTACACGCAGATCACCGACGTGGAGCAGGAAGTGAACGGCCTGCTCACCTACGATCGCAAGAAGAAATTCGACCCCGCCGCCATCCGCGCCCTCAACGATTTGCTGCAGTGAATCAACGGTAGAGCCAGTCGAGATCGAAGTACGTCATCACCGACCGGCTCAGCCGCGGCAGTCCGGATCCGCCGGCGTTGTAGCCCAGTACGACGCGGTCCCCTTCGAACTCGATCGCCGTGTAGCAGTACCAGCCCGTGGGATCGGTGGCGATGTGCTTGGCCTTCTCCCAGGTCTGGCCGTCGTCGCGCGACACGGCGACGGTAAGCGGAGTGCGCTTGCCCTTGATCTCTTCGCCGGCGTTGGAGTGGTCGTTCCAGACGGCGAGCAGGTCGCCCGTCTTGGGGATCCGTTCGATCGACGCCGGGCTCAGCGGCGACTTCAACGAAGAGGGCTGCACGGGAGTCCACGTATCGCCGTCGTCGCTCGAGTACGAGTAGTATTGGCTGCCCATCGCCGTTCGCAGGAACATCAGCAACCTGCCGTCCTTCAAGCGGACCACGCCGGGTTCCTGCAGTCCGGCCGGATCGGGCGACGGATTTTCGAGAACGGTCTTGCTCCGGCGCCACGACTTGCCCTTGTTGTCGGAGATGTAACACATCGCCGCGCCGCGGCTGTTGAAGGCCTTCGGCTCCGGGGATGCATTGCGATGTTGCGCTACCGGCAGCAGAATCCGGCCGCTGGGCAGCCGCACCACACGGTCGTTGTTGAGAACGTAGTATCCGATGTCCGGGATGGTGAGCCGCGGCTTGCTCCACGACTTCCCTTCGTTCCTCGAGACGCGCAGGTACGGCCGGCAGTCGAGCATCGAATTCTTACGCCCGTAGAACAGCGCGATCTCGCCGGAGCCCAGCCGCAGAAGGCTCACCGACATCACGTTCATGCCGCCTTCGTTGGGTACGACGATTTCGTCCTTCGCGGTCCACGTGCGGCCGCCGTCGGTGGAATAGCGCGCGGCGAGGGAGGCTGCTCCCGAATCGGCCGGGCCGTCGCCGGAAAAGCGCGAGTACACGAACATCAACCGCCCGTCCTTCAGTTTCAGGAAGCTGCCCTCGGTATTCCGGGGATTGCCCGGACCGGGAGGCAGTAGATCCACCGTGACCGGACCTTCGGCGCGCAGGCAGGCGGCCGCCGCGATGAGAATCGCCGTTTGAAATCGCATTGGTTCGATTTTACACTTCGCCGCGCCGTCCCTTGGTAAAATCGACCTTCTTTGAGGACACCTGGAACGACCACGTCCGCCGCGATCCTGCTGCTCGCCGCCGAGGCCATCGCGTTCTATTGGCGCATCCTGTTCCAGCACGAGCGCTATCAAACGCCTTGGGACTTCCAGGGCTACTACTATCCGCTGGCGGAATTCTTCACCAAGTCGCTGATGCGCGGCGACTGGCCCTGGTGGGAGCCGTACACCTACTCCGGACAGCCGCTGTTCGCCAACATCAACGCACAAGTGTTCTATCCGCCGTGGCTTGCGCTCACGGGGCTGAATCTGCTGCTCGGCGGCGGCCATACGAAGTACATGCTGGAGCTGAATCTGGTGCTGCACGTGGTTGCTGGAGGTTTCGGCGCGTGGCTGCTCGGACGGACGCTGGGCGCGGGATTCTGGAGCGCGATGGTGGCGGGAACCGTGTATCAATTGAGCGGATTCCACGCCTCGCAGCCGCAGTACCTCGGAGCGATCTGCTCGGCGGCCTGGCTGCCGTTTTCGTGGACGGCGGTAGTCAAGCTCGCGGCGAACGAACGCCCTGGCCGCGCGGCGGTCTTGCTGGCGGCGTCGCTCGCCATGTCGATCCTGGCGGGCGCGCCGTGCATCTTCATGGTGGCGTACGTCACGGTTTGCGCTTTGGCGGCGATGCTGATCGCCACCGGGCAGGCTCGTTGGACCATCGTCCCATGGACAGTCGCGGGCATGACGCTCGGCGGAATGCTGGCGGCGATCCAGGTGTTGCCGACGGCCGAGCTAACGAGTCTGAGCGCGGCCGCGTATCGATATCAGGCCGTGGTGGCGGGCGGCGGAGTGCCGCCGATGGTGCTGTGGTCGCTGATCGTTCCCAACTACTGGAACGTGTTCGAAATCGGTAAGGTCCCGTGGACGCTCCGCTGGAATCCGACGTTCTTCTATCTGTTCTGCGGATGGACCGGCATCTCCGGCGCGGCGCTCGCCATCCCCATCGCTTGGCGCCGTGCGCTGCCCTTGGCCGCGACGGGCGCCTTGAGCGCGTTCTGGATGTTCGGCGAGAACACCCGGGCCGGGAAAGCCTTGTACATGTCCCTGCCGGTACAGTTGCGCAATCCCGTCTACTCCGAGTACGCCATGGTAGGCCTGATGCTGGCGATCGCCACGTTGGCCGCGATGGGACTGTCCGCGCTGCTCGACCGGCGGCCCGCTCTCGCCGCTCTGGCGGCCATCTGCTCGGCGGTGGAACTGGTCGCGACGAGCGCCAATCGTCCCTTCAACGTCACCGACGTAGTCGACGGCGCGCCGATCGTGTCCTACGACCGGTTCGAGTGGGAGAATGGCCTGCCCGCGCTCGTGCGCGAGCGCACGGACACCGCGATTCCGCCGTGGCGCGTGGAGATCCACGAGGCTTCGAACACCTGGTTGTGGGCCTCGCCGGTCATGGAGATCCCGTTCGCGCCCGGCAACGACGCCTTCGCGTTGCGTCGCTACATCGCCGTGCGGGGCCTGCTGACCGGCCAAACTCCCGGCCTGTACCAGCGGCGGGTCGCTCCCACCCGGCTGGACACGCGGGTGTCGGATCTGTTCGGCGCCGGATATCTGCTCACCACGGCGGATCCGCCGGAGTCGTTGACCGGACGTGGCCAGTGGGTGCTCGACGGAAAGCTGCCGGTGGGCCACTCGATCTATCGCAAGACTTCGCCGCTGCCGCGCTTCTATTTGGCCGGATCGGTCCGGTACGCCGCCGGTTTGGACGAGGCCCTTGCGGCGATGAAGGCAGCGGACTTCGATCCGGCCAAGGTCACGATCGTGGAAGGACCGGCGGCGCCGGTCACGGGCGGCGAGCCCGTACGCGTCGTTCGATATTCGGCGGACGAGATCGAGCTCGAAACATCGTCGGCGGGTCCGGCGTTCCTTGCCACATCCGAGATCTGGTATCCGGGCTGGGGCGCCGAGGTCGACGGCGTTTCCACGCCGGTAAGGATCGTGAACGGAGCTTTCCGAGGCCTCGAACTCCCGGCCGGAACGCACCGCGTTCGATTCCAATTCTCCCCTCGCATTGTTTGGGCTGGAGCAGCGATAGGCCTCCTGGCCGCCCTCGTCTGCGGCCGGCTATACTCGCGCTCCTGAATCGCGCCGCTTGTCCGGCGCCGATGCTACTCTACGAGGCGTTCCGCGGCTTCGAGATCGGAGGGGCGGCCCACATCGCGCCATCCGCCTTCGAGGCCATGGATCGCCACGCGCCGGCCCGACGCGATGAGCTGTTCCACCGCCGTGGTGAGTTCGTACTCGCCGCGCGGCGACTTGGGCACGCGCGCCAGTTCGTCGAACACGCCCGGCTGGAACACGTAGCATCCCCCGCTGTTCCAATGCGTGGAGCTGGTTCCCGGCTCCGGCTTCTCGACGATCCTCGAAACTCGCCCCGTTTCGTCCGCGTAGACGGCCGCGCCCTGCCACGGATCGTCCACCCATTTCACCGCCAGGACGGCTTGCGTCTCCGGCGTCAGCTTCTCCGCCATGCCTCGATAGTCGGCGGTTCCGGCGAGGATATCGCCATACGAGAGCAGGAACGGATCGCTTCCCACGAACTCGCGCCCAAGCAGCGCCGCCCGCGCCGTGCCGTCGACGACCTCCTGCCGGCGGAATGCGATCTCCATGGGATAGCCGCGGAAGTGGTCCTCGATCGTTTCCGCCATGTAGCCGGTGACGATCAGAGCGGAGCGAATCCCGGCCGCGCGGAGCCGGTCCAGAATGTGTTCGAGCATCGGCTTGCCGCGCAGGGGAATCATCGGCTTCGGGCGATCGTCCGTCAGCCCTTCCATTCGAGTCCCGCGGCCCGCCGCCAGGATTAGCGCTTTATCGATCACGCTTTCTCTTTTTCTTCCCGCCGCCTTTCGCCTCGCCGCCGCGGCTCCATCGCGGCTGCTCGAGCTGGGCGTTCCACTTGTCCCAGGCGGTCCGCAGTTCGCGGAGCTTCTCCGGACGAGACGAGGCCAGATCGCGCGATTCACCAATGTCGGCGGCGAGATCGTAGACCTCCGCCCCGCCGTTGAAGCGCAGCATCTTCCAGTCGCCGAGGCGGACGGCCGATTGCGGCCCGAACCGCCAGTAGAGCGCCTCGTGAGGAGCGCCTTTGTTCGCCCCGTTCACGAACGGCAGCAGGTCCACGCCATCGAGATTCGCGGGCAATTCCGCGCCCGCCGCGCGCGCCGCCGTGGCATGGATGTCGAGCGCGATCACGGGACGGTCGTAGGTGGTCCCCGGCTTGATCCGGCCGTTCCACTGCATCAGGAACGGAACGCGGATGCCGCCTTC
This sequence comes from Acidobacteriota bacterium, assembly GCA_005808475.1. GTDB lineage: Bacteria > Acidobacteriota > Terriglobia > Bryobacterales > Bryobacteraceae > SYLY01. Next base: position 23,474 of record SYLY01000393.1, read on the forward strand.
GTACACCTGCGCCTTGAATCCGCGCAGAGGCTTGTTCGACGACGTGTTCTGGGGGGTGGGACCGCCATTGTCGGACACGAACACGAAGAGCGTGTCGTTTTCCTTGCCCGCCTTCCGCACCGCCGCCATCACCCGGCCGATGGCGTCGTCCATGGCGGAAAGCATCGCCGCGTGCGTACGCCGGCGCTCGTCCTGAATCTTGGGAAAGCGGGCCTTGTACTTTTCCACCGCCTCCATCGGCGTGTGGACCGCATTGAACGGAACGTAGAGAAAGAACGGATCGCTCTTGCGGCGCTCGACGAACGAGACCGCCTCGCGTCCGATCGCGTCGGTGAGGTAGTCCTTCTCTTCCTTCACGGGCTCCGTGCCGCGCATCACCGGGTTGCCCGCGCGATCGTCCGGCGTGAGGTACGAATGCGCGCCGCCGGGGAATCCGTAGAACTCGTCGAAGCCGCGCCGCGTGGGCAGGTATTCGGGCCGGTAGCCGAGGTGCCACTTGCCCGTCATGCCGGTGGCGTAGCCGAGCTTCTTCATGCGATCGGCCAGCGTCGTCTCGGTCAACGGGAGTCCGAAGTTGTCCTGCGCCTGATTGGCCGGGCCGGGATTGAACTCGTGTCCGAATCGCTGTTGATAGCGTCCGGTCATCAAACCGGCGCGAGTGGGACTACACACCGGACACGAGACGTAGCCGCTGGTGAAGCGGACGCCCGCGCGCGCAATGCCGTCGATGTTCGGCGTGGGAATGTCGCAGCCCTGGACGCCGATGCCGCCGTATCCGAGGTCGTCGGCGACGAAAAGCACGATGTTCGGCTTGGCGGCGGCCGCCATCAGCGGAGCCGCGGCGAGCGAACCGAGGAACTCGCGGCGGTTCATGCTACTCGGCCGTTTGGATCGAATCCACCGTCAGCGTGTCGCCATCGAGCTTGCCGGACACCTTGACCTTCTTGCCGAGAAAGTCCATGACCTTCTCCGCGTTCGAGAGCTTGACGATCTTGCCATCGGTCACGAACACCGGCGCCGCGCCCTTCTTGACACAGCCCGAGACGCACTTTTCGGCGCCTCCGTTCGCGTGCTTCAGACCGCAGCCGGCTTCGGAAATGGCCCCCGTGTAGCTGGCCGCGGCGGCATGGACGGAGATGGCAAGGGAGAGGAAAATCGTTCTCATGGTGGCTCCTTCGGGCCAAGGATACCATGGGCCGGCGGCCGGTCGAGTGGACCGGCCGCAAACCCGGAACGGGGCTACCGCGGACAGCCGAGAGCCTTGATTTGAACCGCCGGGGCGTCGCTAGCCGGACCGGCGGGCATCTCCGCTCCCTCCGGCACGATCCACACTTCGACGCGCCGGTGAGGCATCCGCTTGTCGCTCGCCGAGATGCCGGTAGTGCGCGGCGTGGCGCTCGATCCGCAGAACGCCGGCCGGGGCTCGGAGCCCTGGGAGGTTCCAGCGAAGCTCACTTTGATGCGGTCCATCTCGATCGACGCGCAGATCCCCTTTCCCGCGCCGATCACCGCCGCCGCGTTCAGAACTCGCGAACGGTCCAGACCTGTCACCACCCGCCGCACCCGCTTGCCGCTCTTGGTGCGAACCAGCCGCGAGGCGGTCTTCTCCGACTCGTCGATGTAGCCCACCAGCACCACGCGCGCCGAGGGATCCTGCTGAAGCCGCGGCGCCAGCACTTCCAGCAACAGCCGCTTGGCGCAGTTGTTGACACGCGAACTGCCTTGCGCGAAGATCAGGTCGTCCAACCGCTGGGCGGCCGGGCGCAGCTTCACGATCACCTTCGATTCCGACGCGGCCGTATTGCCTTGCGCGTCGCGAGCGGTGGCGGTGACCGTGACCGTCTTCCGTTGCAGCTTGGACCGGTTGGCCATGTCGAAAGCGACGCTCGACGAGTCGAACACGGCTCCGTTCGGACCTGCCGCGACCGTCCCCTCCGTGGCGCTGTAGTTCAGCGCCACCGGCGAGCCGCACGCGTTGGGAGCGGCGCGGAACCCGAGTTCCGCCTTTTCGCCGGAGAAGACCTCGCCGGCCGATTGCGCCACGGTCACTTCGGGCTTGCCGCACTCGCGCACCGTGACGGTGGTGCACTGTTTGCTGGAGGAGTAGGCGGCGGCGCTTACGGTGGAGCAGACCTCGTAGTTGCCGGGCGCCTTGCCATCGGTCCGGAACGTGTAGTTGGCGCCGGTCTCGTCCACGGGCTGGCCGTTCACGGTCCATGCGTATCTGGCGCCCTCTCCGGCGTTGGAAGCCGCGGTCACCGCCGCCGTCGCTCCGGGAATCACCGCCGGCGGATTGGCCGTGAGAGTCAGAGTGGCGTCCTTCTTCGCTGAATCCACGGCGGTGAGCGTGAGGCACTCCGACGTGGCGTTGTGTCTGGCGGCCGAGGCCACGGCGCACACTTGATAGTCACCCGGCGCCGGGGGCGTGACGGTCAGCGAGTTGCCGGCGTCGCCGGTTTTGGCGCCGTTGAGCGTCCACTCGTACTTCGGCGTGATCTTCCCGGGCAGGTCCGTGGACGCCTTGATCGCACGGCTTGTTCCTACCGGAACCTGCGCGCCGTCGGTGCTCAACGTCAGCTTGAATCCCTTGGAGGACGTGTCCGCCTGCACACCGCCCAGCCGCAGCCCAACGCCGCCGGTAAGCTGCAACCCGCTGGCCCAGCCCCGTGGCGAGATGTAGACTCCGCCCGGAACCGGAGCGGCTCCCGGCAAAATGAAGTGTGGGAACGGCGTCAGCACGTTGCGCGCGTCCAGCCGGAACTGCAGAAGCCTGTTGAGGTTCACCTTGACGCCGCCGCCATAGTTGAACGCGGCGGAGAACTTGTCGTCGAGCCGGCCCGTGCCGAGCGCGGCGAGATCCGGACGGCGCGCGATGTCCTTCGCCGAACCGGTGGGCTTGAACCACATGCCGCCCGCGCCGGCGGTCACGAACGGCCGGACCATCGACGCCGGCCCGGTGAAGTGAAACACCGGATTCAGACCGAGCGAGTGATTGCGGGCGCCGAAGGCGAGCGTCCGGTTGGAGTCCTGTGGGAACAGCCGCAAGTTGTTGACGCCGTATGTGTAGGCCGTTTCGAGCCCCCAGCGTTTGTTCAGATCCCAGCCGGCGCGGGCGCCGAGCAGGCCGCCTTTCACCAGTTCCCCGCCATCGATGGACTTGTCCACCGCGTGCCAGTCCCTCCAGCCTTGAAATCCGCCGAAGATGCCGATGTCCGGCTTTCGTTTCAGGAACAAGTCGTAATCCTGCGCGAAAGCGCCGAGCGCCGTTCCAGTAAGTGCGAGTGTGCGTAGAGCGATTGAGCGCTTCATCGATTCAGTTCTCCCAGTCCGCGAAGTAAATTCCCCGTCCCGAGGCAAGCGCGAGTAACCGCTCGCTCCCGGGCGCCACGGCCAACTGCCGGATGGAGGCTCCTTCCAAGCCGCCTCCTCCCGCCCGCCGCCAAGTCCGGCCGCCGTCGGCCGATGCGAACACGCGGCCGTGCTGCGCCGCGAACGCCACGCCCGGCCGCCTCGGATGGAAGAGAACCGCGGTCACGGTCTCAAATCCGAGGCTGCCCGGCGCGGCCTCCCATGTACGGCCGGCGTCGGCCGAGCGAAACAAGCCATGCGAGGTCGCGGCTAGAACGGCGCCGCCCGCCGCCGCGATCCCGTACCAATCCACGTCCTTCGCGGGCGCCATCAGCGCCGTCCAGGCGCCTCCCACCGAAACCGCCGCCGAGCGGGCGCCAATGGCCCAATCGGCGCCGGCGGTCTGGATCGCGCCCACGATCCCCGTCTCCACGCGCTTCCACGGAAGCCGGCCGCCCGGCGCGCGGTACAACCCCGACCGCGTGGCCAGCAGGATGCCGCCGCCGTCCGAGGCTATCCCATTGACGCGTCCCGGGGGCGCTGGAACCGCGGTCCACACGGCGCCATCCGCCGCGCTTCGGAACACGCCGGAAGGCGTCATGCCCCACAGGCTGTTTCCCGGACCCTCCGCCATCGCGATCAGATTCGACGCCCGAACGCGCTTCCAGGCCGATCCATCGCCGGACCGGAAAAGGCCGCCGCCCTCGGCGGACGACGCCGTCCAGACCGACCCGCGGGCCACGGCCAGCCAACGGGGGTCTCGCGCGGCGAACCCCTTCGCCGCCGGTTCGAACCCACCGCCTTCGCCGCGGAAGACGCCCTCGGAAGTCGCCACGTACATCGACGCGGGCCCGGCGTCGAACGCAAACGCCTTCGAGGCGCGCGGCAGAACCGTCCGCCAAGTGGAGCCGGAATCGTCCGACCGGATCAGGCCTCCGGACGTGCCCGCCCAGACCACGTTTCGCTCCGACGGGCTCCGCGCGATGGCGTATGTGCGGAACGAAGCGTCGGGCGCGCCCCGCAGCTTGGTCCACATGGCGCCGCCGTCCGCCGACCGGTACATGCCGGAGCAGGCGCTGGCGAATACACGGGCCGGCTCGTCTCTATCGACGTGGATGGCGAACACGTCGGAGTCGTCGATCATCCCCCGATGGACGGACCGCCAGGACGCGCCGCCATCGGTGGTGAGCCACGGCAGGTGTGTCGTGCCGGCGAACAGCCGCAAAGGGTCGGTGGGGTGGAACGCGAGCGAGACCACCGGCGCGAGATCGGCGTTCGACGCGGGCGAGATTCGCTCCCATCGCTCGCCGCCGTCGCGGGAAAGGTACGCGCCGTCGCCGGCCCCCGCCGCGATGACCCTGGGATCGCTCTCCTGCCGGGCCAGAGCCCACACATCGCGCCCGGAGAACGCAGGCGATTGACGCCACGTGCGGCCGCCGTCGGCGGTCGACAACAGACCGGAGGCTCCCGGGGTGTGTGGCGATACGGCGACGAGGAAGCGATCCAGACCAGCCGGATCGGGCAGGATCGCGTGCAACGCGCAACCGGATTCGAGCGGGAAGGGAACGCGGCTCCACTCGCGGCCGCCATTCACCGACCGGAACAGCAGCCCGTTGGGGGAGCCCGCCAAGACATGGCCGGGCTCGCCCTGCGAAGCGACTACTTCAGCCGGTCCACCGAACGGACCGGCGGGCTCCCATCCGGCATGGAGGGAGCGGAGCGCGGCAAGGCACACCAAGATCGAGGGCGGCCGGATCTGGATTCGCGGCAACGCTTCGTTCTGCGGAAATCAACTCTGGAGCACCCATAGAATACCGCGAAAGTGTTTTCCGTTGCAAACACTTCCGGGGAGACCGGGGAGACCGCCCTCGGCCGGGCTCAGGGCTTTTCGAACACGCAGTGAATCCATCGGGCGGCGGGCCGCGACAGCGCGCCCTGAAGGTCGTTCAAGCGAGCCGCCAGGTATCCGCACGCCCGGCCGCCGAGGCCGTTGCGAGGGCCCGGCCGCAGCACGGCCCCGCAGTGGATGCACGGCTCATCCTGATCGTAGCTTCCCCAAGGATTGCCGGCCTGGTCCATCAGCCACGCCGCAGCGGCGTTGGTCCGCGCGTGGATCGATGCCACCAGTTCGGTTTTGGCCAGCCGCAGGGTAGGAAACAGCGACGTCAGCTTCGCCTCGTCGAACGAATGCAGATGAGCCCAGGGCGGATTGGTGCGGCCACAGCTCGTGCAGGTGGTGCGCGCGAACCGCAGATCCTGGCGGTAGGGCACGCCGATCACGGCGGTCCGGCGCGTCACCCTCGAAATCTCCGAGCAGGCGGCCTTCAGATCCGGAACGTGCTCTAGAACCTCGGCGCATATCACGCAGTCGAACGAGCCGTCCGCGAACTGGAGGGAGGTCACGTCACCGGCCAGAGGCGTCACTCGCGGATGCTCGATGTCCGGCAGTTCCAGGTCGAGCGCGGTAACGTGTTCGAACCGCTGGGCCAATAGTCGTGTGTGGAATCCATCGCGAGGGCCGATCTCGAGCGCCGTGCGAGCTGCCTTGGGCAGCAACTGAAATAGCGAATCGGTCCGCTGGCGTTCCGCGCCGGCGGAACGATAGCTTGCCAGCCACTCCGCGTGGTCGCGAGCCGAATCGCTGCCAGCACTCTGCACTTCTGTCATCGCCCCATTCTGCCGCCGGGCCCGGAAAGCGAAAAGCCCCCTCCGGTAACACTTGCCTGGACCGCCGGTACTGAGCCGGCCCGGTCGACGTACACTGCGAATAGTTTAGCATTCGCGGCGGCAGGCCACGCCGCCCTGACCCGGAACGTCTTGCCGGCGGGTGTCGCCGCGCCGTTGGCGAACCGGACCGGAACGCGCAATCCGCTCTCCCGCGCCGTCGCGCCATAGCCGGGAATGCGGCGCTCGGCGTCATCGGTGAGTTCGATTTCGAGTGGCGAGTCCGGCCCCGCGCCATCGATGTTCAGCCATACGCGCGAGACGCCGTCGCCGCGCAAGGGAGCGGAGAGCAGGCTCGCCTCGCGGCCGGGGACCTGCTTGTCGAAGTAGCCGAATCCGTCGCGGCGCAACGTAGCCAGCCCGACCGCCTGAGGCTTGATCTCCACCTTTGCCGGCAGGGAGGGGAACGGATACGGGTTGCTCGTGTTCCAGTGGCTGTACCAGATCAACGTGCGATCGCCCACGTTGGCGAACGCGTTGCCCTGGAGCAGCGACTCCGAATCCCACTCGTCGTTGCCGCCGTGCTCGAGGAGCCGGTAATCGGGAACCGGTTCCCGGTAGTGAATGGCGTCGTTGCTCACCACGAATCCGAGATCCATCTTCAACCCGGCCAGCCGCACGGGTTTTCCCACGATGGTATCGCCGTACCAGCGTCCGTACACGCCCAGGATCACGTTGCCGCGGTTCCACAAGCCCGCCCCCATGTGCGTCTCCTGTCCGAACGCGAGCGGCTTGGTCTGGTAGTCGCGGCGGAGGAAGCCGACCGCGCGGCCCGTCGACCAGTGGCGGAAATCGGGCGAGAAGAACACCGTCATCAACCGTCCCGCCGCGCTGCCGTCCATCCGGTGGCCGCCATGCGGATCGAAGTTCTGCCCGGAGGCGTAATAGAGGCCGTTGAAGCGAAGCAGCGAAGTGTTCTCGAAGTGGCCGCGCGTGATCATGTCCGTGTTGACCAGCTTCCATCGCAGTCCGTCGGGGCTGACCGCGGTCGCGGTGGTGGCGTTGCGGCGCTTCTGGTCCTGGACGATGTATGCCATCTTGTAGCGGCGCGACGGATCGGGGTCGGCCTCGTCCAGCAGCACGCTGATGAAGTCGGCGCACCGGCTGTATGCTTCACTCTCCGGCTCGACGCGCACCAGGTTATTGCGGCGGTTGCCGCGGAAATCGGCGAGCCCGAGTTCGGGGCGGGTCCAGCGGATGCCATCTTCGCTTTCGGCGTAGGCGATGGGCCGGTGATAGCGGTGCCGCTCGGGATCGCCTGGAATCCGCGCGTCGGGCCGCGGCCACGCCAGGTACCACATGCGCAGCTTGCCGCGATCGTGAATCACCGTGCCGTAGAGGATCGCGCCGATGCCATCGGGCGAGTCCGGTGGGCCGGGCGCGAACACAGGATTGCCCGGATGCTTGACCGGCTTGTTCAGCGTGACCTTCAGATTGTCGCGCCAGGGAACGGAGACCTCGTCGAACGGGAACAGGACGGTGGTTCCCGCGGCCGGCGTGCGTCCGGAGCTTTCCTGGCCATGGATTGCCGCGGCAAGCGCCAACGCCACCGCGGTTGGGCGAATCATGCCGGAACCGATGCCGCGGCCAGCTTCAGCGCCTTGAGACGGTGCATGGAATCGTTGCCGCCGCGCCCGAACCAATCGTGCAGCAGCATGTACTCGGCGTAGACGCGATCGTAGACTGCGTGTGCTTCCAGGTTCGGTTTGAAGCCGCGCTCGAATCCGCCGGCCATGGCGGCCGCGGCCTCGTCGAACGAAGCGAACGCTCCGGCGGCCACCGCGCCGTGCATCGCGGCTCCCAGCCCGGACGCCTGCAACGATCGCGGCAAGAGGATCTCGCGGCCGGTCACGTCGGCGAAGACCTGCATCACCAGCGGGCTCTTCAGCGGAAGTCCGCCGCAAGCCACCAGACGTTCGATCGGCACGCCGCCGTTCTCGAACGCCTTGATCACCGTATAGGTGCCGAAAGCCGTCGATTCGATCAACGCGCGATAGATCTCCTCGGGGCGCGTGTTGAGCGTCGCGCCGAGCAGCACGCCGGAGAGATCGCCGTCCATCAGGACCGAGCGATTGCCGTTCCACCAATCGAGCGCCACCAACCCTGTCTCGCCGGGCCGCAACGCGGACGCCTTGATGGTCGCCTCGTCCGGGTCCATGCCGAACGTCTTGAAGAACCAGGCGTAGAGATCGCCTACCGCTGCCTGTCCGGCTTCGTAGCCCCACGACCCCGGCAGAATGCCGTCCTCCACCACGCCCGCCACGCCTTCGATGATGCGGCCGCGTTCGCCGAGCAGCATATGGCACAGCGACGTGCCCATGATCATTACCATCGATCCCGGCCTGGTGACTCCGCAAGCGGGCACGGCGGCATGAGCGTCGATCACGCCCACCGCGACGGGAGTTCCCTCGAGCAATCCGGTGATGGCGGCCATTTCCGCCGTAAGGCCGCCGGCTCGGGAGCCCAGTGGATACATCGTGGTGGAGAGCTTCTCCTCGACGACGTTTTCGAGCCGCTGGTCGAGCGCGCGGAAGAAGTCGCGGGGAGCGTAGCCGCGGCCCTTGATCCACATATCCTTGTAGCCGGCGCAGCATTCGTTGCGGCGTTCGTTGCCGGTCATGCGCCATACGATCCAGTCGGCGGCTTCGATCATGCGGCCGGCCGCGGCGTAGGTTTCGGGGGCCTCCTCGAGGATCTGCAGCACCTTGGAGAAGAACCACTCGGAGGAATACTTGCCGTTGTAGATTTTCAGGATGCCATCGCCGGAGCGGGCCGCCGTCTCCTCGATTCGCGTGGCCTGAGGCTGCGCGGCATGGTGTTTCCAAAGCTTGACCCAGGCGTGCGGCTCGCTCCGGAAGCGGGGCAACGCACACAGCGGCGTTCCATCGGCGAGCGTGGGCAGCATGGTGCACGCCGTGAAGTCGACGCCGATGCCCACCACCTGTTCGGGCGCGATCGCGGCCTGTCCCAGCACGGCGGGCACGCCTTCGCGCAACACGTGGAGATAGTCTTCCGGATCCTGTAGCGCCCAGTCGTGCGCGAGCGGCGTTCCGTCCGGCAGCGCCGTGTCCATCACGCCGTTGCGATAGGGGACGGTGGACCACGCCGCTTCCTCGCCGTCCGACAGCCGGACGAGCATCACGCGCCCGGATTCGGTTCCATAATCCAACCCGATCGAGAACTTCTCCATGTTCTCCGATCTTACGCGAATCGCCCGCTTCCGCGCCGCGCCGCTAGAGGTTGCGCAGGGATTGTTCGAGAGCCTCGACGAAATAGTAGTCGCCCCACATCACGGACTCGTTCACGCCGAGCCCCTTGTGGTAGTGGTAGACGCCGCCTTTCACCACGCCTTCCCACTCGCCGTCCGTGCCCAGGTGCTTTTCGCACAGCGTGCGCAGGATGCGGATGGAGGTGGTCCAGTAGAAGTGGCCCTTCACCGGATCGGCGATCAGGCGGCACAATCGCAGCAGCCCCGCCGCGGCGATGGCGGCCGCCGACGTGTCCAGTTGCTTACGGCTCTCGAGCGGCGCGCGGAAGTCCCAGGGTGGCACTCCATCGTCCGGAGTGTGCGTGACGTAGTAGTCGGCGCACGATTCGGCCGCGTCCAGGAAGTGGGGATCGCGCGTGAATTCGTAGCTTCGCGTGAATCCGTACAGCGCCCAAGTAAGCCCGCGGGACCAGCACGAATCGCCCCGGTAACCCTGATGGGTCGTCTGGCGCAGGAACTCGCCGGTCGCGGTGTCGAACAGGCCTTCGTGCGCCACCGAGCCGTCTCCGCGCACCAGCACGCGCCGCGTGGTGAGCGAATGCCGCAACCCGACCTCGCGCAGCTTCCGGTCGCCGGTTTCGCGCGCGGCGTAGAGCACCAGGCCCACGTTCATCATCAGGTCGATGAACAACGAGTTATCGCCGACGAAGGAGCGCAAATACTGGCCCTTTTCCTGGAAGTGCGATCCCAGCGTGCGGCCGCCTTGAATGAGCACGTCGCGCAGGCGGCGGTCGCCGGTGAGCCGGTACCAACGGTGGAAGGTGGGAAAGAGAATGAACCCGAGGTTGTGCACTTCCTCGTCGTCCTTCATTTTCTCGAGCGGCTCCGAGTAGCGGATGGCGTTGTCGAGCCAGAACTTCGATTCGCGGTTCCGCTCGAGCTCGTACTTGCGGAAGATCCACATCATTCCGGGCAGGAACCCATCGCACCAGTTGGTCCACTTGGGTCCATCGTGGCGCCAGATGCCGCTTTTGGTGTACATCGGCGAGAAGTCGGGACGGCCTTCCACCAGGCGCCGAACCTGATTCTGGGCGAACTCCATCGCCGAGCTCAATAGCTCGCGGTCGGATTCGAGTTCAAAGTGGATCACGGATTTTCCTTGGCTGCGGTGTCGGCGACGCGCCACAGAAGCCTGATCCCGCGGCTCAGTTCCGGTTGGTTGCCGGTGAGCCAGATTACGCCCTGGCGGTCGATGCCGATCTTGATATTCCGGTAAACGGTGGGACCGGCATCTTCCAGTATCGCCCGGGGACGGGCCTTGGCGCCGGGGAACTCGATTTCCTCGAGCTTCAAGCCGATTCGCAGCACTTCGGTCCGCGCGTATCCTTTTTCGAGCTTGGTGATCCGCGCATGGACCATGGCGCCCTTGGGAATCATGACGCGGCCCTTGTGTTTGGCGGGCGCGCTCAGACGCCCGGCGATCAGATCGCCGATGGCCATTCCGAACCGTACCGGTGTGTCGAGAGCGGTTTCGATCCCCATGCCCACCGGCAGTTCCACCGCTTCGGTCACCGGCGCCGTCTTGTCGACGATCGAATCGGGATCGCCGAACGACAGCACCGATTCGCCCGCGTACTGACGGCAGGCATCGAAGCGCGTGACGTTGCGATTTTCGTTGCCGTCCAGATCGGTCATCACGAGTTCGGACGATTCCGGTAGCAGCGAATCCGACTCGCCGATGCGAAATCGCTTGTAGCGCATCGTGTCGGTCGCGGATTGGATGGCCAGCGTGGACGGGATCTCGCGAGCCGTCACGTTGAGCTCGATCAGGTCGAGCGACTGCGCGTCGATTTCGAACCAGCCGGAATAGGCGACCCGGGCGCTGGCCGCGCCCACTTTGATCTCGTAGCCGCTGAGATTGACCGGCACGTGGTATTCGTAGCGGAAGACGGCGCGGCCGTCGCGTTGCCGCTCGCCGTCGAACTCGAACCGGGGCGAGCCGGACATGAAGACAGAACGGGCGTGGAGGGCGAACGATCCGTTCCCAATGGTGCCTCCGCCAACGATGTCGCTGATCTTCTTGTCCTCGAACTTGCCGGCTCCGGGCCAGGCAAACAGCTCGTTGCCGTCGACCAGGGCCACTTCCAGCCGCAGCGTGTCGGTGAGCAGAAAGCGTCTGCCGCGAGCGCGGCGGGTGGAGCGCTCGATGGTCTGGGTGCAGGTGTAATTGGGGATGCGCGTGAGGTTCCGCGCGGTTTGGTAGCGGATTCGCGCGATGCGGATCGCCCCCGGGGTGACGTCCGCCGCCATCGCGGAGACGGCCACCAAGCCGAGCCAGACACGCGGGGGCATGAGTCGATTATGGCGCGAATGGCGGCCGGCGGGGGCGAATGGCGGGAGATTGCGGCCCATCTGCTACCATCCAATCTGATATGGCAACCAAGATCACAATCAATCCGAACGGACCGATCCGCGTCGAGGGCGATTTCACTATCTGCGATCCGGCGGGCAAGGAGTTCGGTCTCGCGGGGCGAACGGTCATTTCGCTATGCCGCTGCGGCGCCAGCCAGAACAAGCCGTTCTGCGATGGCGGCCATCGCGGCGCGGGTTTCGCGTCCACTTGCGAGGCTCGCGAATTGCCGCCTCCGGCTCCCAAGGCATAACACGGTCCGTACGACCGCCCGGGTCCGGCGATCAGGGAGATAGCTCTCCGAATCGCCGGACGTCCAAGTCTTGCTAGGTTAATTAGCGAATTCTTAGTTAGCGCGGGAACTGTCTGGCCGCGCCGCCGTTGAGGGTGATTCCGCCGCCGGTTTCGGAGAACAGCAGCGAGTTAGCCAGGGACTCCACGATGAAATTCATGACATAGCCCTCACCGCCAACTGTGAAGGTGGCGTTGCCGGTGCAGTCCGCCGCGACTTCGTACTTTCCAGTATACTCGCTGCGTTCGACGAGACCGCCCGCGGAGGCGCTGTAGACCCCCTTGAGCCCACCCCTGCCGTCGAAGGCCATGGTGCCGATCTCGGAGATGCTGATGACGCTTCCGTTGCCGGTGAGCGCGCCGTCGCCCTGATAGGAGTAGGCGCCGCTGAGGGCCGCCGTGGAGCAAACTGTTTGGCTCTCAATGCGGGAACCACCGCCGCTGCGGGTGATGCCGGCTTCGCGCGCGACGAGCAGGAAGTCCGCGCCGCCGTTGGCGACGACCGCGTCGAAGTCGACGCCGGCCGGCGTGGATTTCCCCGTCATCGTGCAGTCGGACCCAACCAGGTATTCGCCCGCGAAATCGCCCACGCTGATGACATTGTTGACGGTGGAGGCCGCGACGCCAGTGAACTTCCCGTTGCCGTCGAAAACGACGCGGCCGATCTGGGCATCGGTCACGGTCTTGCCGTCCACCGTCGCGATGGCGTCCAGGGAGTAAGCATAGGCGCCCCTGAGGGTGGCATTACTGCACTGTTGGCCGAGGGCGGCCGGGGCGAAGACGAAAGTCGAGATCATGAATGCGCAGGTCAAAAACTTCATCGCCCCACGTTACCACGGTTGGGGCGGATCCGGCAAGGCCGGCGGCCCGCCCTTCGCGCGCGCGGCGCTTACCCGGCGCGTAGTTACCGCGCCGGGTAACGGATTTGCCCTCCCGCGAGGAAACAGTATCCGCGCGGCTTACCTCTGCGCCGGGATGCCCACGCGGCCCATCACCGGCCACGCATCCACGATGTTGTCGCCCTTGGCGATGTAGTATCGGTCGTAGGCGTGGGTCGACGAGTCCAGGTGGGTCGGATAGAGTTCCACCTTGTCGCCGAGCTTGTAGTCGCGATCGCCCGCCGCCCAAAGCAGCATGCCGTACTCGGCTCCCTGGTTCTCGATGCGCACGTCGGGACGGCCCTTCACCGTGTCGGTCGGCTTCAGCACGCCCTTGAGGCCGCAGTCGATGGTGGCCGTGCCGGCGTGCTGGCGCACGATTACGGTGGTGAGCACCGTCAGCGATTGGGCGAAGTCCTCGTAGATCTCGGCGCCGCTCTTGCTGCCGATCTTGATATAGCCGGTGTCCATGAACATGTACGATCCGGCCTGCAATTCGGTCAGGTAGCCGGGATCGATGTTATAGGTGCCGGTGGAGCCGCCCGTCTTGATCCGCACGTTCAGGCCGGCCTTCTTGCACATTTCGGCGGTCTCGAGCATGCCGGCGATATCTTTCATCGATTTCGCCTTGCGCGCTTCCCAACCCTTGGTGTGCGACGCGCCGCCCGAATACGCCATCAGCCCCATGAAGTTCAGGTTCTTGCGCTTGGCGGCGTCCTGCGCGACGGCGAGCGCCTTGGCCCCAGGCTCGACACCAGCGCGCGTCAGACCGGCGTTGATATCGACGACGGTGTTGACCCTCACCTTCGCGGCCCCGGCGGCTTCATCGAGCTGCTCCGCCATCACGAGGTCGTCGACGATGGTGATGAAGCTCGGATCGCGCTTGGCGATCGCGACGACGCGATTGGTCTTTTCCTTTCCGGCCGGCTGGCGGGTGAGCAGTACGCCCTTGATGCCGGAGTTGCTCATCAATTCGGCTTCGGCCTCGGTGGCCACGGTGACGCCGATGGCGCCCAACGAGGCCTGACGGCGCGCGATGTCGACCGACTTGTGGATCTTCACGTGGCCGCGGAAGTTGAGCCCCACCGATTTGCAGTGGTTGGCCATGTGATTCAGGTTCTTCTCGAACAGGTCGATGTCGATCACCATGCTAGGCGTCGGCAGGTCCTCGCGGGTGACGCCCCGCCAGTCCTTCTTTCCGATTCTCGATTCGATGTTGGCGGATTTCGCTGCGGCCAGGGCGGAAGCCGTGGTCAGCGTGTTGATAAAGAAAGCGCGGCGGGAATTCATCTTGTCCGCGATTTTATCACCTCACGGCTCGCGATGGAGCAGGAAGAGCAGTCCGGCGATCAGCGGCGGGGCGCCGAGCATCAGCACCGTCGTGGCGACGACGCTGGCGGCCATGTGGGACGCCATCAGCGGATAGTAGATGAAAATCAGGAACGCCCCCAGCAGCAGCGCCAGTCCGCCGGCCGTGGGATGCCGGAACGCAAGCCATACAACGGCGGTGAATAGCAGGCCCGGAGCCATATGAACGAGCGTTCCCGGAATGGACATGCCTTCGGCGAGTCCCGAGGCCATGCCGAACCAAGTCCAGAAGAAAGCCCAGACACCCGCGATGAGCCGCGCCAGATCGCGCGCCATGCCGGGGTGCCAGAAGTGGAAACCCGAAGTCCGGAGGGTCATGATCGTTACCTCCCAGTTCCATTATAAACAGATATGATTGTCCGAAACAAGGTGGGGACCGCGAATTTGCGATCCAAGCGGGCGCCGGGCGGTGATACGATTGGCAAGCGCACGATGAACCGATTCGCCGCCGCTCTTGCCTTCGCCGCCGTCGCGCTGCCGGCGGACCGGCAGCCCGTCGTGGCAACGTACTGCCAAAGTTGCCACAACCCGAAGACCAGGGCAGGCAGCCTGGATTTGGTGGACGTCGACCCCAACGATCCCACCGGGCGCGCCATGGTCTGGGAGAAGGCTGTCCGCAAGATCACGGCCGGCGAGATGCCGCCCGCGGGCGCGCCCACGCCGGGCTCCGCCGCGCTGCGGTCCTTCGCCGATGCCATCGAGCGGGATCTGGACGCGGCCGCCGCGCGAGCCCCAAAACCCGGACGCGCCGCCATACGCCGCTTGAACCGCACCGAGTACGCCAACGCGGTCCGCGATCTGCTCGCAATCGAACTTCCGCCCAACGCGGGACTTCCTCAGGACGGCATCGCCGCCGGGTTCGACAACATCGCCGACGCGCTCACGATGTCGCCGTTGTTGCTCGAGCGATATCTGAAGGTGGCGCGCCGCGTCAGCGAACTGGCCGCCGGAACCGCCGAGCCGTCGCTCGTCACCGAAGTCTATCCCGCCACCGGAACGCAAGCCGTCTGGCGCGAAGGCATGCCGTTCGGCACGCGCGGCGGCATCCGCGCGCAACATCACTTCCCGCACGATGGCGAGTATCAACTCCGCGCTTTCCTCGCCAAGGAGAATCTGACGCCCACCGAAGGCGTGCGCTTCTTCCGCGCGCCCATCACGGTCAAGGCGGGCGCGCATTCGGTGATCGTCACGTTCCCCGACGAGTTCGCGGCGCGCGAGGGTCCGGTTTCCGACGTGGCCGGTCCGGGCGGCGACGCGCTCGGCGGACCGCTCGATCTGCTCGGGAAGGCGATTCGCCCCACCCTCGAATTCCGCGTCGACGGCCGGCGGGTGAAGCTCTTCGAGATCGGCGGCATGAGCGCGGGTGAAGCGGCGTTCGACGGCCAGCCCGGGCCTCCGACGCTGACGCGCATCGAGATCGCCGGACCAATCCGCGCCACCGGCGCCGGCGATACGCCCAGCATGCGGCGGATCTTCCTGTGCAAGCCTCCGGCCGCGAGCGAAGAGTCTTCCTGCGCGGCTCGCATTCTGACCGCGCTGACCCGGCGCGCGTTCCGGCGCGACACGGGCGCCTCCGATATCAAGCCGTTCCTGGCGACCTTTCACGCCACGCGTAGGACCCAGAGCTTCGAAGCGTCGATCGCCGCCGCCGTGCGCGACATCCTGCTCGCGCCCGACTTCCTGTTCCGCCTCGAGTTCGATCCGGCGGGCGCGGCTCCCGGCAGCGTGCACAGCGTAAGCGGGTTCGAACTCGCGTCGCGGCTGTCGTTCTTCCTTTGGAGCACCATTCCCGACGACAAGCTGCTGGACGCGGCGAGCAAGCTGGACGGTCCGGCGCTGGATGTCGAAATCCGCCGGATGCTCGCCGATCCGCGCTCCTCGGCGCTCGCCGGTAACTTCGCGGCGCAGTGGCTCGGGCTGCGCGGCTTGGATGGCGTCGAGCCCGACAAGCAGCTCTTTCCGGAGTTCGATCCCGCGCTGGCGGCTGCGTTCCGAACAGAAACCGGGATGTTCGTGGGGGCCGCGATCCGGGACAATCGCGGTATCCCCGAGTTGATCGGCGCCGATTACACCTATCTGAACGAGCGGTTGGCGCGGCTGTATGGAATCGACGGCGTGGTGGGGCCGGGCTTCCGCCGCGTCCCGCTTCCGCCGGGTTCGCGGCGCGGAGGGTTGCTGACGCAGGGCAGCGTGTTGTTGCTGACGTCGCATCAGGCGCGAACGTCGCCCGTGCTGCGCGGCAAATGGATTCTCGACAATCTGCTCAACTCGCCGCCACCGCCGCCTCCCGCGAATGTGCCGCCGCTCGAGGAGAATCCGGCGGCGGGCCGCAAGCTCACCACGCGCGAGCGAGTGGAACGGCACCGCTCCAACCCCGCCTGCGCCTCCTGCCATTCGCGTATCGACGCGCTGGGTTTCGCGCTCGAGAATTTCGATCCCATCGGACGTTGGCGCACGCACGACGACGGCAGCCCGATCGACTCATCGGGCAAGCTGCCCAACGGAAAGACGTTCCAGGGTCCGGATGGATTGAAGAATCTGCTGCTCGACAATCCCGAGGAGTTCGCGCGCGGCGCGGTGGAGCGGCTGATGACGTACGCGCTAGGGCGCGAGCTCGAGGCGCGCGATCAGCCGGCCGTGCGCCAGATTCTGCGCGGGGCCGCTCCGGGCGGCTACCGATTTCACGACGTCGTGGCCGGTATAGTAAAAAGCGTCCCCTTCCGCATGCGGGAAACGCGGGACCGTTGAGAGGCTGGATCATGTTCATCAAGCAAAAGCACCTTCCGAGAAGAACCGTTCTGCGCGGCGCGGGCGCTGCGTTCGCGCTGCCGCTGTTGGATGCGATGGTCCCGGCATTGCGCGCGGAAAGGCTGACCGCGGCCGCGCCGGTGCGGCGGCTCGGCTTTATCATCTATCCACTGGGCGTGGATCAGGACCGCTGGCGTCCGTCGGGAGAAGGGCGCGACTTCAAGATGAGCGAGGCGTTGGCGCCGCTCGAGGCTCACCGGAACAAGCTGGTGGTGATGAGTGGACTCTCGTCCGATCCCGACCGTTCCAAGCCCGGCTTCCACGACCGTGCGATCGCATCGTTCCTCACCGGCGTCGAAATGACCAAGGGCCGCATCCAGGTGGGCGTGTCGATCGATCAGTTGGCGGCGCAACACCTCGGCAAGGAAACGCAGTTCGCCTCGCTGGAATTGGCGGCGGAGAAGACGACCACGGGCAGCGCGCATGTCGGGCCGGTGTTCAAGACCGCCACCGCGCCCCTGCCATTCGAATTCAATCCCCGGCTGGTGTTCGAGCGCCTGTTCGGCGAGTCGGGCCGCATCGATCCCGTGGCCGCCGCGCGGCGCCAGGCCGCCGACCGCAGCAGTCTGGACGCGGTGTCCGAACGAATCGCGGAGTTGAAGGCGGCGCTCGGCCCGGGCGACCGCCGCAAGCTCGACGAGTACGTGGAATCGATCCGCGATATCGAACGGCGCATCGATGTCGCCATGCGCAAAAAGCCGAAGGATCTGCCCGGCGCCGAGCGGCCGGCCGGCGTCCCCGATGCCTGGGTCGACAACATGAAGATGATGTTCGACCTGCAAACGTTGGCGATCCAGGCGGACCTGACGCGCGTCTGGACGTTCCTCTACGGCCGCGAAGCGACCTCGATGAGCTATCCGCATATCGGCGTTTCGATGGGCCATCACGAAATCTCGCACCACAATTTCGAAAAGGACAAGCTGGACGCGCTGGCCAGGATCAACGTGGAGCAATCGCGGCTATTCGCGTACTTCCTGTCGAAGCTCGACGGATTGAAGGAAGGCTCGTCGACGCTGCTGGACCACTCGCTGATTCTCTATGGAAGCAACCTGAGCGTCCCCACGTCGCATAGCCAGCGGGACCTTCCGATCATCCTGGCGGGCGGCGCGGCGGGCCGGATCGCCGGCGGACGCTATCTGAAGTTCCCCGGCGACGAAACACCGTTGACCAACCTGTACCTCACGATGCTCGACAAGGTGGGCGTGCCCACCGGGAAGTTCGGCGACAGCACGGGTCCGCTGAAGCGCCTGGAGGTCTGACATGCGTTGGATCGCCCTGGCGGCGCTTGCCGCGTGGCCGGCCGCGGCGGCGGAGATCCTGGACGCCGCGCGCAACGACGATGTGGCGGCGGTGAAGGCGCTGGCGTCGCGCCGCGCCGATGTCAACGCGCGCGAGGAAGACGGCGCCACCGCGCTGGCGTGGGCCGCGCACCGGAGCAACACCGGGATGGCGGAGCATCTGCTGAAAGCCGGCGCCGATCCGAACCTGGCGAACGAACTCGGAATCGGGCCGCTTGCGCTCGCGATTTCGAACGGCTCGACGGCGATGGTGAAGCTGCTGCTCGCCCATCGCGCCAACCCGAATCTGGCGCGCGAAAACGGCGAGACGCCGCTGATGACCGCCGCGCGGCTCCGCCAGATCGAGACGATGCGGATGCTGCTCGATCGCGGCGCGAGTCCGGACGCGCGCGACAACAAGTTCGGCCAAACGGCGCTCATGTGGGCGGCCGGATATCCGGCGGCGGTGCGTCTGCTGATGGATCGCAAGGCGGACGTTCGCGCGGTCACCGCTTCCTGGGATGTCGAGTACACGATCTACATCCCCACCACGGCAACGCTGGGCAAGACCGGCATTCCGTGGAACAACGACGGATCGTACCGGTCGCGCAAGGGCGGCGAGAACGCGCTGTTCTTCGCGGCTCGCAAGCACGATCTGGAGTCGGCGAAGATACTGCTGGACGCAGGCATCGATCCGAACCAGCCGTCGGCCGACGGTACCACGCCGCTGCTCGCCGCTTTGTACAATTGGGACCCGCCGAATCTGGCGTTCGTGCCGGGCAAGGGCGCTCCGGCGGCGGCCGGTAGTTCCCAGCGGTTCGCGCCCGATCTGGCGATGGCGAAGCTGCTGCTCGATCGTGGAGCCAAGTCGCGGGCCGCGGATGGCGCGGGCTATACGCCTTTGCACGCGGCCGCGCTGGCGGTGGCGAACGCGGCGCTCGGCTCCGAATTCCGCCGGGGAGGCGCGTACGGAGGCAAGGCAGCACTGCTCTCGCTCGGCCGCGGCGACCGCCAGGCCACGGCGTCGCAGGCGGAGGAAGCGATCGCCATCGTGACCCGGCTGCTCGACGACGGCGCCGGTCCGAACCAGCCGACGATGTATCCGACCGCGGGGCCGGCGGGCGATGTCCGCATCAATCCCGCGCCGCCAGGATCCACGGCGTTGCACATCGCGGCGAGTTCGCGCAGCGCGCCGTTGGTGAAGCTGCTGCTCGACCGGGGCGGCGATCCGAACCAGGTGCGCAAGGACGGACACACGCCGTTCTCGGTGGCCGTGATGGCCGGCGACTCGGCGGCGGTCCGCGAGTTGGCCGGGCGGGGCGCGGATCTGAGAATGCGTTATCACCCGACGGAGAAGATCCCCGATCCGGTGGAGCCCATCACGCTGCCGCGGCGCGGCCAGACGATCCAACACATCGCGGCATTGGGCGGATCGCCGGAGGTGGTGGCGCTCCTGCATTCTCTCGGCGCGGCGTCAGACGAGAAGAACTCGGCGGGCGAGACTCCGATGGCGTTGGCCGATCACCAGGAGCGGTATCGCGAAGCGATCGAGCGGCAGGGAGCGGAGGGCGACGCGGCGAAGCTGGCGGCGGTGAAGCGGCGCACGACGATGACGGACGCGTTCCGCAAGCTCGCGTCGCGAGCCGAGTAGGATACGTCGTTGGCGGCAGCCTACTTGGCGCCTAAAGAAGCCGGTCCAGTAGTGCCTCTCGAGCGGCTCGGCTTGGTAGATCGCCTTGCGTCGACGGTCAGGTCTTCTTGCGTCGTAAACCGGGCAGAGGGGACACTCAGCCGCACACTTCGAGCTTTTTCACCATCTCCACCACCCCATCGCCGGCGGACGCCACCCGGAATCCGAGCTTCTCGAAGAAGGCCCGCGACTCCTCCGGCGGCCGCGCGGAGATCGTCCGCAACGTCCGCCCGCGCGACGCGGCGCGCATCGCGTACATCGCCAGGAAGCGGCCCACACCCATGCGCCGGAAGCCCGCCGCCACCACCGGACCCACCAAACGAGCCTCACCCGCCTGGTCGAACGCGAAGCCACCGCAGCCGATCACCTGTCCGTCGTGCTCGGCGACATAGAAGGACCCGCCCGGGTCCACCCAATCCGCGCCCGCGATCGAAGCGCATGCGGCGCGATCGGCGGCGCCGTACTCTCGAATGTCCACGCCTTGCATTGTAGCGGGTGCACCGCGCCGGTTCGCGTCCCGGCGGCGATGTTATAGTATGGGCTTGGCCCGATCAGACCGGACATGAAAAACGCAACGTTCGCGGTATTGCCGCTCCTCTTCGCCGCCGTCCCGGCCACCGCCGCCGACTGGCTCACCGACGGCTCCGACGTCATCCGCAGCAACTGGCAGCGCGACGAGAAGATTCTGAGCACTTCCACCGTCAAGGACATGAAGCTGCTGTGGACGCGGAAGCTGGACAACCAGCCGCGGCAGATGCATTCGTTGCTCGAGCCGCTCGTGATCGGGCAGGTCGACACGCCCAAGGGTCGGCGCGAACTGGTGATCCAGGTGGGCGTTTCCGACAACGTCTATGCGCTCGACGCCAAGACCGGCGAGATCGTCTGGCACAAGCGTTTCGAAAGCTCGTTCAAGGACGGGCCCGGACGCGGCCCCAGCGTGTTGTGCCCGGGCGGCATGACCGCGAACGTCACCATTGGACCGGGCGCCTCGGCCGGCAAGTACACCATCTACGCGGCGTCGTGGGACGGCAAGTTCCACCAGTTGAACGCGGCCGACGGCGAGGATCTGGCGCCCCCCGCGAAGTTCATGCCGCCGAACGGTAAGCCCTACGCGATGAGCCTGTACAAGAACGTGATCTACACGCACTCGGCGCAGGGCTGCGGTGGCAATCCGAACACGGTGTACACGTACGACCTCGCCACGAACAAGGTGGGAAGCTGGGGTCCGGCGGGCGGCGGCATGTGGGGCCGCTCCGGACCCGCCATCAGCAAGAGCGGCGTCATGTACACGGGCACCGGCGACGGGCGGTGGGATCCGGAAAACGGCGTCTATGGCAACGGCCTGATCGGCGTGAAGCAGAATCCCCAGACCAAAGCGGTGGAACTGGTGGACTACTACGGTCCCTCCAACGCCGAATGGCTCTGGAAACGCGATCTGGACATGCAGGTGACGCCAACCATTTTCGACTACAAGGGCCGCGAGTACATGGTGGACGCCAGTAAGGAGTGCCGGCTCTACTTCATGGACACCGAGTCCATCGGCGGCGACGATCACCGCACGCCCGTCTACCGCACGCCTCTCATCTGCAACGAAATCGTCGACTTCGCCGAAGCCGGCATCTGGGGCTCGCTGACGTCCTGGGAGGATTCGCGCGGAAACCGCTGGGTGCTGACTCCGTTCTGGGGTCCGAAGCACTCCAAGTTCAAGGCGCCAATCGAGAACGGCCTGGTGAAGAAGGGCGCGATCGCCGCGTTCAAGGTGGTGACCACGCCGGCGGGCAAGGTCGAACTCGCGCCCGCCTGGATCTCGCGCGACATGGATCAGGCGGAGCCGCCCGTGATCGCCAACGGCGTCATCTTCGCCTACGGCAGCGGCGAGAACACCGCGCAGGCGTTCCCCGATGTCGGCCTGGATTTCCGCATGGAACGCCGCCTGCCCAAGTGCACCTACGCCGTGCTCTACGCGCTGGATGCGCAGACGGGCAAGGAATTGTGGTCCAGCGGAGACACGATCAAGACGTGGAACCACTGGAGCGGAATTTCCGTCGCCAACGGCCGCGTCTTTATCAACACCTACGACGGCACGGTGTACGCCTTCGGCCTGAAGAAATGAGGTGGGCCGCGGCCGCCGCGCTCAGCCTCGGAATCGCCGCGGCCGCGGACGAGCGCGACCGGCTCATCGAGGATCTGGACCGGGAGCGCACGGCGTTCATCCGCTTGCTCGCCGACTGGGGCGGACTCACGCGGTACGGCAGCGAAAACTCCGAGATCAAGCTGAAGCCGGACGAGAAGCGCGTGGTGTTTCTGGGCGATGAAATCACGGAACAGTGGGGGAAGGGCAGCGCCCCGTTCTTTCCCGGCAAGCCGTACTTCAATCGCGGCATCGCCCGCCAGACCACGCCCCAGATGCTGGTGCGCTTCCGCCAGGACGTAATCTCCCTGAAGCCGGCCGCGGTGGTGATTCAGGGCGGTTCGAACGACTTCGCGGGTTTCGCCGGACCCGCCACCACCGGCACCATCGCCGAGAACATCATGACGATGACCGAACTGGCCAAGGCGCACGGGATCCGCGTGGTGCTCGCGTCGGCGACGCCGGTCTGCGATTGCGCGGGCCGCAACCTCACGTCCACGCGAACGCCGGGGAAGCTGATGGGGCTCAACGAGTGGCTACGCGACTACGCGGCCCAGTCGGGCGCCGTGTATCTCGACTTTTGGAAGGCCCTGGCCGACGGCCGCTACGTCAGAAAAGAGCTGACCGCCGACGGGCTCGCGCCCAACGACGCCGGCTATTCGGCGATGGCTCCGCTGGCCGCCGCCGCGTTGGACAAGGCCTTGACCGCCCGATAGCGGTTCCCGAAACCATGAGCACCCGCAGACGCTTTCTTCGCTCCATCGCGCGTGGAGCGGCCGCCGCATCGCTGGGCGCGGCGAGCGCCTTTTCCTTCGCCAAGCTGAAGGTCACCGAGATCGAGATCCATCCCGTCATGGTCGAATACGAGGATTGGATCGCCTACCAACTCGACCACTACTACGGCGCGACCCACCGCGTCGTCTACGTCGCGCACACCGATACGGGCCTCACCGGACTCGGCGAGGGCGATTCCCGCGAATCGCCGGAGGTGGTGAAGAAGTACATCGGAAGCAATCCGTTCGATTGGGTGGGCGACGAAACCTCGCTGGCGCTCGGCACGGCGATGTACGACCTGATGGGCAAAGCCGCCGGCGTGCCGGTCTACAAGTTGTTCGGGCAGAAATACCGGTCGTGGGTTCCCATCTCGAGTTGGACCGTTTCCACGCACCCGAAGCGGATGGCGCAGGCGGTCCAGGAGTATTCCAAGCGCGGGTTCACGTGGATGAAGTTCCACCTCTCGCCGTTCGAGAATATCTTCGACCAGATGGACGCGATGCAAGCGGTCGCACCCGAGGGGTTCAAGATTCACCTCGATTTCACGATGGGCGGGTCCAACGACCACATGTTCGAACTGCTCGACCGCCTCGCCGCCTACCGGATCATGGGTTGTTTCGAGGATCCGTTGCGCGAGGACGATGTCCAGGGCTACGCCGAACTGCGGAAGCGCTCCCGCCTGCCGGTCGTCTACCACCACACTCCCCTCGGCGCGAGACAGGAAGTGTTGTTACGGGCCGCGGACGCCTACATGCTGGGACACGCGCGCATCGGCACGGCGATCCAACGCGCCGGATTGTTCGCCGCCGCGAACATCCCCTTCATGCTCCAGAATGTCGGCGGCGAGATTACCAAGTCCATGGTCACCCACATGCAAGCCGCGTTTCCCGCGGCGGACTTTCATTTTGTCACCAGCTCCGAGCGGTGGAAGACCGACGTCGTGTCCGGCAAGACCGATCCGGTGAACGGATTCGTTCGCGTGCCGGAGAGCCCGGGGCTCGGCGTAACCTTGGATCGAGAAGCGTTGAAGCGCGCCGAGGCGCTGCGGCTGCCGGAGCGATCGAAGTGGATCGTCAAGTCGCGATTCAAGAACGGCGCCCGCATGTATCACCTGGCCGATCCGAAGGACTCGTTGTTCATGGTGCGGCCGGACTTTCGCCGGCTGATCCCGATGAGCTACGCGTCGCCGATCGCAACCGAGTACTGGGACAACGACGGATCGCCGGCCTTCCGCCAGATGCTCGAGCGTATCGAACGCGAGGGAATGGTCCTCGAGCGGTAAGCCAACCCGCTTCCTGTATAATGTGCGCGAGATGAGGATCGCTGGAATTGTCGCGCTCGCCCTCATGGCGGGTGGCCCGATGGCCGGCGCCGGCGAGTTCGAGGAGTCGGTCCTGCCGGTCCTGCGGTCCAACTGCACGCCTTGCCACGACGAGACCAATCGCGCCAGCGGGCTTTCTGTGACGACGGCGGAGGCGCTGGCGGCGGGCGGCAGCCGTCGCGGACCGGCGGTGGTGGCCGGATCGCCGGAACAGAGCCCGCTGGTACAGGCCGTTCGGGGCGCGATCGAGCCGCGGATGCCGCCGGGCAAGACCCTGCCGGCCAGCGAGCTCGCTGTGATCGAAGGGTGGGTGCGGCGGCTGCGCGCGCCGGCGTCCCGGCCAGACGACGGTAAGCACTGGTCACTGGTACGGCCCGTCCGCCCGCCGGTTCCCGCCGTGAAGGGCGCCGGCTGGGTGCGAAATCCGATCGACGCCTTCGTGCTTTCGAAGCTCGAGCAACGCCGGCTCGCACCCGCCAAGGAGGCCGAACGCGGAGCGATGGCCCGTAGACTTTACCTCGACTTGTTAGGATTGCCGCCCAGCCCCGAGGAGATCCGCCAGTTCGTGGAGGATCCTTCGCCGCAAGCCCATGAAGCGCTGGTGGACCGGCTTCTCGGCAATCCGCAGTACGGCGTCCGGTGGGGGCGCTACTGGCTGGATCTGGCGCGGTACGCCGACACCAACGGCTACGAGGGCGATCCGGAATTCTTCCATGCCTGGCGGTATCGCGACTATGTCGTCGACGCGTTCAACTCCGACAAGCCCTACGACCGGTTCGCGATGGAACAACTGGCCGGCGACGAGTTCCAACCAGTGACGGGCGCCGGCGGACTACCCGCTCCGAACCCGGAGCAAGTCGTGGCGCTGACCTTTCTGCGCCTGGCGCCGTTCACCGAACCGAGAGGCGAAGAGAGCCGCGACGTTCTCTTGAGCGAAATGACGGCCACCGCCAGTTCCGTGTTCCTCGGCTGGACGGCCGGTTGCGCCAAGTGCCACGACCATAAGTACGATCCCATCCCCACGCGCGATTTCTACCGCCTGAAGGCTTTTCTGGCGAGCGTCTACATCGCGCCGCCCCGGCCGGGCGATTCGCAACAACTCGGCGGACCCCAACCGGCCGCGTTCTATCGCCCCGGCGAGAAAGAGGCGATGGACCGAAAGGCCGCCGCTTATCGCAAGGCGTTGGAAGCCGAGGATGCCGCGATCGAGACATTCGCCAAGCCCTTGGTGGACCGGCTGGCGGCGTTGTGGAAACGCGACAAGCCCGCCGGGACCAAGCCGCCCGCGATCCGCGACGTGGAGCGATTGTTCAACGAAGAGAACAACAATACGGTGCGGCTCGACAAGAAAGATCAGACCTTCACGAACGAAGAGCGGGAACGCTTCCTCGCGTATCGCGAGCGGCAGCGGTGGTTGAAGAATGGCCTGATTCGCGTGGAACCCTCGGCCATGTCCCTGCGCAACGCCGACGACCCTCCCTACGGACCCAGCGTTCCGGTCACCCATGTCCTGTTGCGCGGCGACCACGACCGGCCCGGCGAGATCGTCGAGCCCGGCTTCCCGAGCGCGATCGCCGGCCATTCCCTTCCCGCGCCGCTCCCGATCGACCGGTACAAGCGCCATCCCACTCGCGGCCGGCGCCTGACGTTGGCCAAGTGGATCGCGAGCCCGGAAAATCCGCTTACCGCGCGAGTCATGGTCAACCGAATCTGGCGGCATCATTTCGGACGGGGCATCGTCGAGACGCCGAGCGACTTCGGTCGAAACGGCGCGCGGCCCACGCATCCGGAACTGCTGGACTGGCTGGCAACGGCGTTCGTCGAGCGCGCCTGGAGCGTCAAGGCCATGCACCGGCTGATTCTCAATTCCAACACCTACCGCCAGGCATCGGCGGGCGAGGCCGAAGCGGATCAGGGCAACCGGTTCTATTCCAGCTTCCCCCGGCAGCGCCTCACCGGCGAGGCGATTCGCGACAGCGTCCTCACGGTGAGCGGCCGGTTGAATCGCGAACTCGGAGGACCTCCTATCTTTCCGCCGCTGCCGGAAGGGCTGGACCGCGAACAGCGCGTCCAGTCGAACAACACCTGGGAGACTTCACCGGAGGGCGATGCGCTCAGACGAAGCGTCTACGTGTTCCAGCGGCGTTCGCTCTCTCTTCCGATGCTGGAGGTTTTCGACGCGCCGGTGCCGAACGCTTCCTGCGACCTTCGCCGCAACACCGTCACCGCGCTGCAGCCGCTGGCAATGTACGATAGCGAGTTCGTGAACACCGAAGCCCGCCACTTCGCCGAACGAGTCCGCCGCGAGGCTGGGCCGGATCTACGCCGGCAGATCCAGCGCGCTTTCCTGGTGTCCCGCGGCCGGGAGGCCGGCGCGTCCGAACTGGACCGGTCGTTGCGCTTTGCCGCTTCCATCGCGGACGAGCGTAGCGCCATCACGGGCATCTGCCGTGTCCTGATCAACAGCAACGAGTTCCTCTATGTCGATTGAAACCGCCCTACCGCGCCGGGAGTTTCTGCGCCGGAGCTGCAATGGCATCGGCGGTCTGGCGCTGGCCACCATGCTCGCCGAGGACGCCGCGCGGGCCGCCGATCCGCTGGCGCCCAAGCCTCCTCACTTTGCCCGAAAGGCCAAGCACTGCATCTTTCTGTTCATGGCCGGTGGCGCGAGCCAGCTCGACACGTTCGACTACAAACCCCTGCTGGCCAAGTACGCGGGACAGCGCCTGCCGAAGACGCCGGGGCTTACGGGCGAGATCGAGGGATTTCTTTCCCATCCGCATCGCGCCATTCCGAGCCCGTTCGAGTTCCGCCGCGCGGGCCAGTCTGGCCGGTGGATGACGGCGCTGCTGCCGAAGCTGGCGGACCATGCCGACCGTCTCGCGTTCGTGCACGGCATCAAGGTCGATAACAACAACCACGGTCCGGCGACGATGCACGTGAATACCGGCTCGCAGTTCCAGGGCCACGCATCGATCGGCTCATGGATCGCCTACGGCCTCGGCAGCCCCAACCGGAGCCTGCCAGCCTACGTGGTGCTGCAGGATCCCCGGGGAGCGCCGGTAAACGGCGCCGCGGTCTGGAGCGCCGGTTACCTGCCCGCCGCCTACCAGGGCACGCTATTCCGGTCGAAAGGGGCGCCGGTGCTCGACCTGGAACGCCCCCTCGGCGTTTCGCGTGAGCGGCAGCGCCAGGAGTTCGACTTACTCCAGGCGATCAACCGGGAACATCTGGCCACCCGCGCCGGCGACGAGCTCGAGGCCCGCATCGCCGCCTATGAACTCGCTTTCCGCGTGCAGGCCGAGGCGCCGGGAGTCGTCGACTTGTCCCGGGAGACCGCCGCGACCGGGAAGCTCTACGGCCTCGACAACCCGGTTACCGCGAGTTTCGGGCGGCAATGTCTGCTTGCAAGGCGAATGGTGGAGAGCGGCGTCCGGCACGTGCTGTGCATCCACGGCGTCGAGATCGGCCGCTACAGTTGGGACGACCACGGGAACATCGCCGAGCGCATACCCGCTCATCTGGCGGAAGTAGACACGCCGGTCGCCGGGCTGCTGACCGATCTCCAGAGCCGCGGGCTGCTCGACGAAACGCTGGTGGTCTGGGCATCGGAAATGGGCCGGACGCCGTTCATCAACGACCTCGAGTCCGCCAAGCCGGGCCGCGACCACAACCAATGGGGACTCACGGTTTGGATGGCGGGCGGCGGCGTCCAGGGGGGCGCCACGGCGGGCGACACCGGCGAGTTCGGCATCAAATCGGCAGGGGAACCGATTCCGATTCGGGATGTGCACGCAACGATTCTCGACCTGCTCGGCTTGAGCGACCAGCGTTTGACCTATCTCCATGCGGGCCGCTATCGCCGGTTGACCGACATCGGCGGACAAGTGCTGCGGCAGATGATCGCCTGAACCGGTGTCCGTTCAGCGGAAAATCGTGATCGAGTCCGGACCGATCCCGGATCACCTGGCGGGCGACGAAGTTCAGGACTCGATCGCGCCCGGCGAGCGGCAGCTTTGCCTTGGCCTCCCACTCGGCAGGCGCCTTGCCGCCTGTCCTCTTCGTAAAGCAGGCGCGGGGCTTGGCCTGTTCCGAGCATTCCGCGGATCGCTTGCATGAGGTTGTCGAACATCTTTCTCAACTTATGCGCGAAACGCGGGCGGAATCGATCACAGGCGACGAGACCGAATCCGCCGCATTGATGTGACATAATGGAGATTATCGGATGTGTACAAGACCTGCATTTTCAGCAGGTTGATGGCGTTGTTTCGGAGGCCATTCGCCAATGTCGCTTACGCTCCCGCCGTTTCGTTCCAAGAGCTACCGCATCGCGTCTGCACGTGACAGAACACGATCTGGCTGTTTTTTACACACATCCTTGCCGCCTACCGTGTACACGCCGTTCGGGCTACCGGCGCCGGAGACGCACACATACACCCCGTCCGGGAAGGACGGTTCCGTGGCGATGCAGCCGATTGGTGACAAGCCCGTCTGCAAAGTGATCGTCGCGCGCCAACTGGCGCTCTCATCGCCAGACTTCCAGACCGCTGCGCCGTCACCATGGAACATCTGCGTGGGCGTGCCGCGGTTGATGTCGAAAGCCCGCGTGTTGCCTGGCAGCGGCGCGGCCAGTTTCACCCACCCCTCGCCTCCGTCCCGAGACTTGTAGATTGCCCTATCGATGCGCAGGTAGAGCGCTCCATTGTTCGCCACCAGCAGGTAGCTTTGGGTCACCGGCCAGAGTCTGGCAGGCCGGCATTGGCCTTCCGCCAAGTCAGTCCGGCGTTGATGCTCTTCCACAGCGCGCCCTCTTCCGGCGATGGGCAAGGTAAAGCGTGGAGTCGTTCAACGGATCGACCGCGAAGGCGGCGAACGGCGGTTGCCCGGCGCCGGCTTCGGTTACATAAACGGGATTCCAGGTGGCGCCGTCGTCGATGCTCTTGAAGTAGCCCGGTCCGGTGGTGGCGTAGAGCGTGCGGCCGCTGACGCCAGAGCCGATGATCTCGCCTTGGAACGGCACGGTGGCCGGGGCCTGGCCGAGAAGTCCCAGGGCGGCGCAGGCCAGCAGCGTAAGGAACCGGGCGCAGGTGGGCATACCCGCATTATGGCGCAGTCCTGAGGTTCCTCGCCCGCTCAGGGCACTGGCCGTCGTTCGAAATGGACGCCCTTGGATCTAACAAGAGGGTCATCTTCAGGCCGGGGCTTCGAACATACCGCCGCGGAACGGGCCGCCGGCGTTGGTAAGCGGGTTGTTGAAGCGCCTGAAGCGCCTGTTTCGCGGTGATATCATCCCGGTGTCCCGATGCCGGGACGAAAGACGCTTTAACGGCTAGGGAACAGGAGCACCCAATGCAGGGTCAAACAGCAGAGCGTTTTCTTTGGGCGGTTTTGACGGCCGGAGGATTCCAGGGACTCTTCGGCCAAATGCTGTACGTCGCGAACAACGGCGAGCGGACCATCTTGTCCTATATCTACGATCAGGACAACGGTAGCCTTGGCGAGATCCGGCCGCGCGTGGCGCCCGCGGGAACCCCTTCGTCCGTCGCTATCCATCCGAACGCAAAGTTCGTCTTCGTGACCACGGCAGGCCCCCCGGCCTTGACCGGCTACCGATCGACCCGGGAACCGGTCACTTGGCCCAGGTGAGTAACACGCCACTGGCGGGCGGCAGCAATCCGCGGCAAGTGGTGATCGACCCCGGCGGGAAGTTCGCCGTGGCCGCCCATCCCGGGGCGCCGAACCTGTCCGTCTATTGCGATGCTGCACGGTTACACCCGGATCGCCAGCCGTGGAGCTCTTTGACGTCCCGGTCGATCGAACGCCCGCACAGCGCCTGAACGCGCGACCAGCGCTCAACCTCAGCGGTCCAGGTGGGCGGGTCCAGTTGCCCGCGCCTCGTTATCAGTACAGCGTGGCCGGAAGTGATGTCTTCACACCCGGAGACTACACGGTGGACAACGGAGCGGGGCCATCACCCTGCCGCCTCCCGAGAAATGGACCAATCAGGACGCGATCAGCTCCCCTGACCAGCGCCGGCCGGTTCGCCGCCACCGGGCTGGACTTCGGACTCTTCACCTACGAACAGGGCCCCTTCAACTTGGTCTCTTTCAGGTAAACGACCCGAATAACCTATGTGAAGGGATCGCTCACCGGCGCCTGGAGTATCACCTGGATCGTGGGCGATCCCAAAGCCGGTCGCGGATGGCCGCGCACACCGATGGGGAGTGAGCAGTCGCGATAGCGAACCATGGCGCGTATGCCGCAACCCGGCACGCAGGCGGCGACGCGTTCGTTACCGGCGGCCGTGCCAACGGCGGTCCCTCCCAATTACGATGCGAACAGTTCGCTGATCTCGCTGCCGCCGAAGGCGCTGCCGCGGCGGAAGCGCGTGCGCGTTTGTGAGAATGCTCCCTGTGGTGATCAAAACTGGAAGCGCGCCACGATCTGCCCATTGCGGGGCTGGCCGGCATTATTCTGGTTCACGAATCCGAAGCCGCCGGTCAGCCTGCCGCGCGAATCGCGCGTGGTGGTAGCGGTCGGGCTGCCTACGTTCGGCGCCGGCAGAATGGTCCGGTTGAACACGTTGAAAAACTCCGCCCGGATTGAGAGCACTCGGCCTTCCCCGACCCGGAAGTTGCGGCCGACGCCCAACTGTTCGTCCGCGGTCACCGGACCGCGGAAGTCCTGGTAGCCCGCGGCGGAGACGCCAAACTGCCCCGCGGGCGCCTCCGCCCAAGCCTTGGGGTTGAGAACCAAGTCGGCGTTCGGGTCAATACACCCGCACCCGAGATCCTTCAGATACAGGTTCTCGCCGGCCACCCGGTTTTGTACGGTGCCGCCGCGAAACGTCTGAGCGTTAATACCGTTGGCGGAGTTGGGAATGGCCAGCGGAATGCCGCTCGAATAGCGTACCAGTCCGGAGATGGTCCAGCCGCTTGCCACGGCATGCCTTAACTTGCGGTTGCCCCATTTTTGCATTTCGTAGTTGAAGCCGGTTACGAACACCAAGGGTGTTCCGGAGGCATCCAGGCGCTTCTGGTTGACGCGATTGACCGGATCGTTAAACGGAGCTGTCCGCGAGAGCTCTTTCTGCCAGGTGATGGCCGCGGTGAAGTCCAGACCATGAGAGTAACGTTTGGTTACTTTGGTCTGAAGCGAGTCGTACCAGGAATTGCCCAGGGACGCGTTGCGCGCCGTCAGGGGGCTGTTGAATTGCGGATAGGGACGCAGCGCCTGCGCCAGGCTTGCATTGGCCGGGAAGCCGGCGTAGGGCGGACGGAATCCTCGCGCCACCACGGCGGGGGCCGTGATAGTGGAAGTCAACAACGTCCGGTCCGCCGCATTGGCCCGGTTCAAACCGGCGGATGCGAGCCGCTCGTCGGTAAGAACATTGGGGAACTGGAGTGCACCGCCGTCCAGCCAGACTCCCCGATTGCCGACATACGCGGTTTCCACCAGGAGGTTGCGGACCACCTCGCGCTGCACTCCTATGCTCCATTGGTTGACTCTCGGCGGACGCCCCCAACTCTGGTCGATGACGACGGGCGGAGCGCCCAGTTGCCCCCTCAGGGGGAGCAGGCCCGGGTCCAAGCTCGTTCTATACAAGTCGGAGACGCTGTAGCGGAGGCCGTCTCTCAGACGGACGGCGGCTTCCCCAGCGCCGGGGTTAGCCCAGGTAACCGCGTCGAAGCCGACGCCGTACCAGGCGTTATTGGTGATCAAGTTATAAGTCGAAACGTTGCCGTAGGTCACGCCCCAGCCCGCGCGCAACACGGTCTTGGAGTCCAACTGATAGGCCATGCCGAGGCGCGGTCCCACGGCGTACGGGTATTTGCCGGCAAACTCGCAATTGCAGCGGCCCTGACCGTATCCTTCATAGATCAACGCACCGGGCAAACCGCCGGCGCTCGGGTTCGGTGTCTCGAATCCCAGGGTACTGGCGCGCCGCCAGATTTCGTGCCCCGCACTCATATAATCCCAGCGCAGGCCATAGTCGAGCGTCAACTTGCGCGTCACTTTCCACGTGTCCTGCAAGTACAATCCCCAGGAAGTCCGGCGCCACTGCGGATCCTGAACGGCGTTGACGCTGGCGCTGCTGACTTGACCTAACAGGAAGCTGGCGTAGGCATGTCCCACTCCGGTGCCACCCGGAAGGTTTTGCCCGGTCTGCGCGAGAGCGGGCAAACCCGTCTGAGCCGGGGAAAACACCAGGTTGCCAGTGGCGCCTCGAAGATTTCGATCGGTCCAAATATCGACGCGCATCTCGCCGCCAATCTTGATCGTGTGATTATTGCGCACGTGCATTAGACTGGCGACCGAAGTCCACTTGTCGTTGTAATAACGGTTCGCGCTCGAGGGTCCCATGCCGAGGTTCATTCCGCCGAAGTTCCCGGAACTCAGCCCCGTGATGTTGGGAAACCCAAGCCCGGTCGCGCTGCCCACGAAACCGATGCCCTTGGCCGCATCGTAAGAGAGAACGTCCGGCGCGGCGCTATCCGGATTGAGGTACCGCAGGAAACCCGAACCCAGGTGCAGCAGCAAGGTCGGCGTCATGGACCGGTTGAAGTTCAGACGCACCGTGTCGGAGTAAATGGCCTGATAGCGGGTGGCGGTGATCGGTATGGGCAGGCTGTCGAAGCCGCTCTTGAGGTCCGTTTTCAGGCGCCCATAATAGAACGAGACTTTGTCCTTCGGGTCGAACTGGTGGTCGATCTTGACAGCGGGCGCCGATTGCAGTTTGGCGTAGGTTCCATCTTGCGCCCAGTTGTTGACCAAATTCGTGTTGATGGGGCTGGGAATGAGAGCCTGAATCCTGACGGCTACCGGGTCCAGCCGAGCCGCCGGGATGCGGTTCCCAGGAAACGGATCCCGGTACACCGCGCCGTTGACAGTGGAGTTGGTCAGCGGGTCGTAAATCGCATTTTCCATGATCGGACGCCCCAGGCCGTCGGCGCCCAGATTGCGGCCCGTCAGCGCCGAGCTGAAATCTCCCGTGCGATAGGCCGCGGCCGGGACCGTCTGAAGGATGCCCGTGCCGGCAATTCGATTGCGAAATACCTCCCAATTGAAAAAGAAGAAAGTCTTGTTCCTGCCATTGTAGAGTTTCGGGATGAAGACCGGACCGCCGAAGGTACCTCCGAAGTCATGCTTGCGCGACGTGGGCCGCACGTGCGTGAACGCGGTCTTCGCCGTGAAAGCCTCGTTAACGAAATATTCGTAGACGGAGCCGTGGGGGGTGTTAGTGCCGGAGCGTATGGTGAAATTGAAGATACCGCTGAGCGCCTGGCCGTATTCCGCGGCGTAGTTGGACGTTTGCATCGTAAACTCTTCAATCGCCTCAACCGACGCCTGGGTCTCATCGACGCGCGCTCCAGTGCTGTTGCTGGTGGTGTCCTGACCGTCGATCAGAATGCGGAACGCAGGATTGCCGCCCCCACCAAACCCGTTGAACCGGGCGCGAGTACCAACGCCGGAAACACCCGGCGACAAAATCAAAAACGTCATCTGGCTGCGGATGGCGCCACTGGCCCCGGCTCCGCCGCCAAAATTGAGCGGCAGCCGGTTGATGCGGTCGCCGCTGACATTTATGCTGTTTTCGGCGTTTTCGGTGCGCAGCATCGGCGCCTCCGCGCTGACCGTGATCGATTCCGAAGTCTCACCCACCTTCAGCTCCAGGTCCAGACGCACGGTGAGGGCCACTTGCACCTGGATATTCTTCCGCACCGATTTGTTGAAACCCGGCGCCGAAACCGTCAGCTCATACGCGCCCGCCGGGATCGAGGCCAAGGTGAAATTGCCGGTGCCGGTGGTCACCGTTGTAAACTCGGCTCCGGTCGCCGAATTCCTCAAGCTAACGCCGGCTTGGGTCACGACCGCGCCCAAGGAGTCGGCCACGGTTCCCGTAACGGCGCCGCGGTCACTTTGAGCGAACAAGCCGGTTGCCAGCGAACAGAACGCCAATCCAGTTGTAATTTTGAGTATCGACATGACTCTTAACTCCCAGAAACCCCGGGTGGAACTGGGTCCCTCCCAATTGGGCCCTCCCAGTTACTATGCGAACAGTTCGCCGATCTCGGTGCTGCCGATGAAATTGGTGCCCGACATCGGCTCCACATACATAAAGTCCCGGCCCGACGGAGTACCGCTGAGGGATTTCGTCCAATCGATCCCCAGCACGGAGTAAATGGTAGCCGTTACGTCCTCTGGAAAGATGGCGCGATTCTTATGCCAGTCGAACCGGGTTATTTTGCCGGCCTGCTCGTCGGTGGCGCCAATGACCCGGCCAGGATGCTTCACGCCGCCGCCCGCAAATGCTCCGCATCGCACCGGCGCCCAATGATCGCGTCCGTCAATGCCATTGAGCGGTCCGGGCGTGCGCCCGAACTCGCCGGCCGCCACGACGAAAGTCTTTTCGAGGAGCGAAGACCGGCCGTCGCGGCTCTTGGTCTGCTGGAGGTCCCGGATCAGACTCGAGAAACCCTGGTCGAATTGCCGGCACAAGGCGTAGATTCCGCTCGGCCCCTTGGGGGGACCACCGGGGACCACTTCTTCCCCGCGCCCTGCTCCGTAGATATAGCCGTGATGATCCCAGCCGCCCTGATTGAGCAGAATGTAACGGGCGCCGGCATCGGCCTTCACCATGTTACGCGCCACGAGGCAGGCATCGCCGAAGGGGTTCGACCCGTATCGCGTGCGCTCTTCGGCGCCCAGTTCGAAAATCTTTCCAATCGCGGGAGACTTCAGCATGCGATGAGCATTGCGCGTGAATGATTCCCACTCCAGGAAGCGCTTGGGCGCCGAGGCCGCATCGGTCTTCCTCGAAGTGTCGAAGGTCTCGAGGAACTCCATGCGCCGGTCGTAACGGCCTTGATATTCGCCGGGCAACACGAACGGCACATCGAGCCCGTTGCGTATGTCCATCGCAAGCGGCGCCGCGACGCTGTCGAGAAAGCCTTCGGTCAGCAGAAACCCGTTCTGCCCGGTGGCCGGAAAGTTCAACGAAACGAATGGCGGCAGAAAATCGCCCGGCTTGGCCTTATCTTTGAGTTCGTAGGCGATCACCGACCCGATCGATGGCATTTCCTTCGCGCGGGCCGAGCTGAAGCCGTGCCCTACCTGCTGCCAGTACTGGGCGAGATTGTGAGTCGATTCCCAGGCGCCCATGGAGCGGACGATCACCAGGTCGTCCAGCACCCCGGCGGTCCGCGGCAACAGGCCGTACGGCCACTTCAGCCCGTGTTTGGTGGTCCGCGCATCGAGGTTGGCCGGCGTGCTCTTCTGCTCCTTCAAGTCGAAGGTGTCCATCTGAGACGGACCGCCGACCATGTTCACGAAGATCACGCACTCGGCGGTGCCGCGCGGCTTCACCTTCTCCGCCGCCGTGGCCCTGAGGGGCGCGGCGAGTTGGGTGAGCCATCCGCCAGTGACGTCAAGAGCCCCGAGTTGAAACAACTTCCGGCGAGTAAGAACCGGAAGGCGGCTGGCGGCGGCCGGTAGTGTCATGTTGGAGTTCACCGGTTGAAAATAAAGTCCACCCTGTTGACCAGGGCCCAAAGCAAATCCTCGGCGGCTTCGCGCCGGTTGCCGGTCTTATCGAGCAGGGCGAGCGACATTCGTTCCTCTTCGGACGCCGGGAAGCGGCCGATGGTGGCGAGGAACAATTCTTCCACCAACTCCTTGTCCGGCTTAGCCAGCAACTTCTCCAGCCGGCTGCCTTTCTCCGCCTTGACCTGATTCAACACCAGGCTGTTGTTCAGAAGGTGAGCCGCTTGCAGCAGGCTCGACCGGTCGGACGAGCCATTGTCCTCGCGGTCCGTCTGCCCGAAGCACACGAGTAAATCCTGCAGGCGCCCAGTCTCACCCCAATCGAGGTAATGAGCTTGCATGAGGTACTTACCCTTGAGCGCCGTGTACTTGATGGCGTAATCCCGGTGGATCCCGCTGGCTTGCTGTACGGCGTCCCAAAGCTGCTCGGGGCCGAGGAGGCGAACGATGTGGCGGGCAAAGTAGTCATCATAGCGGGCCTCCCACTTCCGGGCGAAATCCCACGACAACTGGTATGCGTTGGACTTGACGATGAGTTTGAAAAGATGGCGCAGGTCGTAGTTATGCTTGATGAAATCCGCGGCAAGCGCATTCAGCAACTCGGGATGGCTCGGTTGGATGGTCCACGGCGCCGGTGGTGGATGGCCCGGGTCCTGGCGATCCATGTCGAAGCCAAACGGCGGGTCGACTATGCCACGGCCCATGAACTCGGCCCAAAAGAGATTCACCGCGGCCCGCGCG
Source organism: Acidobacteriota bacterium (assembly GCA_005808475.1). GTDB lineage: Bacteria > Acidobacteriota > Terriglobia > Bryobacterales > Bryobacteraceae > SYLY01. The sequence continues at coordinate 59,987 of SYLY01000393.1, forward strand.
AACTGCGGATCGGATGTCAGCAGGCGGGCAAAGGCCTGGCGTTCCCGCTCTCCCGGTTGCGCCTTTTCGCCGTTCAGAATGAAGGCCGGCGTGATCTCCGCCTGATAGCGCGGAACACGCAGGCTGCTCCTGGAGGTGAGTGAGTAACCGCTGTCGTAACCAGCTCGGGGAGAATAGCCGGCGCCGGCATCCCTGACGATGAACTCCTGCTGCCGCCCGAAGACAGGACCGATGCTGGTCTTGCCGAAGAAAGATGCCTGGCGCCAGAAATCGGCGCGCTTCTTCCTCGACAGCCAGAGGTTGATCTTCTCCAGATGGCCCGCGCCGTCGTGACAGGAGATGCACTCGGTGTTCACGCCCAGGAAAATCTTGGTGGACCAGAGCGCGATCTCATCACAGGTGTCTTCGTGATTCATCCGGTAGCCATCGCCTTCCATGACGCGGTTGCGCGAGATGAAGTTGGCCGGGCCGGTGGTCCAATTCGAGAGCGCGCTCGAAGTGATCATGTCGCGCGCAAAGTCGTCGTACGGGATGCCGAGCTCGAGCGTTTTGTAGATGTAGTTACGGAAAGCCGGAATGCCCTGTTCGTTCTGTGCGTTGTTTCTGAAAAGGTCGCTGAAGAAATATGTCCAGCGGTCCAGGAACGGCTGCTCCTTGCGGCGGCTGACTCCCTCGATCGGGAGAGCGGGGATCAGGGAATCGACCACCTTGTCGCGCTTGCCGGGATCGGGGTCTTTCAGGAATTCGCGGACCTGTCCGGGGGTTGGAATCCGTCCGGTGAGATCCAGAGTGACGCGCCGCAGAAACTCGGCATCGTTGGCGAGTGGGGCGTGGGGAACCTGATCGCGTTCCATCTTCCCAAAGATGTAGTCGTCGATGAGATTCCGCCGGGCGATTTCACCGAAGCACAGGGAAGGCACTGCCGCGGCGGCGGCCATCATCAGAAGCGAGAGGGCAGGTCGGCCAGTCACGCCTGCGCTCTTCGGATGCGACTGGAAATGAGAGGACATCGGTGGGCGGACTTGATTATATTGCTTCCGCACCGGGCGTGCAATGGAGGAGGCGGATGCGTTGCCGCGCCCGCATACGGCGTTTCCACCGGAACGGCAAGTAGGCGATCCGCTTGCCCAACGCCACGAAGATACCATGCAAGATGGCCATGTTCCGCGCAAGGTAAGCCGGCGCGCCCGAAGGCAGCATCATGGCAATCATCGCAAGCCCCGCCGCCATCGCGAACAACGTGCGAGCCAAGCCTCGCGCCGCCAGCCGCGCTAGCCAGGCCCCAATGCCCCCCACCGCGAGCACGCTGAAGTACGCCAGGTTCGCGGGATTTTCCGAGTCCGCGACGTGGACCATGTTGGACCATCCCAACGCGAACCCTGCCAGCAGCGCGACACCAACGCCCACTTTGTACGACCACGCGGACATCTTCCTGGCGATCAGCGCATACATCATCCCCGTCCCGAAGAACAGGACGTACGCGAACACGAAACCTCCCGCGTTCCAGTTCCATCCCTCCACCACTCGCGATGCGATGAGTGGCGCCATCAACAAAGCGAGCGCCCCCCAGCGCGACCCTCCGCATCGTCTTTCCCAGTTCCGGTATCTGAGTCATGTTCTCCCTAGCCATCCCCATCGGCGTCTCGAGAAAGATTCACTCGGCGGAGCGCCCCCAATCCGGCCAGCGCGACCGCGGCGAAGGCGGCGCCGGCGAGAAACGTCGCGCGCGGCCCCGACAGGTCCCAGAGCGCGCCCGCGATCGCGCTGGCGGCCAACATCGCGATGCCACTCATCAGGTTGAACATGCCGTACGCCGTACCGCGCAGGCCGGCCGGTGAGGCGTCCGCGATCAGGGCGGAGAAAACGCCCTGCGTGAATGCCATGTGGAGGCCCCAGAGAACGACGCCGGCCACCGCCCAACCCACGCCGGACGACAGGGCCAGGAACAGGTCCCCGGCGATCAGAAGGACCCCCCCGAACATCAGGACGGTGACGCGGTTCACCTTGTCCGCGAGCGCTCCCGCCGGATACGCGGCGAGTGCGTACACCACGTTCATCGCGATCATGATGGCGGGCGCCAGAGCAATGGGCAGGCCCGCCGCCTGAGCTCGGAGGATTAGAAACGCTTCGCTGAACCGTGCCAGCGTCAGCACGGCGCCGGTCGCGACGATCCACCAATAGGACGAGCCCAGCCGCCGCAATTCCGACCGCGCCAAGGGCGGCGCTCGCCGCTCGGGCGGATCGGCCAGCGCGGGCTCGCGAACGCCGGCGAACACCAGAGCGAGGGACAGAAACGCCGGCACGACCGCAACCCAGAAGGTCAGTTTGAAGTCGTTCCCGGTCTTCCACATCAGAAAGATCGCCGCCAACGGCCCGGCGACGGCTC
>SYLY01000052.1 GCA_005808475.1 Acidobacteriota bacterium
GACAACGGCGGACTTTGGCATTGGTGGGATTTCCAAGAGCCCGACGACGCGGCCCACGGCAAGATCACCCCGCGGGGCCAGTATGTCAAGGACTTCGGCCATCAGAGCAACGCCTGGATGCGCGGTACGAAGGCGGATATCTGGGAGGGCGGCCACCGAGTGCCGTTCCTCGCGCGTTGGCCGGGAAAGGCCCGGCCGGGCTCTGTTTGCGATTCGCCGGTCTGCCACGTCGACCTCCTGGCCACCTGGGCCGAAGCCTCCGGCGCCAAACTGGACCGGGATGCCGGTCCCGACAGCTTCAGCCTCATGCCCGCGCTCGCCGATCCGAAGGCGCGTCCCCGAGACCACCTGATCGTTCACTCGATACAGGGCGAGTTCTCCATCCGGCAGGGGAACTGGAAGCTGATTCCCAGCCGGGGATCGAACGGATTCTCGGTCCCCCGAACCGTGGCCGGCGAACCAGTGGGTCAACTCCACGACTTGGCCAACGACCGCCAGGAGACCCGCAACCGGTACGCCGAACAGCCCGAAGTGGTGGCGCGTCTCGGCACATTGCTCGACAAATACAGGAAACAGGAGCGGACTCGGCCATGAAGCGATCGCATTTGGCGGTTCCCGCGGCGGTGTTGGCCGCGTTGGCGGGATGGCGTCTCGGCGCCGGACAGGGCGCGGTCTCGCTGTCGTTGCCCGGCCAGGAGGATCTCACCTTCTGGATCAACCACGATGGTATGGAGCAGATCGACGCCAAGGGCGAAACCGGCTTCGGCGACATGGCGCGGCTCCTCATGCGGCGCCGCTCCAACGCATCCGCGATGCGCGCCCTCCGCGACCGGTTCGTCTTCAAGGTCCGCGAGTTCGACAAGCTGCCCCGCGAGGCGATGCTCCACGACCACGCGACCTACGTCCTCGCGGCGAACCGCGTCTTCAACGTGCCGTCGGTGCGAGATGGCAAGGGCTACCTCTTCCGCGTGTTCGAGAGGGACCCGGGAGTATTTCAGCGCGTGCTCGACGGCCACAGCGTGACGCTCGACGTGAGGCCGCTGGTGCGCCTGAAGGTGAATCTACGGGACGAGCGCGGCCAGCCATCGGCGGCGCGCGTCTACCTGACGGGCTCCGATGGCCTCGGCTACGCCCCCAAAGGGACGATCAGCCGGTTCGCGGCGCTGCCCGCCGAGCAGTTCTTCCACGCCCGCGAGGACTTCGAGATCGAGATGCCGGCGGGAGAGACGACGATCGAGGCGGTGCGCGGCATCGAGTACGAGTTTGTTTCCAAGACGGTGAATCTGCGCCCCGGTTCGCCCGCCGAGGTGACGCTGAAACTCGACCGTTGGATCGACATGGCCAAGCGCGGCTGGTATTCATCCGATTCCCACATCCACGCCAACTACACCGCCGCGCATCACCAGTCGGTGACGCAACAGGACGTCCTGACGTACACGCTCGCCGAGGACTTGCACCTTCCGAACATGATGGTGGCCAACTCGTTCGGCGCCTTCCTGCACGACACGGCATTCTTCGAAGGCAAGCTCAGTTCGCTGAGCCGGCCGCCTTATCTTCTGTATTGGAACGAGGAGATGCGCAACGCCGGCACGTATGGCCACATGTGCCTGTACGGCTTGAAGAAGCTGGTGGAGCCGCTCTACACCGGGTTCCGGGACACGCCGCAATGGGAGGATTATCCTCCGAACTACGTGCAAGCCAAGGCGGCGCAAGACCAGGGCGGCGCCGTCACCTACGCACATCCCGGCTACACGGCCGATTTCGACGGCGCCAGCATGCGGGAAATGCCCGTGGACGCGGCGCTCGGCGCCATCGACGCGATGGACGTGATGAGCAACAACCCGGAAGAGGTTGCCGTGGAGCTTTGGTACCGGCTGTTGAACTGCGGCATCCGCGTGGGGGTCTCCGCCGGCACCGATTCGTTCACCAACGTGGCCGATCACTACACACCGGGCGGCCATCGAGTCTACGCCCATGTCGAAGGCGCGCTCACCTACGAGGGTTGGCTGAAGGCGTTTCGCGGACACCGTACGTTCGCCACCAACGGCCCGATGCTTTCGCTTCGGGTGAACGGAGTGGAGCCCGGCGGCGAGGTCAAGCTCGCCAACGGCGTTCGCAAGGTGAAGATCGAAGCGAAGGTGGAATCGGAGGAGAAGCTCGACAGCATCGAACTGGTGGTCAATGGTCGCGCGATCTCGCCGGTCCCGAAGACCTTGGACCTCGAACGGTCGTCCTGGATCGCGCTACGCGCAAAGGGCCCCTGGCGCCGGACCGTTCTCAACGACTCCTATATGTTCGCGCACACCAGCCCTATTTGGGTGACGGCCGGGGGCGCCGGAGTGGAATCGCCGGAAGACGCCCGCTATTGGGTCGCGTGGATCGACAAGCTGATCCAACGGACGGCCGAGCGCGGCCGGTTCGCCAGCGAAGAGAAGAAGCGCGAGGTGCTCGCGCTGTTCGAGCGGGGCAAAGCACGCTACCTGGCGCAAGCGTCGCGATAGTGCCAGTCCCGCGGGACTGGTTTCACCCGCCGGCCGCTCGCGCTTCGGACCGGTCTCGCGTTTTGTGCCGCGCACCCTTCTCCGGTGCCGGTGGCGGAATATCCAGCCGCGGCCGGGCGCCGTCGAGAACGATCGCCGGACCGCCGGGGAAGCGCGAGCACAGCGGAATTGTGACCGTCCCCGTGAAGATGCCGAAGGGCAGCGGTCCCCGGATCTCGAAGGAGATCGACACATCGGCCCGCACAGCTACACGGGGCTCGGCGGAAACTGCCGGTTCTTGCGCGGCGGCCGCTATCGCCACACCGAGGATCGAAAATACTCGTCGCATCTGATCTCCCGATGAAGACTGTATCACCGGGAGCCCAGGGGAGCAACGATTTTAATATGAAGCCGGGCCTACGGCTCGAGCAGTCCGCGTCCGGACGGCAATTGTCCAGGCTCCAGCCGCGAATCGGGATCGAGCAAGCGGACGCCGCAATCACGGCCGGCGCCGCGCCCGCTGCGTGGGCTGCCGCGCCAAGCCGCACCGCGCCAGCGACTGCCTACCGTGCCACATGCCGGGATCGTCGCCAGCTCCGTACCTGTCGTTCACCGGCCATTTCATCCCGAGAGGCTTGTGGCACGTCACGTGCTCCAGAACGCGTCATGACGCCTCCGAGAGCCTCTTGGCTCGCTGCCTTGGCTGTTGCCGTCGCCCATGGCTCGACGTTCGACTGTCGCGTGTACGACTGCCAGTCCCAGTTCACCCGTGTTCGGACTCCGCTTCCCACGTCCGTTCCATTGCCGGCCACCGTCTCTCCTCCGGGGCTGCTACTCCAAACACCGCTCGTTCCGTTCGCCACCAACGCCCTGGGACACGCAATCGGGTATGCCTACACGGGCAGCCCGGGGAACGACGGGTTCTTCTTCTTCGACGGGACCGCCACGACGTTCCGTGGAGTGGGTTTCCCGTACGCGGTGTTCGACGTGGCGGACAACGATGTCATCCTGTACAACGTGGATGACGTTCGCTTCCGCCTGGTTTCGCCTCCGATTGACACGAGCATGGCCACCGATTTCGGACTACTGACAGGCCGCCTTCCCGATGGCGCCGGCGTCGAGTACCGAAGCTTGCGCTACCAAGCCATGAACTCGGATGCGACGCTGTTCCGGATGATCGCCAATGCCAACAGCATTTTCACCGGCGCGTTGCTCGAGCGCGACGTGCAGTTCCTCTATTCGCGCGACGCCAACTTCGCACCCTCGCCGATCCCGGAACCCTGGACCGCCCCAATGGTGGGTGTTTTGGCCCTCACGCTCGGGGTGAAGGCCCGCACCCGGATTCGCTCTGGAGGATGCGCTTCTCGCCCGTGATCGGGACGTTCTTGAAGACGTGCCCGCTTGGCCGTAGCTCTACACGCGGATGGGCCCGTGGAGCGCCCTACGGCTTGAACAGTTCGCGCCGGAAGAACCGGATCAGGATATCCCACGACAGGCACGCAGCCTCCGCGTTGTACGCGGCGCCGGTGTCGTTCATGAAGGCATGCCGCGCGCCGGTCCACATGTGGATGTCCGCCGATTTGCGCGCCGCGTTGATGGCCGCCAGCACCGCCGGAACGTTGTTGTTGGTGCCGGGGTCGTTGTCCCCCATGAAGATGCACAACGCCGGCATATTGGTGAGATCGGGGATCGGCAGCGCCGGGGCGCCGTAGAACGGGGCCGCCGCCGCCACATCCTTGGAATTGAAGGCCAGCATGTAGACGTTGGCGCCGCCCGCGCAGAAGCCGGTCGTGCCGATCCGGCCTGGACGCACGAAGCCCTCCGACTTCAAATAGTCGAGCGCCGACTGCATGTCCTCGAGCCGCTGGTCTACCGTCGTCCGGCCATAAGCGGCGGTCAATTGGGCTTCGGGAATCGTATGGGCGCCGCCTTGGCGCGACAGCAGGTCGATGCTCAGTCCGATGAAGCCGGCGCGCGCGAACCGCCGCGTCATGTCCTTGTGGTGTTCCACCAGACCGCGATTCTCGTGGATATTCAGGATGGCCGGCAGCGCCTCGGTCAGTTCGCGGGGCTTCGCCAGGTGGGCGAAGATGTTACCGCCCTTGCCTGAAATCTGGATATCCTCGGCGACGATATCCGGAGCGTCGACCGGAACGCGGACTCCATCGGGACAAGCCGACGGTACGGCTTGCGCCCAGCCCGATTGCTCGAAGAACGTGGTGGCGATCGCCGCGCTTCCCGCCACTTTGCCCAACCGGTTCAGCAATTCGCGCCGGTCGAACGCGCCATCGATGTACAGGTGCAAGAGGCTGTCCATCTTGTCCCGCTTGGTCTTAGGGTTTTTGAAATCTTCCCACATGTGCATTTAGGATACTTCACGCGAGAGTTAACAGGTGTTAAGACTGATCCGCCCTTCTCACCGCGAGCGCCGTCATGTCGTCGTGTTGGGGAGCCCCGGCCGCGAAGGAGTGCGCTTCGGCGAGCATCGCTTCCACCACTTTGCGCGGGCCCAGCGGAGCGTTTTCCCGCAGCGAAGCCGCCAGACGCTCGTCACCCCACTCCTCGCCCGCGGTGTCGATCGACTCGGGCAAACCGTCGGTGAACGCGAACAGCGTCGCTCCCGGCGGGAACTCCACCGCTGTTTCGCGATAGACCATCCGCGGCAGCAGCCCGACGGGCGGACCGCCTCCGTCGAGCGCCGCCAAGGGCGCGCCGGCGCTCGCCAGAAGCGGCGCCAGGTGCCCGGCGTTGACATAGCGCAGCAAGCCGTCGTCCGGATCGAATTCGGCGAGAAACAACGTCGAATAGTGCGGCGGCTCGGCATGCTCGCGGAAGTGGGCGTTCAGCGCGGCGACCAGCGTCGCCAGCGGCAGTTTGTCCCGCGTCAGCAGCGCGTTCAACGACGCGTGGAGCGACGCCATCAGCAACGACGCGGCGACTCCCTTGCCCGCGATGTCGCCCATCACGATCGCGAAACGGCCGTCCGGTCTCCGGATGAAATTGTAGAAATCGCCGCCCACGTCCAGCGCGGGGTGGCACGCGCCCGCCGCTTCCAGCCCGGGAAAATCCGGTGGATTCGCGGGTAACAGCCGCTGCTGCACGGCGCGAGCGATTTCCAGATCGCGTGCCAGGCGCCGCGCGGACTCCGCCTGCCGCCGCAGTCCCTGCGTTTCGAACGCGGTCGCCGAGTAGGACGCGGCGAACAGCGCCAGACCGATGTCTTCCTCCTGGAAGCCGCCTGGCTTGTTGAGGATCTGGCACGCGCCGATCACTTCGCCGCTCGAGGTGCGCATCGGCACGGTGAGCAGCGAACGAGTTACGTAGCCAGTGGAGCGATCCACCGACGCATCGAACCGGGGATCGTTCCGCGCGTCGTTGACCAGCACCGGTTCGCCGGAGGCGACGCACGCGCCCACCAGCCCCGAGGCGAGCGGCACGCGGATCTCGCCCGCTCCATGCGCGACGCGCGTGTAGAGGCTCGCTTCGTCGCGCAGCCAGATCGACGCCCGGTCCCCACCCGTGATGTCGCGCATCAACCCGGCGATCAGCGCGACGAACTCCGCCGGATCGTGCTGCAACCCCACCGGGCCCGCGTATCGCAGCAATACGCTAGAGATTCGTTCCACGGCGGGCATCGGATTCATGGGCGAGGCGTCAGCATACCACAAGGCGGCTGCTAAACTGGCCACATGGCCGCCGAGAAGCTGACAGCCCACGTCAAAGCCGCCGGTTGAGCGTCCAAATTGAGTCCAAAGGTTTTGGACCAGGTGCTTTGCGGCGTGCCGCGGGTTGTCGACGAGAATGTTTTGGTCGGGTACGATACCGCCGACGACGCGGGGGTGTATCGTGTCTCCGCCGACATGGCGTTGGTGCAGACGGTGGACTTCTTCACGCCCATCGTGGACGACGCGTTCACGTTCGGCGCGATCGCCGCCGCCAATTCGCTCTCCGACGTCTACGCGATGGGTGGGCGGCCGATGTCGGCGTTGTCGATCGTCTGCTATCCGGGCAAGGGCGATCTCGACACCTTGCGCGACATTCTGAAGGGCGGCGCGGAGAAGATGCGCGAAGCCGGCTGCGTCATTCTCGGCGGCCACAGCGTGAACGATCCGGAGATCAAGTTCGGATACTCGGTCACCGGAACCGTGCACCCGGATCGCGTGTGGGCGAACGCGGGAGCGCGGCCGGGCGACACGCTGGTGTTCACCAAGCGGCTGGGCACGGGCGTGATCGCCACGGCTCTGAAACGCGGCAAGGCGGAGGAGGAACACGTCGCCGCCATGACCCGGTCGATGCTCGAACTGAATCGCGCGGCGGCCGAAGCGCTGGCGGACCTCGAGGTCCACGGCTGTACCGACATCACCGGATTCGGCTTCGTGGGCCACGCGCGCGAGATGGCGGAGGCCAGCCACGTCACGCTCGAAATCGACTCCACGAAAATGCGGTTCCTTCCCGGCGCGCTCGGCTATGCCGAAGACGGCATGATTCCCGGCGGACTGAACAACAACCGCGAGTTCGCCTCCCCGTTCGTCGACGCCGGACCTGGCGTGCACGCCGTCGTCTTCGCTCTTCTGTTCGATCCGCAGACTTCGGGCGGGCTGCTGGTATCGCTGCCGGAGGAGGACGCCGGCACGTTTCTCGCGCGCTTCCCCGATGGCTATCGCGTGGGCAGCGTGGTGGAGCCCGGCAGGATACCGATTCGACTCTCATGAACAACCCGATCGTCGTCGCCCTGGACGTTCCCTCCGCCGCCGAAGCTCTGCGCCTGGTGCGCCAACTCGGGGATGCCGTCCAATGGTACAAGGTAGGCATGGAGTTGTTCGCCGCCGAAGGCCCGGCTTTCGTGCGCCAACTCGCGGCCGCCGGCCATTTTGTCTTTCTCGACATGAAGTATTACGACATCCCGGAGACGGTGAAGCGCGCCACGGCGGTGGTGGCTTCGCTCGGCGCGAAACTGCTCACCGTGCACGCGGTGGATCAGGTGATGCGCGCCGCCGTGGATGGCCGCCAGGGCTCGGACCTGAAGCTGTTGGGCGTCACCGTGCTCACCAGCTTCGACGAGTCCGATCTGCGCATGGAGGGCTACTCGGCCACCGTGGCGGAACTGGTGGCGGCGCGAGTGGCGCGAGCCCGGGCGGCGGGCGTCGACGGTATCGTCTGCTCGCCGGTGGAGGTGGCGCGGGTGCGCGAGATCGCCGGCCCGGACGCGATCCTGGTAACGCCCGGAGTGCGGTCGGCGGGAGCGGACAAGGGCGATCAGAAGCGCGTGGCCACTCCACGGCAGGCGCTTGCGTCCGGGGCCAGTCTGTTGGTGATCGGCCGCCAGATCACGCGCGCCGCCGATCCGCGCGCCGAGGCCTTGCGCATCCGGGCCGAAATCGAGTAGAAAATTCAGAGGGAACCATATGAACAATCTGTTTGCTTTCTTCCAAGGCGCCGCGCCGGCCTCGGGTCCGGAAGCGGCGGCGATCGCGGCGATCGAAAAGGTGGGCGGCGCCGTGCGCCAGATCGCGCAGAGCGACGATCGCAAGGAGGTGGACTTCCACCTGCAAGGCGCCTCCATCAAGGACGCCGACTTGAAACCCCTGGCGCAGTTGAAAAAGGTGATGCGCGTGCACCTCGGTAAGACGTCGGTGGGCGACGCCGGGCTGGCGTCGCTGAAGGCGTTGGCCGATCTCGCCGAACTGCACCTGGAAGGCTCCAAGGTCACCGACGCCGGGCTCGCGCACCTGAAGGGGCTGGTGAACCTTACCTATCTGAACCTGCACGGAACCGCCGTTAGCGACGCCGGCCTGGCGCACCTGACGGGTCTCAAGAACCTGAAGAACCTCTACGTGTGGCAAACCAAGGTCACCGAGGAGGGCGCCAAGAAGTTGAAGGCCGCGCTCCCCGGAGTGAACGTCGACCGCGGCTGGGAACTGCCGCCCGAGCCCAAGAAGGAAGAGAAGAAGGAAGAAAAGAAAGAGGAGAAGAAGCAGTAGCCGCTACATGTCGCGGCGGTTCTCGAGCGATTTCAACATCGTGACCTCGTCGGCGTACTCGAGGTCCGATCCGACCGGGATTCCCATCGCGATGCGCGTGACTCGAATCCCGAGCGGCTTGAGCAGCCGGGACAGATAGACGGCGGTTGCCTCGCCTTCGATATTGGGGCTGGTTGCGACGATCACTTCGCGCACCCGCCCCTGGGCGATGCGGTCCAGCAGCCCCTTGATCTTGAGTTGCTCGGGTCCGATCCCGCGTAGCGGAGACAGGGTCCCGTGAAGCACGTGGTAGAGGCCAACGAACGACCGGGTCACTTCAACCGGCACGATATTCCGCGGTTCGTCCACCACGCAAATGCACGATGGATCGCGGGTGGGATCGGCGCAGTAGGGACAAAGCTCACCTTCGCTGATGTTGTTGCACAACGAGCACAGCCGCAGGTTGCGCTTCACGTCGAGCACCGCTTGCGCGAACCGTTCGGCGTCCCCGGTTCCGCTCCGCAAGACGTGGAAGGCGAGGCGTTGCGCGGATTTCTGGCCGATTCCAGGGAGCCGCATGAACTCCTCGATCAGCCGGGACAACGGTTCGGCGAAGCCGTGCATTCGGCGGGACCGGCTACAACAGGCCGGGGGGCAAGCCCATGCCCCCCAACATGCCGGACATGATCTTGCTCGATTCCGCCTCGGCCTTGGCGTAGGCCTCCGCGCAGGCGGCGGTCACCAGGTCCTGCAGCATCTCGACGTCGCCGGCCACCTCCTGGTCGATCTTCACGCCGAGTACTTTCTTCGATCCGTCCATGCGCACGGTGACCATGCCGCCGCCCACCGAGGCTTCCACGCGGATGCGCGCGATCTCCTCTTGCATGCGCTGCTGCATTTTCTGCGCCTGCGCCATCATCGATTGCATGTTGCCGGGAAGTTTCATCGAATCTCCTGTCAGATATCCTTCAGGTCCCGGACATTGCGCACCTGCGCGTCCGGGAATAGTTCCTGGAAGCGCCGCACTTCCGGATGCTCGAGCGCGCGGCGGGAGGCGGCGTCCTGTTCGGGGGGGGGCGCGGCCGGCGCGCCGGACGCCGCGGACGAATCCACGCCCACGAACGAGATCCGGAGCGGCTTTCCGGTGACCTTCAGCACGGCGTTCTTCATGCCGGCGTCCTTGAACGACAGGCTGAATTCGCGAGGACCGGTGAACTTGATCTCCGCGGCCGATTCGGCGGCTTCGGAATGCTCCACGGCGTCGGCGAGCAAGGTCATCCCGCCGTCGCGCAGGTACGCCAGCAGGCGGTCCTTCAGCGAACCGGAGGCGGGCGGTTGCGGCTGTGGCGCGGCCGCTGGGGCCGCCTGCCGCAGTGGCGAGTGCGCGACCGGGTTCGATGTCACCGACGCCCGGGTAGCGGCGCGCGGAGCCTCTGGCGGCGCGCCGGAGCCGAGATTGCTCAACGCCTTCTCGATCGACACCAGCCGGCCCGCGTGGATCAGCCGCAGCAACCCCAGTTCCAGATGCAGCTTGGGCTGGAGCGAGTATTGCATCTCGCGGTAGAGATCGAGCACGATCTGAAGGTACCGTGTGAGGTCTTCCTCGGAGAACTTCTCCGACGCGGCGTGGAGCTTGGTCTGCTCGGGATCGGACGCGGCCACCAGCCTGGTTCCGGCGCCGGCCAGCCGGACCACCAGCAGGTTCCGGAAGTAGCGCGACAACTCGCGGCAGAAGTGCTGCAGGTTGCGGCCGTTGCGTTCCATCTCCTGAACGATCTCGAGCATCCGGCGCGAATCGGAAGTCTCGAGCGCGGCGGCCACCTGGCCCATCGTGTCGAGCGAGAACAGGCCTAGCAGTTCGCGCACGGCGGTTTCGTCCAGCGTGGAGCCGCAGCAGGAAATCGCCTGATCCAACGCGGAGAGCGAATCGCGGACGCTGCCTTCGCCCACTTGCGCGATGACGGAGAGCGCGCCGTCGCCAGCCGTGATGCCCTCTTGTTGGCAGATCCACCGCATGCGCTCCACCAGTTCGGCGAAGTCCACCGAGCGGAAGCTGAACTGCTGGCAGCGCGAGGCGATCGTGGTGGGGATCTTGTGCGATTCGGTGGTGCACAGGATGAACACGACCCACTCGGGCGGCTCCTCGAGCGTTTTGAGAAGCGCGTTGAAGGCTTCGTTGGTGATCTGGTGCGCTTCGTCGACGATGAAGACCTTGTAGCGGTCGCGCGCGGGACGGTATCGGACGTTCTCGCGCAGCTCGCGCATCTCGTTGATGCCACGGTTGGAGGCGGCGTCGATCTCGATCACGTCCACGCAGGATCCGGCGGCGGTCTCGCGGCAGGCCGGACACGCCATGCAGGGGGTGGCGGTGGGCCCTTGCTCGCAGTTCAGGCAACGGGCCAGGATTCGCGCGACGGTGGTCTTGCCCGTGCCGCGCTGTCCGGAGAAGATGTATCCGTGCGCAATGCGGTTTTGCGCGATCGCGTTGCCGATGGTGGCCCGAACGTGCTCTTGGCCCACCAGTTCGGAGAAGGTTTGCGGCCGGTACTTCCGCGCGATGACCTGATAGGCGGGCTTGGAGGGGGAGGGGCTCATCGGGCGAGGGCGAAGATGCCAGACCCCGGGTGATCCGCGGCACACCGGCTAAACCACTACCGTTGCTTCCTTCCGGACCTGGCGGGGTTCGCGGCCGCCGGTTGCACGGAGCCCGGAGCCTGACAATGGACTAGGTTAGCACGCCTCGGAATCGCGATGGCGATTCGCGCCGGGCCTAAAGGTCCTAAGGGAGTTTAACGAAGTACTGAGAGGCAGCGATTCCGCAACCAAATTTTTTAGGCTGCCAGAACATTTAATTTCATTGTTGTTTTAGGCTGAATCCGACTCGCGAGCAGGTTCTCATTGTTGCGGGGCGCTTGCGTTGCCGCCAGATCTTGTATAGTAGGAATACAA
>SYLY01000394.1 GCA_005808475.1 Acidobacteriota bacterium
AACAACGTCTACGTCAGTTCCTACAACCACGGCTTCGATCCGGCCGCCTATGTCGACCGCATTCCCGCCGATCGCGTGGTGCAGATCCATCTGGCGGGACATACGAACAAAGGGACGCACATCCTCGACACGCACAGCGATCACGTGATCGACGCCGTGTGGGAACTCTACCGCCGCTTCATCCAGCGCGCCGGCGGCGTCTCGACGCTACTCGAGTGGGACGAAGACATCCCCTCGTTCGACACCGTTCACGCCGAGGCGCTGAAAGCGCGCCAGTACCGCGAGACGCCCGTCCATGCGGCGGCCTGACCTCGCGGCGATCCAGCGGTGGATGCAGGCCGCGATCGTCACCCCGGAGGAGCGGGATCCGGAGACAGTCGAGCGCTTGATTCGCCCGTCGCCAAGCATGACACCGGCCGAGCGAGTCGACGTCTACAGCGGCATGTACGACGCCCGGCTGACCGAGGCCCTGCGCGCCGACTTTCCCGCGCTGGCGGATCTGCTCGGCGACAGTCTGTTCGGCGAGTTGGCATCGATCTACGTTCGCGAGCACCCCTCGCGCGACTACACGCTGAACGAACTCGGAGAGGAACTGCCGCATTTTCTCGAACTGCTCGACGGCCTGCCCACGCCCGGCTATACGCGCGACCTCGCACGGCTGGAATGGGCGATCGCGCGGGTGTTCGACGAACGTGAGACGCCGTCTGTCGCGCCGGAACGGATTGCCGCCGTTCCGGCCGAAGCGTGGTCCGGCGCGGTGATCCGTCCCATTGCCGCGTTCCGATTGCTCGAACTTCAGTGGCCCGCGCACGAGTACGTCGCGGCGATCCGGCAGGGCGGCTCCGCGCGTCCGCCCCGGCGCCGTCGAAATACGTGGCTCGCGGTGTACCGGAGGGACTACGCGGTGACGTGGATCGTGCTGGAGCAACGCGCCTGGCGTGTTCTATCCTCCATCGCGACGGGGCGCTCGCTAGCCGGGTCACTCGGCGCGGTACGAGATCCCGCGGCCGCCTTCGAGTGGTTCCGGCAGTGGAACGCGGCGGGGCTGTTCCAATCCATCGAGCATGGCGGGGACGGAACATCGCTTGCCGGGGCGGGTTAGACAGAAGTTGCCACCTGCTAGAATCGCGAAGATGCGCCCGGCCTGCCTATTGTTGGCGGCGGCTTGTTGTTCCGCCGCGCCCACGGTCAATCGACCCTTCCCGGTCTGGTTCGAGCCCAACCTGGGCCAGACGGATGCCGGAGTGCGATTCGTCAGCCGCTCGGGCGGAGTGACCATGTTCGCCTCGGAAACAGGCGTATCGTTCGTGATGTCCCGCTCCATCGATCCACCGCGACGGGCGGGCGACGGGCCTCGTAAACCGCGCTACGAGGAGACATCCACACGGATGACGCTGCCAGGATCGTCGCGCGCGGAAGTTGTGGGACTGGATCCGCTGCCGGGGGTCAGCCACTATTACCCCGGCCCCGACCCAAAGACCTGGCGCCACGTGCCCCGCTTCTCGCGGATCAGAATGAAGGGCGTCTATCCCGGCATCGACTTGGTGTTCCACGGAGAGAACGGCAGTCTCGAGTACGATTTTGTCGTCGCTCCGGGCGCCGATCCGGACCGTATCCGCGTTGCGTGGGATCGCCCGTTGCGGCTGGGAGCCGGTGGCGAGTTAGCCGCCGATACCGCACTCGGTCCGCTGCGCCAGTTGAAGCCGCGCGCCTATCAGGAATCGGAGGGTGGACGCCGCGAGATCGCTTCCAGCTACCGGATCGAGGACGGATCGGCGGCGTTCCAACTCGCGCGGTACGACCGGACGGCGGAGATCGTCATCGATCCGGTGGTCGTCTGGTCGAGCGTAATCGGCGGCAGCGGAGCCGACGCCGCGTCGAGTGTGGCGGTCGATTCGGCCGGCGCCGCCTACCTGGCCGGCTTCACGCGATCCACCAACTTCCCGGTGCGGGCCCAGGTCCAGAGCGCGCTCGCCGGTTCGGTGACGGCCTTCGCGATGAAGTTCGATCCGGCCGGGGCGATCGAGTGGTCGACGTTTCTCGGTTCGGAATCGGTCGCCACGGGCATCGCGGTGGACTCCGCCGGGGCGGCCTACGTGACGGGCTACGCCAGCGGCTCGTTCCCCACGGTGAACGCGTCGCAGCCATCGATCGCCGGCGCGAACGACGGGTTCCTCGCTAAGATCGCTCCGTCGGGAGGCGCCATCGTCTTTGCGACGATGCTCGGCGGGCAGAGCGAAGACTTCCCATCGGGGGTTAGTCTGGACGCCGCGTCGAACGCTTACATCGCCGGAATCACGCATTCGGTCGACATGCCCGCCGTGAACCCGTTCCAACGTAACGGCGCGCCGGCCGGGTTCGTGGCGAAGTTCCTGGCGGGCGGCACACAGATCGGATACGCGACGCGCCTGGTGTTTCCAGAAGCCGCCTTTTCAGGGATCGGCTTCACGGTGGACCGCAACGGCGCCGCCTATCTCGTGGGCCGGGCGACATCCGGCATCACCACCACCGGCGGCTACCAGACGACGGTCAAAGGCGGGACCGACGCGTTTCTGGTGAAGTTCAATCCTCACTCCACCGGGAATCTGACCCAAGCCTATGGAACCTATATCGGCGGAAGCGGAGACGACTACGCCACCGATGTCGCGCAGTTCGGCGATGGCGGCGAGATGGCGATCACCGGCTCCACGTCGTCCACCGATTTCCCCACTAAGCAGCCATATCAGGCGGCTTTGGCGGGCAACGCGGACGGCTTCGCGGCGAAGCTCAGCACGGTGAGTCTGATCACGTCTACCTACCTCGGCGGCGCCAGCGGCGACTTTCCGGCGAAGGTCCTGTACGCCGCCAACCGCGAACTCTTCGTCGCCGGCACGACTCAGTCCTCCGCCTTCGCCCCCCAGTCGGCGAACCTCTATGGCGGCGGCGCGTCCGACGGTTTCCTGGCAAGGCTGAACGAATCGGGATCGTCGCTCGCCTACTCGCTCTACGTGGGTGGAGAAGCATCCGACTCCGTCTACGGTTTGGCGCTGGACGGCTCCGGCGTCGCGTTCGTGGCGGGCCAGACCGATTCGGGCAATTTTCCGCAGGTGGAATCCCTGTTTTCGCGCTCAGGTCCCAGCGATGCGTTCCTGACGAGGGTCAGTCCATGCACGTCGGCCGCCGTATCGCCCCGGCAGCTCGGCGTGGCCGCGGCGGGTGGCGCGTTGACAACGGCGTTCGCCGGCGACTCGGCTTGTCCGTGGACCGCCACCACCAACTCCTCGTGGATCTCGTTCACCAGCGCCGTTTCGGGGACGGGCCCGGCGAATATTTCGATGAACGCGGCGGCCAACTCAGGACCGGAACGTAGAGGCGCGGTGACCATCGGCGGGATCGGCGTCACCGTGAACCAAGCATCCGGCCTTCCGGTAGGGACCGGCGGCATCGACGCTCCGTCGATCGTCGCGCCGGCCCCGAATCAGATCGTGCCGGTTCCCGGCGTCACCATCTCGTGGACCCAGCCAGCGGGCGCCGCGGCGTACGACCTTCGGATCTTCGGCTCGTCCGCGCTCGCTCCGGTGTTCAGCGGAACGCTGGCGGGCGCGGCCTCCACCACAACGCTGGTCACGCTCGCCGACGGCGAATATGTCGCGGCCGTGCGCGGCTGTGGCGCGGCGCTGACCGACGCATCGTGCGGCGCGTTCGCCACCAGCCGTTTCACAGTCAACGCGACGGCGCCCGCGCGCGGCCCCACCATCGAGCAGCCGGCGGCGGGCGTGCGGTTCACCACCTCGACGCAGAGCTTCTCGTGGACCGCGGTACCCGGCGCCGAGCGCTACGAAGTCCTGCTCGAGGATGTCGCAGCCGGGTTGACCGAACTACAGATCTCGACGACGGCGCTCAGCACCACCTATTCGCTGCGCACGTCCACCAACTACCGGCTGCGCGCACGGGGATGTTCGGCGGCGTGCGGACCGTACTCCTCCGCGGTGACCTTCTCCGCCGCGATCGCGACCATCGTGACAGGGCAGAACGCCACGCTTCCCCGCATCACGCCCGCGCCCACGATCAGCGGCGGCAACAATCTCACCGTGTCCTTCACCGAAGTTCCGGACGCCGACTTCTATCGAGTCCAGGTGGTGCAGCCCGCGCCCGCCGGACCGGGTGGCGGCGCTCTTACCGTAGCCGCCGTGACCACCACGGCCCAGCCGGTGACGCTCCCGGTTCCCGCGGGTGCGGCATCGGTGTTCGTATTCGGCTGCACGGGCAACGGCTGTGGCGGCGCGAGCACGGCGGCGAACGTGAATGTCCCCGGGCCCAATCCGTCCGTGCCCGTTCTCGGTTCGCCGGTGAACGGCCAAACCGTGACTGGACCGTCGATGCTGTTCACCTGGAATCGCGTTCCGGGCGACACCGGCTCCACCGTGTACCGCCTCTACGTTCAGGATCTCTCGCGTCAGGCGGCCGCGCTCGACGTGCTGACGACGCAGAATTTTTATGGAGCGCTGTTGCGCGGCGACGGCGTTCGATACGACGCGGTGGTGATCGCGAATCCTTTCGGCAGCGCCGCGCAGGGCCCGTCCACGGGATTCAACGTGCGGGGAGCGTCCGCATCCGCGCCGACGATGGTCTCGCCAACGCACAACAGCACGGTCGCGGCGGGCAACGTGCAACTGGGCTGGTCGCCGGTTTCCGGCGCGACTTCCTACCAGTACTTCGTCGCGGTGAGCGGCGTATCGACGCCAACGGTGACGGGCGTGACACCGGGGCTATTGGTGCAGGTCCCGCTGCCGGGCACGGCCGGCGCGGCCACCGTCTACAGCGGCATCGTGCGTGCGTGTCCGGCGGGGGCGCAGTGCGCGGCCGGATCGGACGCCGGCTGGGGACCGTGGTCCAACGCGGGCGGCGGCGGCGTCACCAACTTCACGATTCCCGCCCAGTAAAGCGCCGGCGGGGCGATGTCCGGCCTCCTAGACCGGACAACGCCCATCGCGTCCCCTTGACGCTCTCTATATGAAGAGCGAGAAAGCTCGTCGAAAACGCGCACGGACTTCGAGGAAATTTTCACGCCCTCGGGCGGCGAGCCCCGTCAGCGCCGGCCACGAGCCTTCAGATAGCCGATCAACGCCGCCGGATCGTCGGTGATGATCGCGTCCACGCGCGCCTCGATCAGCCGGTCCCACTCGGCGGGAGTGTTCGCCGTCCAGGGAACCAGGTGGAGCCCGGCGGCTCGCGCCCGTTCGGCCACGCGCTTGTTGACTAGCGAATGATGAGGCGACAGGATGGTGGCGCCCGCCTCGCGCGCCAGCGCCGTCAGGTCGCGCGGCGCCCCGGCGTAGAGGGCCGACCGCCGGATCTCCGGCGCGATCCGGGCCGCTTCCTGCAACGTCCGAAAGTCGAACGACTGGATCATCACCCGCTTCTCGAGACCATGGCGGCGAATCGCCTCCACCAGCAGGCGCGCGAACTCCGCGGGCGGCGGTGTCAGCGCCGGGCGGTCCCGGAAGATCTTGGTTTCGATATTGAACTCGAACACGCCGCGGGGCGCCAGCGCCAGCACCTCATCCAGCGTGGGGACCCGCGCTCCGGGAACCGCTTTCTGGCGCGGAAACTTCGGGTTCGGCTTGGAGCCACAATCGAACTGGCGCAGCCTTTCGAGCGTCATCTCGCGGATGGTACGCGTTCCGGCGGGTCCCACGCAGATCTCCTCGGGCAGCACCGGATCGTGCGAGGCGACCAGCACGTTGTCCGCCGTCACCGCCAGATCCAGTTCCAGCACGTCCACGCCCGACTCGATCGCGTATTCGAACGCGGCCATCGTGTTCTCCGGCCGGACGGCGCGCGCGCCCCGATGACCGTGCACCAGGATCCGGGGCGCGGCTTCCGCCGCCGCGAGCGTCATAATGAAAAGAGCCAAGGGCCGCGTGCTCATGGCGAATAGCCATTCTACGCTCCGGAGCGTTTCTCTATGATGACTCGCCGCAATTTTTCGTACGCCGCCGCGGCAACCACCGCCACCAGCTACTCCCGGATTCTCGGAGCCAACGACCGCGTCCGCATGGGCTACATCGGGCTCGGCAATCGCGGCGACCAGGTCCACGACGCCTTCCTCGAACACGGCGACGCGCAAACCGCCGCCATCTGCGATCTGAAGGACGAGTACCTGGATCTGGCGCACAAGAACTCGCGCGGCAATCCGCCCCGCTTCAAGGACTACCGCCGGATCCTCGATTCCAAGGACATCGACGCGGTCGCCATCGCGACTCCCGATCATTGGCACGCGCTGATGTTCGTCGACGCGTGCAAGGCGGGCAAAGACGTCTATTGCGAGAAGCCGTTATCGCTGACGGTCTGGGAAGGCCGGAAAATGGTGGAGGCGGCCGAGCGCTACCGCCGCGTGTCGCAGACCGGGATCCACCGCCGCTCGGCGAAGTTCCTGAAGGAAGCGGTGGACTACGTGAAGTCGGGGGAACTCGGCCACGTGACCATGGCGTGCGCCTACCACATCGTCAACGAGTGGCCGCTCGGCATCGGCAAGCCCGCGCCTGGGCCGGCGCCGAACGAGGAGGAGTGGGACCGCTGGCTCGGCCCTGCCCCGAAGGTCCCCTACAACTCCAATCGCATGTACTACAACTTCCGCTGGTTCTTCCACTACTCGGGCGGGCAGTTGACCAACATGGGCGTCCACTACATGGACATGATGCGCTGGGCGTTGGACAAGGGGGCTCCCGAAGCCGTGACGGCGATGGGAGGAAAGTGGGCCATGGAAGACGATCGCGAGATCCCCGACACGCTGGAAGTGCTGTGGCGGTTCGAGGGCGGAACGATGTTCCGCTTCACGCAGGTCAACGCGAACGCAGCGGCCGGCAACGTGCAGAATTCCGAGATGGAGTTGCGCGGAACCAAAGGCACGATGTACCTGCACGGCAATCGTTGGGAGGTGGTTCCGGAGAAGATCTCCGATCACGCGCGCCCGGTGCGGACGCCGATCGGGCGCGATGCGCAACGCGAACTCGAGCGATCGGGGCGGAGCGCCCAGATTCAACCCAAGGTGGTCAAGGGCAACGCGGGAACCGAGTTCCACACGCGCAACTTTCTGGACTGCGTGAAGTCGCGCGAGAAGTGCAACTGCGACGTGCTGACCGGGCACATCTCCACCTCGGCGACCATCCTCGGCAACATCGCGCTGAAGACGAAGTCGTACCTCGAATGGGACGCACGAGCGGAGCAGTTCACCAACAACGCGGCGGCGAACCAGTATCTGAAGTACGACTATCGCCCGCCGTACAAGCTCGGATAGCGGCTGCGTCGAACGGCCGCGAGCCGATCTATCTCCCCGTCAACCTCACCAGTTCGTGGACCTTCTTGACGATCGACATTTCCACTCCCGGCGCGAACGGACCTGGCGGCCCGTAGTAGATCATGGCGCCCGCTCCTTCGTAGCCGCCCTCCTGAAGTATCCGTTCGGACGGAATGTACCCGGGAACGTCGTTGCTATACCCGGCGACCCACAGATTGTCCGCGCCGAGTTCGGCGCCGAGCCGTAGGGCGTAATCCACCACGACCTCGCCGCCGAGCGCCACGATGGTCAAATCGCCACCGAATCGCCATACTTGAACGGGATAGGGATACTCGGTCGGCAGCCGGCCTTCCCGCGCGATGCGGTCGAGTTGGTTGCGCGCGTGCCGGGCGACATACTTGTTCTTGTCCTGGAGTCTGGCTTCGAACTCGGCCTTGGTGGGCGGAGTATCGAACACGAGCGCCACCTCCTCGAACGCCGCGCGCAGAGGTCCGCGAACGGGCCGCGTGGCGCCGGCGAGGACCTTGTCCACCGCGGCGGCGAGTTCGGCGCCGTACCGGTTCACGTGATCGAGCGTGCCGCGCGGATTCGGATTCGAGTCGGCGCCGCATCCGGTGATGAAGAAAGCGGTCGCGCCCCGGTGCGTCTGTTCGAGCCGCGCCTGCGCGACGCCCGCGTAGTCGCCGTGGAACTTGCGGAATTCGCCGCCCAGCGTCGTATTGTGGCAGGCATAGCCGAACACGGCGGCCAGTAGTTTGCCGCGCGCGTCGCGGATCGCCAGCACGGGCACGCCGTGATCCACGGGGCCGTTCGGATGATAGGCGACGCGGCGATTACGCGCGAATCCGGCTGTACCACGTCCGAACGACAGGTCCACGGGCTGCAACGACTTCATCGCCCGGGCGGCGACATTCACGATGCGGTTCTCGAGATCCTCGGTGTAGCGGTCGACATCGGCCCATTGCGCATCGGTGGCGTCGTACGCCGCACCCAGCATCCGTTCGATCACCGGACCGGAATGGGTGTGCGACGAGTTGAGCATCAGCCTCTCACGAGGAATCCCGTGGTCTTTCGCGATGCGCGCGGCCACGCGTTGCGCGAGTCCGCGGGTGAAGCCGAGCATGTCGGTGGTGATGAGCAGCGACCGGCGTCCCGACGAATCCTCGAGGACGAGCGCCTTCGCTTGCACATCGAGATCGACGCCCTCCGAGGCGGCCGTTCGGGCCGAGTACCCGGCCATCCACAACGGGCCGGACGGAGCGATGGAAACGCGCGCGAATCCGGCTTTCCACCCCGGGGCGGCAAGCGCGACGGAGGCCGCGGCGAGAAGGAGATAGATCCGCGCCATGGGTGCGCCGCTCCTACGCCAGAAGCCGGTAGCGCCGGACATCCCCGGGCGCGCTCACCAGATCGGGAATCAGTTTGCGGCCGGCCTGGATGTGTTCGGACCGCGAGTGCGCGGCCAGATCCTCTTCCGACTCCCACTCCTCGAGGAATGAGAAGTCGGCGGGGTCGGCGAGGTTCTGATGGAGCTGATAGAACACGCAGCCCTTCTCCTTCACGGTCGGCGCGACGAAGGCCGTCAGCGCCTGCCGCAGTTCCTCGATCTTGTCCGGTTTGGCGCGAAACAGCGCGACGACACGCAGCATGTCTGGCTACACCTTCTCCGGCACCACGAACGGCGCGCGGTAGTTTCGCGTCAGCATCGTGTTGGCTTCGGAGTCGTTGATGAAACGGCGGGCATCCTGATCGATGGCGATGCGGCGGCCGAGGCGGTAGCTGATATTGGCCAAGTGGCAGAGCGACGCCGAGAGCGCGCCCGTTTCCACGTCGCAACGCAGGTCCTTGTGGTTGCGGCTCTTCACGGCGGCGAGGAAGTTCTCCATGTGCATGCCGGTGTCGCTGGGCCCGCGCTCGTTCTTGCCCTCCATTTCGAGCTTGCGGTCCTCGCCCTTGTACAGCTTGAATCCGGCTCCGTCCACGGCCAGCACGCCGTCGCTGCCGAAGAAGATGTTGCCCACCACGTTGCTGCCGGACTTCAGGTCGGCCTCGCCCATGGTGAGCAGGCCGCGCACTTCGAATTCCAGCCGCGTGCCGTCGCCGAAATCGAACGCCGCGTGTTGGGTATTGGGCGTCTCCTGATCGTCCTGGTAGAGGAACTTGCCGCCGCTGCAGACGACATTCTTGGGGAAGTTCGTCTTGCCCATGCCCCACAGCGCAATGTCCATCTCGTGCACGCCCTGGTTGCCGATGTCGCCGTTGCCGGTGTCCCAGAACCAGTGCCAGTTGTAGCGGAATTTGTTCCAGGAGAACGGCTTTACGGGCGCGGGTCCGAGGAACGTCTCCCACTGGATGCCGGCGGGCGCGGGTTCGTCCGGCGTGTGACCGATCGACTTGCGGCGTTTGTAGCAGAGCCCCTTCGCCATGTAGACCTTGCCGATCGCGCCGTCGTGCAGCAGCTTCATCGCCTGCATCTTGTGCGGGATCGAGCGGCTCTGCTGTCCCACCTGCACGATCTTCCCGTACTGCCGGGCGGCCTTGACCAACTGGTAGGCCTCCCAAATGTTATGGCTCACCGGCTTTTCGACGTAGACGTCCTTGCCGGCCTGAACGGCCCACAGCGCGGCCAGCACGTGCCAGTGGTTCGGCGTGGCGATCGACACCGCGTCGATGTTCTTGTCCTGGAAGGCGTCGCGCATGTCGTAATAGGTTTTCGGCTTGTGGCCGCGGGCCTTTTCGACCAGCGCCACCGCCTTCTCCTGCGCCGCCTGATTCACGTCCACCACCGCGGCCACGTGCGCGCCTTCGATCTTGACGTACTCCTGCAGGTGATTGGTCCCGCGGCCTCCGACGCCGACCACGGCCATGTTGACCCGCCCGTTCGCGCCCAATACGCGCGAGAGTCTGCTGTTGACGACGGCCGCGGCGGCCGCGCCCTTCACGATCGTTCGTCGAGTAGCGTCGATCAAGGAAACCTCCAGGAAGTGGAATGCGAATACTACAATGAAATTCTACCCTTTCTTCCATGCACGATCTCGGATATTTCCGCAACAACCTCGACGCCGCCGCGGCGCGGCTCGCCCGGCGCGGCGTCAGCTTCGACGTCGAGAGCTTCCGCGAGTTGGACAGGCAGCGGCGCGCGGCCATCACCGAGTCCGAACAGACGGTAGCGCGCAAGAAGGCGGAAAGCGCGGAGATCGGAAAGCTGCTGAAGCAGGGCCAGGACGCCTCGGAGCAGCGCCAGCGGATCCGCGAGATGGACGAGCGGATCAAGGAATTCGGCGAGAAGGCGGAGGCGCTCGAGAACGAGTTCCGCGATCTGCTTGCCAGGATCCCAAACTTCCCGAGCGAGACTGTTCCAGACGGTAAGAGTTCCGAAGACAACGGCGTGGTCCACGAGTGGGGCGCTCACCCGGCGTTCGATTTCGAACCGCAGGCGCATTGGGACCTGGGCCGGGCGCTCGGAATCCTGGACATGGACCGCGCGGCGAAGATCACCGGCGCGCGGTTCAGCGTCTACTTCGGGCAGGGCGCGCGGCTGGAGCGGGCGCTGATCAACTTCATGCTCGACACGCATACGCGCGAGCACGGCTACACGGAAGTGCTGCCGCCCTTCATGATCAACTCGGCGAGCCTGTATGGAACGGGCCAGTTGCCGAAGTTCGCCGAGGACCTGTTCAAGATCGAAAAGACCGACTACTGGCTCGCGCCCACGGCGGAGGTGCCGGTCACCAATCTGCTGCGC
>SYLY01000395.1 GCA_005808475.1 Acidobacteriota bacterium
CGCCTCGCCGAGCCAGAACGGCATGTTCGGCGGCGCGCCTCCCGCGTCCTCCACGCGCACGCGGCCCGATTCGACGCGCTTGATCCGCCAGGAATGATTGCCGAGCAGGAATATGTCGCCGGCCAGGCTCTCGATCGCGAAGTCCTCGTCGAGCGTGCCGATCGTGCGTCCGTCGGGCTCGGCGACCACGGCGTAGGCGCCGGTCTCCGGGATCGCTCCGCCGGAAGTGATCGCGGCCAGACGCGCGCCGCGGCGGCCCTTCAGGGTTCCGTTCACGCAGTCCCGGTGCAGGAATGCGCCGCTGCGTCCGCGCTGCGTGACGATGCCGCTGGAGACGATCTCCACGATCGAGTCGAACGCGCTGCGTTCCAGCGTGGCGAACGGATAGGCGCCGCGCACCGCCGCGAACAGATCGTCCTCGTTCCACGTTCGCGCCGCGCAATCGGCGACGATCTGCTGCGCCAGAATGTCGAGCGGATTGCGTGGGATCTCGATGCTCTCGAGCGCGCCGCCGCGAATGCCGCGAACGAGCGCCGCGCATTCCACCAGGTCGTCGCGCGTGTGCGGAAAGACATGGCACCGCGGCCGCGCGCCCACCCAATGTCCGGAACGGCCGGCGCGTTGCAGCAACACCGCCAGCGAGCGCGGAGAACCCACCTGGCAAACCAGATCCACCGTGCCGATGTCGATGCCGAGTTCGAGCGACGCGGTGGCCACCACGGCTCGCAGCGCGCCGGACTTCAGCCGTTCCTCCGCTTCGAACCGCGTCGCGCGCGACAGGCTTCCGTGGTGCGGCAGCACGGAGCCCGGCTCCAGCCGTTCGGCGAGCGCGTGCGCCACGCGTTCCGAAAGCCGCCGCGTGTTGACGAACACCAGCGTGGTGCGGTTCGCCCGGATATGCGCGGCAAGGCGGTCGTAGGTTTCCGCCCACATCTCGTTGCTCGCCACCGCGCCCAGTTCGTCGTTGGGAACCTCCACCGCCAGGTCCATGTCGCGCCGGTGTCCCACGTCGACGATGCTCGTCTCCGGCCCTAGGAATCGAGCGATCTCCTCGATCGGCCGGACCGTCGCCGACAGTCCGATGCGTTGCGCGCGGCCCGCCAGCGCGTCCAGTCTCGCCAACGACAGCGCCAGATGCGACCCGCGCTTGTCGTCCGCGATCGCGTGGATCTCGTCGACGATCACCCATCGCACGCGTTGCATCATCTTGCGTGGACCCTCCGCGGTCAGCAGGAGGTACAGCGACTCCGGGGTGGTCACCAGGATGTGGGGCGGCTTGCGGCCCATCCGCGCCCGCTCGGAAGCCGGCGTGTCGCCCGTGCGGACCGCCGTGCGCACCGGCGCCAGTTCGATGCCTCGTTCCGCGGCCAACGCCGCGATCCCGGCGAGCGGAATCTCGAGGTTCTTTCGCACATCGTTCGAAAGCGCCTTGAGCGGCGACACGTAGACGCACGCGACCTCGTCCGCCAGCGTTCCGGCGCGCGCCTCCCGCACCAGCTTGTCGATCGTGATCAGGAACGCGGCAAGAGTCTTTCCAGACCCGGTGGGAGCGGAAATGAGCGTGTCGCGGCGCGCCGCGATCTCCGGCCATCCGAGCCGTTGCGGTTCGGTGGGCTTGCCGAAGCGCGCGGCGAACCAATCCTGGATGAGCTGGTCGAACACCTACCGCCAGGGTAGACGTTTCGCCGCTAGCCCGCACTCCTCACAGAGGTTTGAGGCGAATCGCGTGAGAAGGCCGTGAATACGAGGCGCGCGCCGCTCAGCGCGCGGAGGCATACTTGACGGTATGGTGAGCACGGTGAGCAAGCGCAACGAAGTAGGCACGGCCTTATCGCGCGATTCGTCCGAACCCCTGTGAGAAGTGCGGGCTAAAAGCGCCAGTCGAGCCCGATCAGCGGGAAGCTGCCCAACTGGGTGTCGAACTTCGGCTGGTTCGCGCGGCGGTTCCATTGCAGAGCCTGGAAGTTGTCGCGGTTGAAGGCGTTCTGCAGACCCACGAACACGTTGAGCGGGCCCCATCGCGTTTGGAACGTGCGGTCCACGCGGAAGTCGAAACGCGAGTAATACGGAGCGCGGACGCCATTCACGCGGTCGAGATCGAAGACGCCGCGCCGGTACAGGCGCGACAGCGCCTCGTTGAAGGGAGTGTAGGGGCGGCCCGAGAGCGCGACGAACCGCATACCCGCTTCCCACTTCTCGTTGAACTTGTAGCCGCCCACCAGGTTGAAGATGCGCGGATAGTCGAAACTGCCGGGCCGGAGCACTCCGTCGAGCCCCGCGTGGCGCGTGCGCGTGATCGCGAAGTTCGACTGGCCGTACAGCTTGCGGGTGAACTTCTTTTCGACGAAGAACTCGACGCCCCGCGCCTCGCCGCGTCCTCCGCTCGCCATGGGGAACAGCAGGTTTCGGACCGCGAACGTGTCGCCGGCGTTGGCCAGCGAGAATTGCGGATACTCGATCGCGGCCGGATACGCGCGATACCGTTTGCGGTAGGTTTCCACGGTGAATCGCATCGTGGAGGTCAGCGTCACCGCCACGCCGCCCACCAGATGATCCGCGCGAATGGGCGAGAGCCCGCGATTGACGGGATCGGCGGCGAGGAACAGGAAGAACGGCTGCTGATAGTAGATGCCCCACGATCCCCGGAGCATCACGCGCGGCGCCGCCCGGAAATTCAGCCCGGCGCGAGGACTGAATCGCGTGGCCCCGATGTACTGATAGTTGTCGGCGCGGCCGCCATAGCTGATGCTCAAACGCGGCGTGATGTCGCGGCTCGCCTGGACGTAGCCGCTGCTCTGAGAGGCATTGAACCGCTGCCGGATGCCGAAGACATTCACGCGCCCGGGAGCGGTGGAGAAGGGATTGTCGTTGCCGAGCGGCTGATCCGCGCGGTAGTTCAATTGGAAGATCTTGAAGTTGCCCCCCAGGCGGATCTTGTCGAGAACGGGCGCGTGGAGCGTGAGATCGTACTTGAGCGTGGTCTCGTGCTCGCGGGAATTCTCGCCATAAACCCTGGCGTTGGCCAGGAGTTGGTCGCCGACGTTCGCGGAGACATTGGCCACCGAGTGCGTCAGCCCGAACAGGCCCACGCCGCGCGATCCGAACAGGCGCTGCCAGTTGAAGCCGGTGGCCGAACGCCAGCCGTCGTAGTCGATGTTGAAGGTATTGGTCTGCTGCTCCTCCTTGACGCCATCGGGACGGATGCGAATGTTGTCGAAGCCGGTGATGTTCACCACCCAGACGCGGTTGCGCGAGTTTAGATCGTACAGCGCCTTCGAGTTGAAGCTGTTGTTGACGGGCACGCCGCCGAACCCGATGTCGTCGGTGAACAGGTCGAGGAAGCTACGCCGCGCCGACACGATCCATGAGCCTTTCGGCGTCAAGGGGCCTTCCACGATTCCTCCCGCGCCCGCGAATCCCACGGTGGCGCGCTTGCGGATCTTCTCCCGGCTGCCTTCCCGCGTGGCGATCTGCATGACGCTCGAAAGGCGATTGACGTAGGGCGCGGGGAATCCGCCCGTGAGGAACGTCACGTCCTCGATGAGTTCGCTGTCGATCATGCTCACCGGCCCGCCGGCCGAGGCGAAATTGGCGAAGTTGTTGATGTTCGGGATCTCGACGTTGTCCACGATGAACAGATTTTCGAGCGGACTGCCGCCGCGCACGATGATGTCGTTGCGGAAATCGAGTCCGCCGATCACCACTCCTGGCAGAGTCTGCACGTAGCGCGAGACATCCTGCAACGAGCCGGCGGTTTTCAGCACTTCGCGCGGCGTCACCAGGTAGCTGCTGGTCTTGACTTCCTCAGGAGCGACGAACGCCGGAGCGGTCACGGTGACTTCCTGGCGCTGTTCGTCCAGGGCCGGCAGCACGATGTCGAACTCGGACGTAATCCCGGCGCGGACCTCGACCTTCTCCCTGCGCGATGGATCGTTCGCGCGGCGGACTTCCATTTCGTACGCACCCGGGCGAAGGTCGTTGACGCGGAACCGGCCGGCGGAGTCCGAAACGGCGCAACGATCGCCGGGGTTGACGCACACGGTGGTTCCGGCGATCGCTTCGCCGGCGCCGCCGCGGATCGATCCGGCGATGGATCCGACTCCGGCGGTGTCCTGGCAGAGCAACGGAAGAGAAACGAGGAAGAGAGAGGAAAGGCGTATCACGAACTTCCCTCGATCAGATGCCGGCGGCGCGCGGTGGCTGCTATTTTTCGCTCAGCGGCAACGCGATGGTGAACCGCGAGCCCTTGCCCGGCTCGCTGGCGACGTCCATCCGGCCGCCATGCAGCATCACGATCTGATCCACGATCGAAAGGCCGATGCCCGTTCCGGCCTCGCCAGTGGCTTCCGCCCGCTTGGTGCGGTAGAACTTGCGGAAGATGTTCTTCAGTTCCTTCTCGTCCATTCCGATACCCTGATCGGCGACCGAGATTCGATAGCGGCCCGCTTCCGGCGCCGCGGAAACGGTGACCGCGGTGTCCGAGGGCGAGTACTTGATGGCGTTGTTGACCAGATTGTAGACCGCGTACTCGAGCAGTTCGCGATCGCCGCGAAGCAAGGCGGGCTCGATTCCGGCGGCGCGCAGTTCGATTCCCTTGCGCTCGGCGAGCGGGGCCGCTCGCGCCATGCTCGTCTCCACCACTTCGCGAGCCTCGAACGGTTCGCGCTTCATCTCGATCTGTCCCTCGCTCAGCCGCTCCACGTCGAGGAAGGTGCGAATCAGACTGCCCAGCCTCTTCGACTCGGAGTTGATCATCCGCGCCATCTCCGCGCGCTTCTCCTCGGTGAGCTTGTAGCGGCCCATCAGTTCGCTCGATCCCTGGATGGCCGTGAGCGGCGTCTTCATCTCGTGCGCGACGAAGTGGATCGCGCGCTGATAGCGGTCCTTCTCGGCTTCCGAACGCACCAGGTTCCGCCGCACGACGAAGTGTTGGAAGCTGGCGGCGGCGACGATCGACAACCAGGCGGCCGAAAGCAAGGGGGCGTATGGCAGGATCCAGCCTTGGCTCCAGGCGATGGCGGGCGCGGCGTGCACGAAGATCAGCACCAGCCCGGCCAACAACCAGGCGGCCCAGCCCGACGTCAGCGCGAAGATCGCGCCCGCCGCGGCGGCCAGGACGAAACACGACGCCAGTTCCACCGAGGGCCGCACCGGCTGGATGAACCGGCCCCCGGCGAGCGTCTCATACGCGTTCGCGTTGATCTCCACTCCAGCCATCGTTTGTCCGAACGAGTAGGGCGTCATGTGGCGGTCCTGCGTCGCCGACTGTGCCGTCACGCCGATGAACACGACCTTGCCGGCCAATTTGGCCGCGGCCGCCGGATCGCGCGCCAGTTCGGCGAATCCGACGTGCGGCACGGGCGAATCCGGAGGCCGGTAGCGGATCCACAGCGGCCGCCACGTCTCGCGCGGCGCGTGAATGGACACCGGACCCACTTCCAGGGTGGACGGCGACTCGGTGATCGCGCCGCCCGACGCCAAGCGGTAGGCCTCGAGCGCGAGCGCGAAACGGCGCTGCCCACCCGCGATCCGCTCGAGCGAGATCTTGCGCACTACGTTGTCGTAGGGATCGGGAATGGGATGCACGTGGCCGATCGCGGCGGCCGTCGCGCGCAGCACCGGGATCGGATCTTCCCAGCCTTGGCGGGTGATGTCGGTGGATAGCACCAGGTTCGGAAGCTTCGCCAGCGCGGCCGCCAGAGCGGCGTCGGCCTCGTCGTCGTGCTTGTCGGCCAAGATGATGTCCACCACCACCGCCGCGGGCTTCGCCTCCGCCAGGCGTCCAGCGCCTTTTGCCAGGATCCCGCGGATCGCCGTGACGCCACCGCGCGTTTGGCGCAACGTCTCCTCGTCGATGCCGAGCAACACCGACGACGGCGCGCCGGCCGGTGGATTGCTAGCGCGAAACAGGAAATCGTAAACGTCGTTGTCGAACTGCAGGCCGAGCGTCGTCCAACCCGCCGCCACCGAAACGAGGAAGACCGCCGTCAGCAGCGCGGCGTACGCTCCCCAAAGCGCCTTCATTCGAGCATTTTCGCGGCGCGTTCCTTCTTGCGGGCCGCCGCGTGGAGCGGCTCATTGAGGAATCGCAGCACGGGGACCATCGCCAACAGCCGCTTCTCGATCTCGGGCTGGAGCTTCGGAGTCAACGCCAGTTCGGACTCCAGCGTCACGAAGAAGTACCACTGCTTGTGCTTCAGCAGATCGATCGCCGGATGATCCGGCGCGAAACCCTTCGGCGGACGCGACAGCTTCTCGCCCTGCACTTCGCCGGCGAGTTCGCGGAACCGCTTCTCCCCGGTCAGATCGCGGAACTCCTCGTGCCGTTCCGCGAGCAGGTTCCGAATGAGGAGGATCCGCTCCGGATCGATCATGTAGAGGCCTCCGCCGATCTCCACCTGCTTGTCCCCGAGCCCGAAATACAGCCCGGCGCCGGCGTGCCGTCCGAACGCGCGCGGCTCGAACGACGCGGCGATGTGATCCTTGTACGGCGTCTTGTCCTTACTGAAGCGCGTATCGCGATAGATGCGATAGATGGCGTGCTTGGGATCGGTGACGAACTCGGGCGCGGACTTGGCAAGCGTCGCGTTGACGGCGTTCACCAGTTCGACCATCGGCGCCTTGACCTTCTCCTCGAACGTTTCCTTGCGCGCCTGGAACCAGTCGCGGTCGTTGTTCTTCCTCAAGCCCCGGAAGAACGCCGCCATCTCCTTCGGGAATCCAGGGAATCCGGCCATGCGCGATGCTCCTTCTATAATCGAGAGAGTTGACGTCCGACGCTTCATTTTATCCGCTGGCCGCGCGGCTGCAAGCCTTACCCCACGTGTCGGTGGAGCGCAAGGTCCCGTTGAGCCGCCTCACCAGATTCGCCGTCGGCGGGCCGGCGGAGATCCTCGCCGCGACGCGCGACCCGGAATCTTTCGTTCGCATGAGGCGCTTGACGGACCAATCGGGGATGCCGTGGATGGTGCTCGGCGACGGCACCAACGTGATCGCGGCGGACGAGGGATATCGCGGCGTGGTGCTTCGATACACGGGCTCGCGGATCTCGTTGGCCGGGTCCACCGTGACGGTGGAAGTGGGCGCTTCGTTGCAGTCGATGGTCGACTTCACGATCCGCCGCGGGCTTGCCGGCATCCACACGATGACTGGAATCCCCGGGGGCGTGGGCGCGGCGATTTACGGCAACGCGGGCGCCTACGGCAACTCGATCTCGGGCTGCGTGGAGAAGGTGCGCTGCTTCGACGGCGCGGCGATTCGCGATTTCGACCGCGCGGCGTGCCACTTCGCGTACCGGGAGAGCGTGTTCAAAGTCCGCAAGGAGTGGACGATCCTCTCCGCCGAACTCCGCTTCGAACCAGGCAACCCGGTGGAGATGGCCCAACAGGCGGCATCGATCCGCGAGATTCGGGACTCGAAGTATCCGCCTTCGATGCGCTGCGCCGGGAGCATCTTCAAGAATCTGTTGTTCGCGGAGTTGCCGGACGCGGCGGCGGCCCGCGTTCCAGCCAGCGTGGTGCGGGAGGGCAAGGTTCCCTCGGCGTGGTTCCTCGAGCAGGTGGGAGCGAAGGGGATGCGGGTGGGCGGCATCCAGGTGGCGGCGTATCACGCGAACCTGATCTACAACGACGGTGGCGGAACGGCCCGCGATCTGCGCGCCGTCGCGGCGGAACTGAAGCGCCGCGTCCGGGAGGAGTTCGAGTTCGAACTCGAGGAAGAGGTTCAGTACGTCGGGTTCGGCTGAGGCCGGCCGCTACTTCGGACCCATTCGCAACGCCGCGTCCAGGCGGATGGTCTCGCCGTTCAAATAGGAATTTTCCACGATGTGGAGGGCCAACCGGGCGAACTGCTTCGGGTCGCCGAGCCGCGCCGGAAATGGGACCGCGGCCGCCAGCGACACCCGCGCCTCTTCCGGCAGACCGGCCATGAGCGGAGTATCGAACAGACCGGGCGCGATCGTCATCACCCGAATCCCATGCCGCGCCAGATCCCGGGCCATCGGCAGCGTCAGCCCCACGACTCCGGCTTTCGACGCCGCGTACGCGCACTGTCCGATTTGCCCGTCGAATGCCGCCACCGACGCCGTGTTGATGAGCACTCCCCGCTCGCCGTCCTCTCCGGGCGGGTTCGACGACATCGCGGCGGCGGCCAGCCGGCACACGTTGAACGTTCCCATCAGATTCACACGCACCACGCGCTCGAACTCCTCCAGCGGCATCGGGCCATCCTTGCCCACGATCCGCCGCGGGGGCGCGATACCAGCGCAGTTGACCGCGATGTTAACCCGGCCCCAGGTCTCGCGCGCCATGTCGATCGCCGCCCGCACCATGGCCGCGTCCGCCGCGTCGGTGCGAAGGAACCGCACGCGCTCACCCAGCCGCTCCGCCAACGCGGCGCCTCGCGCGGCGTCCAGATCCGCGATCAAGGCATGGCCGCCGGCGCCCGCGAACTCCTCCACCACCGCGGCGCCGAGGCCGCTCGCGCCCCCCGACACCACGGCGACGCTGCTGTCGATCTTCACGTTGGCTCCTCAGGACGCTCGAATCTCACCCGTCCGTTTGCCACCGATATCCGCCGCAAGCAGGCACAGCGTGCTGGCGGGAATCGCGACGCTAAGGAGGTGGGACATCGATTTGGCTCCCCCTCGATTCTACTCCCACGCCCGCGACGCTATACTGGCATCGCAAGGACCCCGGCCACCGAGGAGGACCCGCGCCACCAGGCCGGGCTCGCGGCCGCGATGGAAGTCCGCTCCGGAGCTTATCGATGCAAGTTTCTCGTTCCCTACAGCGAAAGCTGTTGGCCCTGGCCACCGCCCTGGCGGTGGTTCCCGTTGTCGCGCAACAGGACGAAAGCCGCGTGTTCTTCTCTCTGTCAAGCGACAAAACGTTCGCGCCGGCCGAGACGCCGCGAGTGCAACTGTGGGGACAAGGCGTGAAGTCGTTGAAGTTCCGGCTGTACCGGGTCAACGATCCGGTGGCGTTCTTCCGCAACCTCCGCGACGACCACCAGTTCGGGGGCCGCGTGGCGCCGCAGTCCCGCTCCCGCTCGCGCATCGAACGGTTCCGCCGCTGGAAGCTCGAACTGCGCGCCAACGCAAAGCGTCTGGTGAAAGCGCAGTTCCATGGGGACTCGCGAAACCAACTCCGCCAATCGTTGGCGAAGACGGAACCCGCGCCGTCGAACAAGCCTGCGGTGACCGATTACGCCGAACTGCCGGTGCTGAACGAGCAACAACTGGTGTCGAGCTGGGACCAGCCATTCAATCCGAAGAATCGCTGGGAGTCGGTGCAGGTGCCGGTACCCACGAAGGGCAAGGGACTGTACCTGTTGGAAGCCGCCAACGGACCGCTGTTCGCCTATACGATCGTGTCGGTCACCGACCTCGGCATCGTCACCAAGTCGAGCCCCGGGAGGCTGCTCACCCGCGTCGTGAATCGCGCGACCGGAGCCCCGTCCGCGGGCGTCCCCGTGATCGTGTTCGCCAACGACAAACAGACCAGGTACGCCGACGCCAAAACGGACAAGGACGGATTCCTCGACACCAGAATCCCCGAGGAAAAGCCCGAATCCGCGTTGGTGTTGGCGCGAGACGGAGCCGACTTCGCCGCCGTATCCATGTATGGCGGCAATCTCGGAAGCGATCCCGACGAAAGCGTCACCGCCTATGTCTACACGGACCGTCCCGTCTACCGGCCCGGCCACAAGGTCCACTATCGCGCCGTGGTGCGGTCGCGCGTGGCGGAAGGATACCGCGTGCCGTCGAAAGACGTGCGCGTCGAGATCGAGGACTCCGAAGGCAAGAACGTCCACAAAGCCACGCCGCGCCTCTCGTCGATGGGCACGGTGAGCGGATCGCTGGACCTGCCGGCGGACGCCTCGCTCGGCCGCTACTCGATCCAGATCCGGGTGGGGGAGTCGTTTCAAAGCGGCGGCTTCGAAGTGCAGGAGTACAAGAAGCCGGAGTACGAGGTCCGCGTGATTCCCGCCAAACGCCGCGTCCTCCAGGGCGACGCGCTTCAGGCCGAGATCGATTCGCGGTACTTCTTCGGCGAGCCCGTGGCGGGCGCTTCGGTCAAGTACGTCGCGCACCGGTCGCGCCACTGGTCCGCTTATTGGGACGCCGGCGACGAGGAGGCCACGCCGGACGATTCGCCTTTCGCCGAACGCGAGCAGGTGCTCGAACAAGAAGGAAAGTTGGACGCGAACGGCAAGCTGACGGTGACAATCCCCACCGACCGCGCCGCCTTCGACCTGAGCTACCGCATCGAAGCTCGGGTGACGGATGCCGCCGGCCGCGAGATCGCCGGCGCGGGTTTCGCCTATGCCACGGTGGGACCGTATCTGGTGAACATCCAGCCGGAGCGCTACGTCTACGAACCCGGCGCGATGGCCACGCTGAAGCTCGAGGCTCGCGACTACGACGGCAAGCCCGTGCCTAACGCCAAGTTCGACGTGGATCTCTCCAACTACGACTGGCGCAACAAGGCCGAGACCGCCGTGGAGCGCGTCTCCGCGGTTTCGGGTCCGGACGGCCAGGCATCGGTGAAGATGCGCGTGCAGAGCGGATCGATGCGCGCCACCGTGCGATCCAGAGTGGGCGAACGTACCATGCAGGATTACGCGCACTTGTGGGTCACCGGGGGCGTTTCCTGGTGGGGCCGCGACGAGGAGGAAATGAAGATCGTCGCCGACAAGAAGTCGTACGCGGCGGGCGAGACGGCGCGCGTGATGATCGCGGCCGGACCCGGCGTCCACTTGTGGGTCACCGCGGAGGGACAGGCCGTCTATCACCAGAGCTTCGTCACCACCAAGGAAGGCACGGTCACCGTCGACATCCCCGTGCAAAAGACATTTGCGCCCAACTTCCACGTGGCAGCCGTCGCGATGAAGGACCACAAGCTGCTGAACGGCAGCCTGATGGTGAAGGTCCCACCGGTGGAGAAGAAGCTCGACGTTCAGATCACGCCTTCCAAGAAGGAGTTCAAGCCGGGAGAGCCGGCAGTCTACACGATCGAGGCGAAGGATTCGTCCGGCAAGCCGGTGGAAGGCGAGTTCAGCCTGGGCATCGTCGACGAGGCGATCTATTCCGTGGAACCGGAAACCGTCAAGGATCCGCTGCAGGTCTTCTTCGGACGCGAATGGAATCGCGTGGATACCAGTTCCTCTTTGAACTACTCGTTCCACGGCGAGGCGGGCCGCCGCCGGATGCAGTTGGCCAGGATCCGGCCGTTCACCGCGCGCGCGCAACTGAAGCCGGAAAGCCTGGTGCAGCCGAAGGTCCGCAAGGCCTTCCCCGATACCGCGTTCTGGTCGGCGGCGGTCAACACCGGCGCGAATGGCCGCGCGGAGGTGAAGCTCGAATTCCCCGACGCGCTGACGACATGGCGCGCCACGGCCCGCGG
The DNA here is from genome assembly GCA_005808475.1 of Acidobacteriota bacterium. Classification (GTDB taxonomy): domain Bacteria; phylum Acidobacteriota; class Terriglobia; order Bryobacterales; family Bryobacteraceae; genus SYLY01. Next base: position 11,406 of record SYLY01000395.1, read on the forward strand.
CGTCACGCTCGACACCAAGGTGGGCGCGGCGGTGAACAAGACGATCGTCCGCAAGAACCTGATGGTGCGGCTCGGCGCGCCGCGGTTCTTCCGCCAAGGCGACGAGATCGTGGTGCCGGTGATCGCGCAGAACTACCTCGCGAACGAAAAGAAGGTGCGCGTGTCGCTGGAAGCCAAGGGGCTCGACCTCGGCGGCGCCGCCGCGCAGGACATTTCCGTTCCCAGCAAAGGCACCGCGTCGGTGGACTACCGCGTCAAGGTCCCCGCCGGTAAGGAAGCCGTGCTGCTCGCGAAAGCGCTGACCGATGAGGAATCCGACGCGCTGGAGCTGACCATCCCCGTGATTCCGTTCGGTGTGAAGATGAGCGTGTCCAAAGGAGGCGCGATGACCGACAACTCAGAAGCCTCCGCCGAGATCGACTTCCCCGCCGACGCCGATCCTTCCACCCGCTCCATCGACATCACCGCGGCTCCCTCGGTGGCCGGCGCGATGTTCGACGCGCTCGACTACCTGACCGCGTTCCCCTACGGTTGCACGGAGCAGACCATGTCCAGCTTCCTGCCGAACGTGATCGTGTCGCAGGCGGTGAAGAGCCTGAATCTGAAATCGCGCGTGAACGCCGCCGACCTCGCCAAGAAGACCAAGGCCGGGCTGCTGCGCCTTTACGACTACCAGCATGACGACGGTGGCTGGGGCTGGTGGAAGGAGGACGACAGCGACTACTTCATGACGTCGTACGTGGTCGCCGGGTTGGCGCGCGCCCGTTCCGCCGGAACCAACGTCGAAGGCGAGCGCATCGCCAACGCGGTGAAGTGGCTGCGCGCTTCCAAGGATCGCGCCTCGGCCCCGCCCGATCGCAACGCGTATGCCGCCTACGCCATGGCGCTGGCCGGCAATCCCGACAAGGAGTTGATGGACCGCCTGTACGCCGATCGCGGCAACCTGTCGCCCTACGCGCTGGCTCTGGCCGGCTTGGCTCTGCACCAGTCGAAGGATTCGCGCGCGGAGCAGGCGGCCTCGGAACTCGAGTCCCGCGCCAAGACCACCGGCACGCTGGCGTGGTGGGAGGCCGAGCGCGATTATCTGCTCGACATCTCCGAGGATGCGTCGCCGGAGGCCACCGCGTTCGCGGTGAAATTGCTGTCGCAACTACGGCCGTCCAGCCCGCTGCTGCCGAAGGCGGCGTTGTGGCTGGTCAACAGCCGGCGCGGAGGCTACTACTGGAACTCCACCAAGCAAACGGCCCTGGTGATCGACGGGCTGACCGGCTATCTGGCGATGAGCGGCGAATTGAAGCCCGACGTGGCGTTCCTGGTCTACGTCAATGACCGTCAGGTGCTGTCGCGCAAATTCACCTCCGAAGAGCCGCTCGCGCCGGCGTCGCTGAAGTTGACGGGCAACGAACTGGCGCCCGGAAAGAATCGGGTCAAGGTTGTGCGAAGCGGAAACGGACGGCTGTACTGGTCGGCCACCGGCGGCTACTATTCCACCTCCGGCCGGCTGGCGTCGCGCGGAACCCACCAGTTGAACATCGAGCGCCAGTACTTCCGGATGGCCCCAGCCGATCGCGGCGGAAAGATCGTGTACGACCTCAACGCGCTGGATGGGCCCGTCAAGCAGGGCGACCTGCTGGCGGTGAAGCTGAGCGTCACCGGAAACGAATGGCGTTACCTGCTCATCGAGGATCCGATCCCCTCGGGAACCGAGATCGTTCCGCGCGACGATCTGTACGAGTTCCGCGCCAAGCGTTCGTGGTGGAGCTATTGGTTCACGCGCCGCGAGTATCGCGATGACCGCGCGGCGTTCTTCCAGTCGTACTTCACTCCCGGCCACGGCGACTATTTCTACTTGTTGAAGGTGATCAATCCCGGCCAGTTCCGCGTCAGTCCGGCGCGCGTGGAACCGATGTACCAACCTCAATACTTCGCCACGAGCGATGGGCTGAAGATGGAGGTGGGCAAGTGAGTTCGCGGATTTTCCTCGAGCAGTCGGTTGGGACCGCGGTGGTTCTCGCGCTGCTCTACTGGTGGACCGGCCTGCCAGAGGGCAGCGTGGGCGAATTGGCGCTTTCTTCCTTGCTGCTGGTGGCGTCGGTGGGCGCGTTCTTCTGGCTGGCGTTGCGGGCCGTACGCAGCATGAGCGCCAGCGAGGCGCCCGGCGCGATGGGCATCGCGATCCGCGCGGTGGGCTTCGCTCTCGCCCTGGTGTTCGCCTATTGGATCGTCTGGTGGGTGCCGGCGTTCGACAGTCTGGCGGCGCAGGCGGCGAGCATGGTGACCCGCTTCACGCTGGGCTACCTGGCGGCGGTGGCCGGCTGGCTGGGACTGCTGCGCGCAATCCCGGCGGGCAGGCCGCGTTCGAGCCAGGTGAGCACCGCCGGACGTCCGTAGCGGTCCACCAGGCGCTTCACGCGGGATCGGGCGGCTTCATAGGCGCGGCGCATCGACGCCTCGTCCGGCGGGCGGCTCACGTGCGCCTCGATCAGCGCGCCGTTCGAAGCCGCGCGGCCCGGATCGGCCAGATACAGCACCAGACCCTCTTCGAACCATGCGGGCGGCGCCACGCGGGCGCGGGCGAGGATCGTGAGATGCAGCATCTCGTGCAGCAGCGTCGATTCCAAGGCTCCCCGCGCGGCCAGCGCTTCCACCGGCTGCAGCCGGATCGTGCCGCCCAGTGTGCTCGCCGCGATCCATCCCGGCTCTCCGGTGGCATCCCGGTACGCAGCCACGCTGGGATAGAGCCGCAATCGAACCGGCTCGCGCATCGTGTGACCCGATCGCGACTCCGCCTCCCGTAGCGCGCGCGCGGCGGGCTCCATCAGCGCGTTGGCGGGACCGGCCGCCTGGACCTCGAGCTTCGGCGAGCCGTAGCGGGTCCAGCGGAGCCCCTGCGCGCCCAGCCCCGCGCGCGTTCCGGGAAAGTAGAAATCGAGGATGCGGCGGTAGTCATGGCCCTGTTCGGCGCGAACCTGGGCGCCGGTCTGGCAAAGTCCCACCCCATGGCCCTCGCCCCGCCCGCTGACCACGAATCCCGATCCTGTCCGCGCGACCTGGAACAGCGGACTCTTCACCGCGTTGCCCGTGGCGCGTTGGAAATCCTCGTAGCCGAACAACCGGCCGTCCACGCGGACCCGCGACACGCGGCCCGACGAGGTGCGACCCACCACCGCCAACTCGCGAGCCTCCACCGGGGCCCGCCACTCCGCCCGTCCGTTGCGCGCGCAGAATGGATCTTGCAACTGCCGCAAGTACGGCACGCGGATGTTCGACCAGACCTCGCCAGCCGCCTCCGTGACGCCGCCGCAATCCTTGTGATAGAAAATCCGCGCGGGCGAGCCCTGATACCAAAGCGCCTCTCCGGACGTGCCGTCCACCGCGTCCCGCGTCTTCGCCGAGCGTCCGCCCAGCCGCAGATCCTGGCAGTGGGTCGACTCGCAGAAGTCGTAACCCTCGGCCCGGTGGCGTCCGCGATTGGCGGTGGCGTAGGATCGCGCGGCCACCGCCATCGCCTTCATCGCCTCGGGATGCATGCCGGAGGCTTCGCCGCCGAGTACTCCATCGACGTAGTCCTCCATCTCCATCGAAGCGATTCTCGAATCGCGGAAAAGCTTCACCGTGACGTGATTGGCGGGCATCGGCGCGCGCCGCGGCCGTAACGTGGCGAACACGCGAGCGGCGATGGGAGCGGCGGAAGCGCCCCCGCTTCCCTGCTCGACGAACACGGCAAGGGCGATCTCCGGCGCCTCCGCGGGCGCCCAGCCGGCGAACCACGCGTGCGTCGAGGCGCGGCCGGGCATGGCGGCGGTGCCTGTCTTTCCGGCAACGCGAACACCCTCCACCGCGGCCAGCCGGGCCATCCCGAACTCCACCGAATCCGCCAGACCCGCGCCTGTCTCGTCGCGCGCGTGCTCTCGCGCCAATCGTGCATAAGCGGCCGCCAGGCCGCGCGGCGAGATGGAGACACCGTCCACGCCCAGAGCCAGCAGCTTCCGGCGCGAGTCCGAATCCGGCTCACGGACTCGAAAGCCGTAGCCCCGCAGCGATTCCGTCAGCAGCCTCGGATCCAGCCGCGAACCGAGCGCCGCGAAGTACGAATTGCACGAGTAGGCAAGCGCCGCGCGGGCATCCATCGGCAGGGCGAGCCGCGGATGGGAACAAGCGAAGGAGCGTCCGTCGATCGCCAGCTTCGGCTCGCATCGCGCGGCTTCCTTGTGGCGCGCGGCGGCCAGCACGAACGGCTTGATGGCGGAACCCGGCGCGGCTGGCCAGTCCGCGCGCGAGCCACTCACCACCACCACCTTGCCAGTTGCGGCATCCACCACCACCAGAGTTCCGGCGGTTCCGCGCAGGGCCTCGTCCGCCACCGTCTGGAGCGAAAGCAGAGCCAGCAGCGGGAGCATCTATCGCGCCGGATCCGGCGGGCGGCTCGACAGCTCGATCAGCGTTCGCAGTACTTTCGCGCGTTGCTCCGGAGTCGCGGTGAGATAGCGATGCCGGCCCGCGGCGGACGGTTCGAACGCGGTCTTGCCTTCGGCGTCCACGGTAACGGTTCCCGATGGCGACAAGCCGAAGTAGCTGTCGTCCGGCCGAACGGCATGGAGCACGGAGGTGAGATCCCACGTCGGCCTGTCGTACGGCATCTTCATGTACTGCCGGTAGGCGTCCGCGATGGGATGGAACGGAACGTACGAGTAGTCCTTCTCGATCGACGAAGCGGGATAGAGGATGGACTTGCCGATCTCGAAGCCGCTGAACACCACCGGTCCCGGCCATTCGGCGGCGATCCGCCGGAACGCCGGGATGTCGATCCGCACGTTGTACTCCGGCTTGCCCGTGGGAAACTCGCCGGCCATCGCGCTCAGCAGCTTCACCTTGCGGCGCGCCAGATCCACGCCTCCCGGCGATTCCAGCAGTCGCGCAAGATTGGTGGAAAAGCCCACCTGCGCGATCGTCACCGCGCCATCCGCCTCCGCTTCCAACACACGGCGCAGCAGTTGCACCGCTTCGGCGGGTTCCCCGCGTTGGCCGGTCGCGCGCGGAAAAACGAGCTTGCCGGCCGCGTCGCGGCGCTCCACCGGAATCGTCAGATACGGACTGTCCTTGGGCGTCTTGCCGTCCTTCACCACTCCGATGGGCACGTGTCCGCGGCCATAGAAGTGGTTGACCAGATCCACGAACGGCGCCGCGTGGCGATGATCCTTGGTGATCGTCACCGCCAGCAGCTTCGCTTCGCCCTTCGATTCCAGCGCATGGATGCAGGCCAGCGCGAGCGCGTCGTCGATATCGTTGCCCATGTCGGTGTCGAAGATCAATCGCACGGGCGCGGCGGAGAGCATCGAAGCGGCGGCGAGGGCGGTCAGCAAGCGCACTCTTGTATCATAAACGGCGATGACCCGGCGTTCGCTGTTGGCCGCGCTGCCCGCCGTCGCGGCGGCTCAGTCGCGCGTGAAGATCGCGTTTCTCGGCCTTTCGCACTCCCACGCGATGGGCAAGCTGCAAGTGTGCCGCCAGTCCGGCGGCTGGGAGGTGGTGGCAGCCGCCGATCCGGACAAGACGCGGGTGGCGAAGGCGGGTGTTCCTCTCGCGTCGAAGGAAGAGATCCTGCGCGATCCCTCCATTCAAGTGGTCGCGGTCGAGTCGGACGTAAAGGACCACGGCCGGCACGGCATCGAAGTGCTGGAAGCGGGCAAGCACATGCACCTCGAGAAGCCGCCCGCGGACACCATGGCGGATCTCGAGAGGATCGTCCGGCTGGCGCGCGAGAAGAAGCTGCTGGTGCAAGGCGGCTATATGTGGCGGCATCATCCCGGCATGCATGCCATCTTCGACGCGGTGAAGCAGGGCTGGCTCGGCGATGTCCACATGATCCGGGGCCAGATGAACACGCTGGTGGATGCGCGAGCCCGCAAGGACTGGGCGCGTTTCCGCGGCGGGCAGATGTTCGAGCAGGGCTGCCACATCATCGACGCGCTGGTGCGTCTGATGGGCAAGCCGGCGCGGATCTCGCCGTTCCTCCGTCACGACGGCAAGTTCGACGACACGCTCGCCGACAACACCGCCGCGGTGTTCGAGTGGGCGCGCGCGATCGCGGTGATCACGCATTCGGTGCTGCAGCCGGACGCGGGGCAACATCGAATGTTCGAGGTGATGGGCTCGAACGGCACGGCTGTTCTGCGGCCCATCGAGGGTCCGCCGAAACTCGAGATCGACTTGGCGAAGGCGGCGGGGCCTTACCGGAAGGGCCGGCAGGAGGTCGCGCTGCCCGCGTATGCGCGATACGTGGGCGACATGGCGGAACTGGCGCGCTGCGTACGGACAGGCTCGGCCTTGAACGTGACGCTGGAGCAGGAACTCGACGTCCAGCGCGCGGTGCTGGCGGCCTGCGGCATGTAGCTTACTTGCGCATGCCCTCCCGGAACAGTTCCACCAACAGGCTCGTCGCCTCCTGGATCAGATGCTCGCCGCAGCCCGGCGCGCATCGCGCGGTGGTGGGCTCGTACGACCCCTCCGGGAACGCGCGCAGGTTCGGAATGTAGTCGAGCATGTCGTTCGCCAGTTCGCTCACCAGCGTGCGCGGATATGGCGATCCCCGCTTCAACGCCATTCCGAGTTCGGTGAACACTTCGGCGGGAAGACCCGCGATCGCCAGTTCCTCCCCGAACGCGATCGCCTGCGTTTCCGTTCGCACGGGTTTGCCCCCGTGCGTCTCCGTCGCGTTCACCACGGTGAACGCGTGCACGATGTCGAGGAATTTCGGACCGCCGGCGCCGCCCTTGCGCGACGCTTCGATGGTCCGCTTGGCGGCGGCGAGTTCCGCGCCGGTGAACGACAGCGGAGCCAGTTCCACCGCGCGGCTCCGGATCCGCAACGCGGCGGCCGGCACTGGCTCCATCTTGCGGTAGAGCTTCATCACATCCGCCGCCAGGATGTTGCCGATACGCGCGCTCACCGCCGGTCCGCTCTGCCGTTCCTTGGTGGTCACGTCGACCTGGTTGATGTTGCCGGAGCAGCCCGGCAGGAACAGAGTGGTCATGTCCGCGCCTTTCACCTCGGCGAGCCGGCGCGCGACGATGCCAGGGTAGTCCGAGGAGAAGTCCGCCCCGCCCCACGACGTGGTGTGAAGCGCGAAGTTGACGATCGTCGCGAGCGGTTTGCCTTCGGGCGTGTCGAAGTAGAGGGCGAGCAGTTCCGGATCGATCGGACCGGCCACGCGCACGATGTCCGGATTCACCTGGCCGGGGTTCGTCTTCACCGAGCCGTCCTTCATCACGTAGCGGCGGTTGAAGCTGACCGAATCCTCGCTACCGCGGCCGAACCACACGCGCGCCGGTTCCATGCCTTGGCCGGCGAGCCGCACCGCTTCGGCGATGCGGCCGGGCAGCGCTTCGTGATAGGCGTCCGCGATCCGCTTGGTCTCTCCGGCCGCGCCGGCCAAAACGATCGGCGTCATCTCCGGACCCGAGTGACTGTGGGTCGCGGTGATCATCACGTTGTCTCCCGGAACCCCGCCCGCATCGGTAATGAGGCGCCGCGCTTTGACGATCCACGGGCGATGGAAGCTCTCCACGTCGCAACTCACCAGGCCGGCGCGCGTTCCGTCCTGTTCGAAAACCAGCGCCTTGCAGAACAGGTCGTCGTGAGCGGCCTTGCCGGGGCGTACCGTGAACCCGCCGCCCATGGGCATCCCCTCGGGAGGCGTGATCTTCACCTCGGCGCGGCCGAGCCGGAGTTCGCCCGCGTGGAGCGCGGCGGCGATGAAGGCGAAAAGGGTGAGTCGCACCTCTCGATGGTATCTCCGCGCCCGTCTCCGGCAGGAGCCTAACGCCGCGCCGCGCCACCGCCGATTATCCATTGGATGTATCCGGCCACCGTCCTGCTGTCCGCGTTTTTGCTCTTCCTGGTCCAGCCGATGATCGCGCGGCGAATCCTGCCGGCGTTCGGCGGATCGACAGCCGTCTGGACGACGTGCATGCTCTTCTTCCAAGTGCTGCTCCTGCTCGGATACCTCTACGCGGACCGGATCGCCCGGCTGGCGCGTGGCGGCTTGGTGCACGTGGCGCTGCTGTGCGGCAGCCTGGCGCTGCTACCGCTGGCCTGGAACCTGGATCCGTCCGGTTGGGCATCCCCAGGCGGAGACCCCACGGTCGCGGTGCTGGCGGTTCTGCTCGGCACGGTCGGTGTGCCATACTTCCTGCTTTCCACCACCGGACCGCTTGTGCAGGCGTGGTTCGCCAGGGAACACCAGGGCGAGGTCCCCTACCGCCTGTTCTCGCTCTCGAACCTCGGCTCTTTCGCCGGATTGCTCAGCTATCCGCTGGGCATCGAACCGATGATCGGGACGTTGGCGCAGTTGAAATCGTGGGCGGCCGGATACGTCTGCTTCGCCGCGTGCGCCGGATGGTTGGCGTGGCGATCCCGTTCGATGGCCGCGCCCGTGACGGAGGCCGAGGCCTGCGATCCGCCTCCCGCGTCACAACAGGCGCTGTGGCTGCTGTTCGCGGCGGCATCGTCGGCGATGCTGCTCGCCGTGACGAACCACCTGACCCAGAACATCGCGCCCATCCCGTTCCTGTGGGTCTTGCCTCTTAGCCTTTATCTGCTGACCTTCGTGCTCAGTTTCGGCCGCCGGGATACGTTCCGCAAGCGCGAGATTACCCACACGCTGGCCGTGGCGGCCCTGGGAGCGATGGCGTGGGTGCTATGCGCCGTGACGCCCGACGACACGGTCCGGATCGCCATACCGGTGCTTCTCACAGGGCTGTTCCTGGTTTGCCTGTTCTGCCACGGCGAACTGGCGGCGCGGTAACCGCCCGCGGCTTGGCTGACCCGTTTCTATCTGATGCTGTCGATCGGCGGCGCCGCGGGGGCGTTGCTGGTCGCCGTGGCCGCGCCCAAACTGCTCAAAGGCGTCTACGAGTTGTCGATGACGATGTTCGCCTGCGCCCTGCTGGCGTTGGCGGTCAACTACAAGCGTCACTGGCTGTCCGACATCGCCTGGACCGCCGCCTGCGTGTCGACGCTGTCGGTGACCTACGGCGAAGTCACCGCCTACGCCGCAAGCAGCCGCGTGATGATGCGCAATTTTTACGGCGCCGTTCGCGTGACGGAAGAGGGTAACAAGCGCAACATCGTCCACGGCGTGATCAACCACGGGCTCCAGCGGCTGGACAAACCGCGCGAACCGTCCACCTACTACGGCCGCCAGTCGGGCGTCGGCCTCGCGATCGAATCGATCGGCCGGCCGTCGCGCAAAGTGGGGGGGATCGGCCTGGGCGCCGGGACGATCGCGGTGTACGGGCGCGGCGGCGACGACTATCGCTTTTACGAAATCAACCCGCAGGTGGCCGATATCGCGCGAAGCCACTTCACGTTCCTCTCCGGCACTCCGGCGCGCACCAGCATCCTGGTGGGAGACGGCCGTCTGCTGCTGAGCCAGGAGCCTCCCCAGGACTACGACGTCCTTGCGGTGGACGCCTTCAGCGGCGATTCCATCCCCGTCCATCTGCTGACTCGCGAGGCGATGAATCTGTACCGCCGCCACTTGAAGCCGGACGGAATTCTCGCGATGCACATCTCGAACACCCATCTCGACCTGCGGCCCATCGTCGCGCGGCTGGCCCAGGAAATGAGTCTCCCGGCAACCTATTACCGCAGCAAAGCCGACGACACCAGTTCCGTCTTCGTCGCCGAATGGGCGCTGATCCCCATGTCCGGATCCGCTCCGCCGGGCGGCATCCCGCTAGTCGATACTCGCGGCCTGCGCCTGTGGACCGACGACTACAGCAACCTCGCCACGATCCTCAAGCGCTAGCAGCCCGTGGTGCAAGCAGCATGAGTCGCGTTGCGAGCGCCGCCGGGCCGAATCCGAGGCGCGGCGTCGTAGTCGATGCGGGACATCTCCGAGGAGCCGCAACGAAGGAAGCGGCCCGGCGGCGCCGCAACCCACTGGGTGCATTGGACTTGCAACGCAGGCTCCGCGCATTGGCGTTTGCTGCCCATGGCCGCCGCCGCGGCCATGGCATGGTTGCGCGCGGCCATGCTACTTGCACCACGGGCTGCTAGCCGCTGCGATACAATACCGGCGATGCTCTCCCGCCGTGCCTTCGTCGCCTCCGCCCTGGCCGCGCCCGCGATTCTCCGGGCCAAAAAGACCACCGACATCCGGATCGAAGAGATCAAGTTCGGCTACGAGGACTACCTGTACCGTACGCCGATCAAGTTCGGCGGAACGGTGGTCGACAAGGTCACGCTGATCAATGTCGACGTGGTGATCAAGACCGCCTCCGGCAAGACGCAAAAGGGCTTCGGCTCCATGCCCCTCGGCAACGTATGGGCCTTCCCCTCGAAGGTCCTGAAGTACGAAGAGACGCTGAACGCGATGAAGGTGCTGGCCGTCCGGATCAACAAGATCACCGGCGCCTACAAGGAATTCGGCCACCCGGTGGATATCAACGTCGCGCTCGAGCACGAGTACCTGAAAGCCGCCGATGCCGTCACGCGCGAACTGAAGCTCGCGCAGCCGATCCCAAAACTCTGCGCGCTGGTCACGGCGAGCCCGTTCGACTCGGCCATCGCCGACGCGTTCGGAAAACTCCACGGCCGCAGTTCCTACGCCACCTATGGCGCGGATCTGATGACGCACGACCTGTCGCACTACCTGAGCAAGGACTTCAAGGGCGAGCAACTCCAACCCTACGTGTTGACCAAGCCCAAGCCGCGCATGCCGCTCTACCATTTGGTGGGCGCCGTCGACGCGATCACCGCATCCGATGTCGCCAAACCCGTCGGCGACGGGCTTCCCGAAACGCTGCCCGAGTGGATCGTCTACTCCGGCCTCACCAACATCAAAATCAAGCTCAACGGCGAGGATCTGAAGTGGGACGTGGACCGGGTGGTCGCCGTGGAACGCGCCGCCGCCGAAACCCAGAAAAAGCGCGGCGTCTCCCAGTGGGTCTACTCGCTCGACTTCAACGAGAAGTGCCCCAACATCGACTACCTGATGGCGTTCATCCGTCAGGTGAAGGAAAAAGTCCCCGCCGGATTCGCCCGCGTCCAGTACATCGAGCAACCCACCAAGCGCGACCTGAAGTCCGACCGCGCCAACGTGATGCACCAGGCGTCCAAGCTTTTGCCCGTCGTGATCGACGAATCGCTCACCGAACTCGACTCCCTGCTGCTGGCTCGCGAGATGGGCTACACCGGCGTCGCGTTGAAAGCCTGCAAGGGACAGGCGCAAGCGGTGCTGATGGGCGCCGCCGCGCAGAAGTACAAGATGTTCCTCTGCGTGCAGGATCTCACCTGCCCCGGCGCGTCGCTGATCCACTCCGCGGGCTTGGCCGCGCACGTTCCCGGCGTGGCGGCGATCGAGTGCAATTCCCGCCAATACGTACCCGCCGCCAACAAGGGCTGGGACCAACGGTTCCCGGGGATCTTCAACCCGCGTGACGGTTGGGTCAACACCGGGCAACTCGACAAACTCGGACTGAGCGCGGTGGCGTAAGTGCGGGCATTCGGTCTGGCGGCGATCGCGCTGGCCGCCCCCCTGGCGGCGCAGGATTTTGCCAGGGACGTGTGGCCCGCCCTGGAAAAGGGCGGATGCGCCGGCTGCCACAACGACAACGGAGTCGCTTCCACCACCAAGCTGCGCTTCCCGCGCGACGGCGCCTCGGCGCTCGACATCGCCGGCTTCGGTATCCGTCTGCGGCGTTTTGTCGATTCCACCAAGCCGGACCAGTCCGCGCTTCTGATGAAACCCACCGGCCGCGTCACTCACGGCGGCGGCGAGCGCATCAAGCCGGGCAGCCCCGAAGAGAGCGCCTTGCGTGCATGGGTGAACCACTTGGCGGCGCTGCCGGCCGCGCCGGACGAGGGCCCGGGTCGCGCCGCCGGACCCGCCCGCCTGGCGCTCCGCCGCCTCACGCACAGCCAATACAACCACACCGTGCGCGACCTGTTGGGCGAGGAGTCGAACCCCGCCGGCCAGTTCCCCAAGGAGGACTTCGTCCACGGGTTCACCAATCAGGCCGAGGCCCAGTCGATCTCGCCGGCGCAGGCCGAAGCCTACGGGAAAGCGGCCGAACGAATCGCGCGCAACGCGTTCCGAGGCGGCTCCGGCAAGTCGATTCCCTGCCCGCCATCGGAGGAGTGCAAGACCCGGTTCGTGCGCGAGTTTGGGCTGCGCGCCTTCCGCCGCCCGTTGGACGCCGCCGAGACCGCGCGCTACGTCCGGCTGTTCGCCCGCGCTCCGGACTTCGTGGCCGGAGCCCAGCTCGCGGTCGAAACGATGCTGCAGTCGCCGCACTTCCTGTTTCACATCCCGCCCGGAGACTGGGGCGCGGCGAGCCGGCTCTCGTATTTCCTGTGGGACACCATGCCCGACGCCGAACTGTTCCGCGCGGCGGGCGCGGGGGAGTTGAAGACACGCGCCGGGATCGAGCGCCAGGTGCGCCGCATGCTCGACGATCCGAGGGCCAAGGAGTCGCTCGACGAGTTCCTGGGGCAATGGCTCCGCTTCGACCGGCTGCAATCCGCCATTCGTGACCGGCGCCTCTACCCCGAGTTCACCGGCGAACTGGTGTCCGCGATGATCGAGGAGTCGCGCCAGTTGTTCCGCCACCTGGTATGGGACAACGCGAACTTCATGGAGTTCTTCACGGCCGAGTACACCCATCTGCCGCCCGAACTGGCCCGCTTGTACGGCGTGCCCGCGCCGGCCAAGCCGTGGGACCGCGTACCGCTCGACCCCGCCGGCGGCCGCGCCGGCATCCTGGGCCAGGGGACCTTCCTCACGCTCACCAGCAAGCCCGCCGACACCTCACCGACCGAACGTGGCATCTTCGTCCGCGAGCACTTCCTGTGCCAGACCGTGCCGCCTCCCCCGCCCGGCCTCAACGCGTCGCTTCCGCCGGTGACCGACGAGAAGCCGCAGGGCGCTCGCGATCGCCTGGCGATCCACCTGACCAGCCCCGTGTGCGCGAGCTGCCACCAACTCGTCGATCCCATCGGCTTCGGATTCGAACATTACGATGCAATCGGACGCTATCGCGAAAAAGAGAACATCTCGATCTTCCCGACGTTCGACGAGATGAAGAACAAGATCAAGACGAAGCCGACCGAATACCAACTCGACATCCGCGCCGGTGGGCTGGTGCGCGGCATCGCGGGGTCCGAGTTCCGCTCGCCGCGCGAGTTGGGACGCATCCTGGCGCGGGAACCCGCTTGTCAAAAGTGCGTGGTCAAGCAACTCTTCCGGTACGCCACCGGGCGCTTCGAGGAAGAGAACGACGACCGCGTACTGGACGAAGTGCTGGCGCGCTTCCGGAACTCGGGCTTCCATTTCCGGGAATTGATCCTCGGTCTGGCAGGTTCAGAAGTCTTCACGGGTGCGGCGGACCGAGGCGGCCTGGCCACTAATCGCGCGCGGTGAACACGCCCGATCCGGGGGCGGCGCGCACTCCATTGGGGTGAAACGGATCGCCAGGCTGTTCATCACAGTACGGCTATGCTACTATGGCCGCATTGCACTTTGGATGGTTGGGTTTCACGCCTAAGGCCTTCCTTTGCATGCTCGTTCCCTGATCTGTTGGGGGTCTGGGACAGCGACATGCGGGCCTCGCCGTGCTCTATATTTATGGCGGCGGTGCGTCCGAGTCCATGCATATCAATGGAAGGCTCCTGCGATCGGCAGGAGTATTTCTGTGTTTGGCCGCGGCAACCGCCTACGGTCAAGAACGCTTCGGGGAATTGAACGGAACGGTGACCGACCCTTCGGGTGCGGTCCTTCCGAACGTCGCGATTCGGGCGACGAACAAAGGCACGGGCCGCGTGGGCGAAACCGTGTCCGGTGCGGCCGGCAACTGGGTCCTGCGCAACATCGAACCGGGGCATTATTCGGTCCGTTTCGAGGCTCGTGGTTTCACCACGTATGAGGTCGGCGATGTCAATCTGACCGTCGGCAAGGCCCTGACCGTGAACGCGCCGATGACGATCGCGCGGTCCGAGCAGACCGTACAGGTCACCGAGGCCGCGCCTCTGATCGACACCACGAACACCACGGTCGCGCACAACATCACCGCGGAAGAGTTCGACCGCCTTCCCAAGGCGCGCAGCTTCCAGGGCTTGGCCGTGCTTTCGACGTCGGTGAACACCGGCGACATCGAGGGCGGCATCCAAGTCAACGGAGCCAGCGGCGCCAAGAACAACTTCATCGTCGATGGCATCTCGACGAACAGTCTCATCAACGGACAGTCCCGGCAGAACGCCTTCTTCGAGATCCTGCAGGAGGTCCAAGTCAAGACCGGCGGAATTTCGGCCGAGTATGGCGGAGCCCTCGGCGGCGTCGTCAGCGCCATTACCAAGTCGGGCGGCAATGCCTTCCACGGCGACGTGCACTATTATCTGTCCGGCAACAAATTGAACGCCGCTCCCCGTCAGCGCCTGCTCCTCAGCCCGAGTGACGACACCTCCGTCCGGTATTGGCAGGACAAGAAGCAGAAGTCCGACGCCCAGGAACTGGGCTTCTCGCTGGGTGGGTATTTCATCAAAAACCGCGTGTACTTCTACACGGCGGCCATGCCGACCTGGACGCGGAACACGTTCGACTACAAGTTCAACAACGGCAAGGAAGACGACACCATCGCGCAGAAGCGCCTCAGCCACATGGCGTACCAGAAGCTGAGCGTCGACTTCACCAAGAACCTTCGCGGGTCGTTCACGTTCCTGTGGACCCCGACGATGAGCACCGGCGTACTGCCGGGGTACAACGGCGAAGGGCCCAACTTCACGGTCGCGTCGAAGACTTCGCAGCAGATTCGCAAGACGCAGGGCTTCTTCCAACCGCAGACCAACTACGGCGGCCAGGTCGACTGGGTGGCCACTCCGACCACGCTCCTCTCGATCAAGGGCGGCCGCTACTGGGACAACTACAAGGATACGGGCCTCCCGGAGTTCACACCCGTCACCTACAGCGTTCCGGGCACCGGCCTTCCGTTTTCCGTGCCGGCGGCTTTGCAGGGCGGCACAGGCTTCACCAATACGCCTCGCGTGCTGAAGAGTTCCTATGACGTCGCCACCCGGACCTACGTCCAGGGCGATGTGAGCAAGCTGGTCCAGTTCGCGGGAACGCACGACTTCAAAGCGGGCGTCGGCACGCAGAAGATCGTGAACCACGTGCTCACCGAATATCCGACGGGCGGCTACATCAACATCTTCTGGAACCGTGCCTTCAATTCGTCGGTTCCGGGCGGTCCCCGCAACGCTCGCGGTCAGTATGGCTACTATGAGTACCACGAGTCCGGCACCGGTGGAACCACCGGCGCGAATCTGGGCAACTTCTACTTCCAGGACAACTGGCGGATCATTCCTCGCCTGACCTTGAACCTCGGCTTCCGGTTCGAGAGCGAAACGGTGCCGTCGTTCCAGCGCAGTGTCAAGGATACGGCTTTCCACTTCGGCTGGGGTACCAAGTTCGCGCCTCGCCTGGGCGCCGCCTACGACCTGTTCGGGAACGGCCGCGTCAAGCTGTTCGGAAGCTGGGGCCGCTACTACGATTGGGTCAAGTACGAACTCGCCCGCGGCACGTTCGGCGGCGACTACTGGCGCGTCCGCTACCGCACTCTCGACACCACGGACGTGTTCAGCCTGAACAGCAAGAACACTCCGGGCCAGGACATCTGGAACCCGGCCGTCCGCGACTCGTTCCGCAATCGCCGCGTTCCGGGGTTCGACACGATCGATCCCAAGATCGAGCCGATGGGCACCACGCTCATGAACTACGGCGTGGAGGCTCAGGTGGCGCCTCAGTTGGTGTTCCGCGCCGCCTATGTCCGCAACAAGCTGATCCGCACGATCGAGGATCTGGGCGTCCTCGTCAACGGCGACGAAGTGTACTACTACGCCAACCCCGGTGAAGGCGGCGCATTGACGACGCCGACCTCCGGCAAGACGAAGCCGTTCCCCACTCCCAAGGCTACCCGCACCTACGACGCGGTGGAACTGCAGCTCAGCAAGCGGTACGGCACTTGGTTCGGCAGCGCCAGCTACACGTTCAGCCGGCTGTACGGCAACTACGCGGGCCTTGCAAACTCGGACGAGATTCGCACCGGAGCGGACGGCGCTGGCATCTACGGACCTCCGCAGCAGTCCGGCGGCCAAATCTTCCGGCAGGGCGGAAACGCGGGCCGTCCGTGGGACATCGACGAACTCCTGTGGGATTCCAAGGGCGGCTTGAATCCGCAGGGCCGCCTGGCCACCGATCGTCCGCTGGTCATGAAGTTCCACGGCTCCAAGACGTTGGCGTGGGGCTCGAGCAAGAAGCATTCCACCGACCTCGGCGGCTTCTGGTACGGCGGCTACGGAACGCCGCTCACCACGCTGGTCAACACGCTGAACGGCACGCAGACGTTCGTGAACGGGCGCGGCGACTTCGGCCGCACGCCGTTCCTGGGGCAGTTCGACATGGTGGTGGCGCACGACGTCAAAATGGGCGAGACCAAGCGCTTGCATTTCGAGTTCAACGCGTTGAACCTGTTCAACCAGAAGACGGCTCGCAGCGTCTGGACGCAGTTGAACCGCGCTCGCGCGAGCGCCGAAATCGATCTGTCGGAAACCGATCTCGCCAAGGGCTATGACTTCCGGCGCATGATCGGCCAGACCTCGGAAGGCAGCAAGGCGTTCAGCCCGCTGTTCGGCTTCAAGGACTGGTTCAACCCGGGATTCTCCGGCCGGCTCCTGGTGAAGTTCATCTTCTAGCCTGACTTTCGCAGTTCGCGGCGTTTTGGGGCGTTTTCGGGGTCCGCCGCAGGATTTACAATTGGCTAAGTTCAATGCTTGTAATGCGTGTTCTGTCCGGCCCGTCGAAAAAGTGCTTGAAAAACTCAGGGTGAAGA
>SYLY01000396.1 GCA_005808475.1 Acidobacteriota bacterium
CGGCGCGCCCGTGATGTTGCAGCCGCACTGCTGCACGTCTTCCACGTTGGTCTTCCAGATCTCGCGCCCGGTCTTTTGATCCACCGCGACGACGTAGTTGTCGAGCGTCCCGATGTAGACTCGCCCGTGGGCCACCGCGACTCCCCGGTTCCAGGCGCCGTAGAAGACGGTGAAGCCTTTCGGGAGGTTGTAGGTGTACTTCCAGATTTCCCTGCCCGTGGCGGCGTCGAGCGCGAAGATGTGATTGCGCGAGGTGGATATGTACATCACGCCGCCAATCACGATCGGCGTGACTTGGAGGCCACCCTCGTAGTCGCCGGTCTGGAAGGCCCAGACCGGCGACATCTTCGAGACGTTCGACGCGTCGATCTTATTGAGCGACGAGTATCGCCAGAACTTGTACGTTCCACCGTAGTGCGGCCAGTCGGCTCCGGTGGCGCCATCGTCGGCGGCGAACGAGACGGTGGCGGCGAGCAAGGCGAAGATCGGACGCATGGGGATCACCTCGCCAGGACCTGAATGCAGGCGCGCATGAACGCGGGCAGATCGTCGGGCTTGCGCGATGTGACCAGGTTGCCGTCGACCACGACTTCGGCGTCCCGCCAATCGGCCCCGGCATTGACCATGTCGTCCTTGATGGCGAAGAACGAGGTCGCCTTGCGGCCTCGCAACATGCCGTGGGCGGAGCACAGGACCCAGCCGGCATGGCAGATCGCGGCGACGAGTTTGCCTTGCGCATTGACATCGGCGACCAGCCGGTTGCATTTGGCGTGGCGGCGCATGTGGTCGGGCGCGAATCCGCCGGGAACGACGAGTCCGTCGAAATCGTCCGCCGAGACTTGATCGTAGGATTTGTCGGCCACGCACGGGTAGCCGAGCTTGCTCGTGTAGGTTTGGCCGGCGTTGGCGGCGACGGTGACGACCGTGGCGCCGGCTTCCCGGAGGCGGTACAAAGGGTACCAGACTTCCATTTCCTGGTAGATGTTGTCGAGCAGCAGCGCTACCTTCTTGCCTGTGAGATCCATAGACAATCCATGATAGCGGACGGGCTGGCGGAGGGGCCGAAACCCGGTTCTATGCGTAGTTCTAAAAGTAACGCGCGGAATTCGACGCGAGGCTACACATAGAACAAAGTCTGTATTTTCAATCGCTTGCCAGTACGCAATCCCTGGTTCTATGCGTAAACCGCGCCTCAACCGCCCGCTTCCGAAGCGGTTTTACACAGACGCCATTTCGCCCACCGGGTGGTTCCCTCCGTTCGAATGAGACCGTCCCGCTTCATGCCTTGCAACAGGTTGGCGATCCAATCCTTCTTCTGGCGTTCGTTCAGAACATCGGAAACCTTGTTCCGTAGCAATTCCTCGAGATCGGCTCGCGTGGCGTCGCCGAACTTCTCGAGGTAGGCGAGCACCATGCCGCGGTAGTGCTGCTTGTCGAACGCCCGGTTCTTGATGTAGGCGGCTTTATCGCCGATGGCCGCGGCGATCATCGCCGAGACGAAGATGCGCGGCCGCCGCCCCTCGATCAGCTTGCGCTGCTTCAGCCGCTTGAAGACGTCTTCCTCGATCGGGTGCTTCTTCTGCACCTTGTCGAGCGCGATGACGTCCTCCAGTTCCAGGTCGGTTCGATGCAGCAGGAGGCGGGTGTAGTTCTCGTCCAGCACCTGGCCCGTCAGACGTACGCCGACTCGCTGCCGGTCTTCCAACTCGTAATCCGGCATCGGGAAGTTTCGTTCCCACTGCCGCTCGAACATTCGCTTGATGCCGCTGCCGATCGTATCGATCATGTTCAGATTCACCATCGCCTGCGCTAGGAAAGGATTCCGGTAGACTTCGGGCGGCGCGTTGCTGCGGATCATCGCCTCCACGCTGCCGGGGATGAACGATCCGAGATTGGTGAACAGCAGCGTATCCAGCGTTTCCACCACGTTGATCCGCCCTCGCATCGTGTAGTCCTGATGAGCGATGCAATTGTGAAGAGTCTCGCGAACCACCCAAGGATCGTACTGCGTGACCTCCTTCGGAAACAGCGTGCCGCTCGGAAGATGCCGGACCGTGAGATTGCGGATCTTCTGGAGCAGGCGGTCGCTCACCAACAGAAATGGCGGGTCGAAGTGGTGGTAGTCTCTCTCCTGCTGCTTGTCGTCGCGCACGACCCACGTCACCCGGGCCTGAGCGGGCGAAAGCATCGCCGCCGATTCCGCCTTTCCTGCCAACAGCAGCGCGGCCGCCGTGACCTTGCCCGACACGCACAGCTTGGCTTTGTTCAGAAACGTGGCGTCGTCCCAGGCGCCGATCTGGCCGGCTTGGCCCGGATGCTTCTGAAGATACTGCGTACGCGCGAATGTCAAAGCCTCCTTGTCCAGATCCCGGAGAGAGGCTCCCTTCACGATTCGCGCCGACCAGTCCTCGGCGGCGCCAGACAACAGCCGCCAGAGTTGGCGCTCTTTTTCCGGAAAGTCCTTCAGCTTTTTCTTGTAGCTGCCGACTCGAATGAACTCCTCGTCCGCGAACCGCACCGGCGCGGAATTGGCGGCCTGAATCGCGAACAAGACGATGCGAGCGCCATCGTGGTCGAGCTCGTGGATGGTGAAATCGATCCTCGGCTCCAATTGGCGCAACAGCCAGTTCTCGAGGTGTTCGTTCCCGCGCTTGGCTTGCTTGGGCCGGAACTTGGTTCCGACCGCCTTGTGAGACGCATCCTCCACTCCCCAGACAAGGTATCCGGTGGCCTTCCCATGCAGGGCCGCTCCGTTGGAGAGCGCCGAGATGTACTCGCCGATCTCCTGTGGGTTGTCGTTGTTGCGCTTGAACTCGACCCACTCCGCCTCGACGGGCATCTGAAGAATCTCGAGGAAGCGCCGTTGTATGTCCCCGGAATTCATGTGTTCGCCGCGGGGCGTTATCCCAGGCCCTTTCGGAATCGCGCGGCGAGATCGCCGGGCGAGGCCCACGCCCAGGTTTCGTTGACGCGCATCGTGATCGACTGCCCCGTGGGTTGTTCGGCGATCACACCCGCTTGTTGCAACCGGCCCTGGTACACCGGACCGTTCGCATTGGGGGTGCGCATGCGGAAGACGTTGGTTCCGCCGGGAATGCGCTCGATTTCGAAGTTCGGATCGCGGCCGAGCGCGGAAAGCACGGATTCCGACGTTTGCACCGCCTTGCGGTAGCGGCCTTCGAAACCGTCCAGGTAGTGGAGCGTCACCGCGGCGAACGGCCAGCCATGCGGCAGTCCGCCGCCGAACATCCGGCGCGTGTGGAACAGCCCGTCGATCAGTTTCCGAGGCCCAGCCAGGATCGCGCCGCTGGGCGAGTTGAAGTACTTGTACGAAGACACGTACACCGTGTCGAACAGCGCTGTGTATTCGGTGATGGGGCGGCCCGTGTAGCCGCATTCGAGAAACAGGCGCGCGCCGTCCATATGCATTCCGACTTCGTGTTGGCGGGCCCACGCGGAGATCTTCTTCATCTCGTCGAAATCGAAGCGCTCCCCGTCGCGGCGCCGGACCGGGGATTCGATCTGGATCGCGCCGACATGGGTGACCACCCGGCCGGTGGCGGAATCGTTGGCGATGCGCTCGACTTCCTCGAGCGTGAAGGTGGCTTTGCCCGCCGCCAGCGGAATCATGTTGATGCCGCTCAGCGTCTGCGAGCAATCGCCGCAGTCCTTGTACAGGTGGCTTTCGGCCTGCACGATCGCGCGGCGCCGCGATCCCGCCAGGATGCGCACGGCGATCTGATTGGCGAGCGTACCGGTCGGCATCCAGATGGCCGCTTCCTTGCCGAGGATGGACGCCATGCGCGTCTCGAGCTCCTCCACCGATCCACCGAGCGAGTAGTTATCGGGTTTGACCTTGCCTTCGTCGGCCAGCTTCAAGAGAAGGCGCGCGTAGTCGGAGGGCGTGTAAGGCACGCCATCACCCATGGCGAAGACGGTGCGGGTTCCGTCGGCCGCGGCGGCGGCCATCGGAAGCATTGACAAGAATCCGCGGCGGCGGAATGCGTGGGACGGCATGACCCGAGTTTACACCGGAAGGCGGCGTATGTCGGCCGGCGTTCGCCCTTGTTTATAGCGAACCGGGAGATCCGCGCCGGCCCAGCCTTCGACGGCGCAAGATGTCGAAAGTCTCGCGTTGACCGGAGTTGACCGCGAAGTAAGGCGCGTCGGCATCGTGACCCCAGGACGCGCAACAGCAATGGAGCGGCGTGCGTTCGCCGGTGTTCCGGCGAACCCGGGATCCGTCCCGATCTCGCGTTGGACCGCCTGCAAATCGCCGAGCCTCGAGGGCTTCGAGATCCGCTCCCTGGGTGTGGGTTCGCCACTCTTATTGAAAACGAGGAACGGTGCAAGCCCCGGGCGCCGCCAGGCGTTGAACACCGGCCTTGTACGACTCCCACGCGGGCTTGGGCCTGCCGCCGCGATCAAACACTCCGAGCGATCCCAGGTGGGCGACGAACGGCGCATTCGCCAGTTGGCCCAGGGTCCCGGCCAGGAATTCGGCGGCGTCCAACGGAAGATCGCTCAATTGGAAGAAGCGGACCGCCGCCACGCGGTTGCCCAGCAGCGCCAGCGCGTCGAACACGCGGTCGAAGAACTGCCGTTGGGAATCGGCGCTGCCGCCGATCATTGGAGTGCTGGAATAACCGATCTCGGTGAAGATCACGGGTTTGCCTCCCGCCAAATTCACCATGGCCGGAATGTCGAACGCCACCTCGCCAGTGTCGCGAGCGCGCCGCCCGTCGAGGTTGTAGTAGGTGAATGCGATGTGATCGCCCAGACCCTTGAGTTGGTGGAACGTGCGGTCCGTGTAACGCACCGAATCGTGGGCGAACACCAGCCCGACGGATACGCCGGGCTTCAACGCGCGAAGGACGGAAACGCCATGGAGGAAAAACACCTTGAACTGGTCGACCTCGCCGGGCCGCTCGAAGAAGTAGAAGTCGACCTCGTTGCCGAGATTCACCCACTTGACGTTGTCCCCGAGCCGAGCCGTCACCTCGACCAGAAACGCAGCCCAACGGTCGAGCATTACCTGAGAGTTCCAGGGGGTATTCGCCAGATCCGGTGGGATATCCCGCCCGGTGGTATTGGCGGTTTTGATCGTTAGGCTAACGGCCAAGCCGTTCGCACGGGCCAGTGTCACCGCCGCCTCGAGCGCGTTCAGGTCGAACCGCCCCGGCGAGGGCTCCGCCACGCGCCAGTAAACGGAAATGTCGATGTAACGGGAACCGGCATCCACGGCGGTCTTGAGCGCCGCCGCGTAGGCATCGCCCAGTTCGGTGGTCAGTTGCGGGTTCGGGTCGATTCCCACGGCCGCGCAGGCTCCCATCTCCGCCGACTCGACGGCGTCCGACTCCGGACGCACGCTCGCGCCGGCAAGCGAGAAGCGGCTTTCTCCTTCGCCAAATTGCACGAACCCGGTCCCCTTTGCCAGATACCATTGAAGGGACGTACCCTCGCTGTATCGTAGGGAGTATTTCCGCACCCCTGAATAGGCACCTTCCCAGGTGTTGACCAGAGCGTTATCGTCTTCGATCGTGGAGGAACCGTCCGGCGTGGAAAACGTGGCGCCGCGCGCTCCCTCCGGGAACATCGGGATCGGCGAAGGGAAGTGGGTCGCGCTCTCCTCGTAGAGAACCCCTTCGTGATGGATACCGGCGGGCGACGACCGGACGATCATCGGGAAATAGCCCCACGGGGTCTGCCAGATTAGCCTTGCCCGCCGCGCCTGACCAAGCCGCTCCACGGACGTCACGCTTAGCGACATCGGGGCGCCCGACGGCGAGATTAGAATCCAGTAGTTGCCCGTTACCAAAGGCAAGAACTCGGAGGCGTTTCCGGCTGATCCGAGCAACAACAAACCCGCGACCGCGCTGATAGTGCGTTTCAGAATGACCTCGTTCGGCGAACACGGCTGGACGCGGACGCCGGAATCCCCTTTTTTGATTCTATCGGTCCCAGCGCGCCGGTACAAGGAAAACCATTGCCCTCAAAAGGGGATTGGTACCTCGGCCCGGCTCCGTACCCCTGGGACTTCCGTTCCGATTTCAGGCCAATCGGCGTGTGCTACCATCCGGGCTGTAGACTATGCTGTTCCGGCTTTCCCTCTTGTTGTCGACGTTTTTTTGCTTCGCAGCCTTGGCTTGGCAGGCCGGTGGTGAGCAACTCTACAAGCTCGAAACCGGCGACGAGATCGAGATCCGGTTCCTGTACAACACGGAATTGAACGATAAGATGACCATCCGGCCCGATGGGAGGATCTCCATGCCACTGATGGGCGAGATCGCGGCAGCAGGCCTGAGTGTGGGAGAACTTACCGATCTGCTCCAGAAGAAATATAAGGACACCGTGCGCCAGCCCGTCATCACGGTACAAGTTCGCGGGTTCGCCAATCGCAAGGTGTTCGTGGGCGGGGAAGTCCTGCGGCCCGGGGTTGTCGTATTGGCGGGAACGCAGACGGCGATGGGCGCGATTCTCGAGGCCGGTGGACTGATTCGCAGCGCGGACCGCGACAAGCTCACCGTCATTCGCAAGGGCGCCAACGGCGCGCCGGAGTCGCTGACGCTTTCGCTCAGAGCCGCGAGGGGCAAGGCTCCGGAAGCGGCCGGATTCCTGTTGCAGCCCTACGACTTGGTGGTGGTGAACCGGTCGGGCATCGCCAAGGCGAATCAGGCGGTGGACCAGTACGTACGGCAGATGTCGCCCGCTTTGCTGACAGCCGGGTTCAGCTATCTGGCGAACGTTCAGAGCAGCGCGGCCGCCGGAGGCATCATTCGATGAACCGGGACCGGGATCTGGAGCTCGCGATGCGATACGAGCCCCCGGCCTACCGGTACCAGCCTCCGAAACCCGCCGAGTTGGACTGGCCGCTGGTTCGCGGTTTCCTTGCTCGTTACAAGTGGACCGTCCTCGGAGTGTTCCTCGCCACCGTGGCAAGCGGCTACGTGACGCTGTCGTTGTTCACCGAGCAGTACGACGTCGAAAGCGAAATCCTGGTGAAGTTGGGGCGGGAGAACCTGGATCCACCCGCCACCTCCCGCAACCTGCCGCTGGCCGCTGGTCTCCGTCGCGAGGAACTGATGAGCGAGGTGCAGATCCTGCGATCGCCCGCGCTGATTCGGCGGCTGGTGGACCAGATCGGACCGGAGGCGTTCGAGCCGAGGCCGGCGCAAGCGGCAGGCGCTGGCGCCGAAATGAAGGCGCGTTTGAAATCGGTGGCGCGCGGCGTGAAGGATTGGTGGAAGTCGGCGCTCATCGCGCTGGATCTCAACAAGGGGTTGAGCGAGCGCGACACGGCGGTCCAGGACCTGCTGGAGCGGCTGGCGGTGGAACCGCGCAAGGACTCCGACGTCATCGCGATCAAGCTGCGCATGGCCAATCCCGCGTTGGCCGTGGACCTGCAGGAACGCCTGATCGGGCTCTACATGCGGCGGCGGGTGGACGTCAGGCGCAGCGAGGGAGTCAAGGAGTTCCTGGACACGCGGGCCGCGCAACGGAAGGCCGAGTTGCAGAAGGCGGAACTCGACCGAATGACGCTCAAGCGGAGCAAAGGGCTGGTTTCGGCGTCCGATCAGAAGTCGCTGTTGCTGCGCCAGGCCGACGACGTTCGCTCCGGCTTGATTCGCACGCGGAGCGAGATCGAGAACCTGACCCGGCAGATCGCGGCCGGCCGCGAGCAGATGAACGCGACCCCGGCATTCGAGCGGGCATCGGAGCAGACCACTCCGAATCCGCTGGCGGAAAAGCTGCGGCAGCAGGTGGCCGATCTCCAGTCCGAGCGTGCGACGCTGTTGACCAAGTATCAGCCCGAGTCGATCCCGGTGAAGAACATCGACGAGCGGCTGAAGGACCTGCGCGAGATGCTGTCGAAGGAGCGGACCACGCAGCCCGGTTCGGTGACATCGAGCTTGAATCCGGTCCGGCAGAACCTGGAACAGAAGGTGAAGCAGGACATCGTCCGGCTGGACGGCCTGAGAGCGTCCGAGCAGGTGCAGGCGAGAAACCTCGCCGCCATCGAAGTACAGGCGCGGACGATCGACGACGCCGACGCCGCGCTCACCGATATCGACCGCAAACAGAAGATCGCCGAATCGGAGTACCTGGAGGCGATGAAGCGCAGCAGCGACGCCGACGTGGCCAGCGAATTGGACCGAAGCCGCATCTCGAACGTCAGCATCCTGACGCCGCCGACGTCCACGCTGACGCCGGTGTATCCCAAGAAGCTTCTCGTGATGGGAGTTTTGCTGCCGGTCGGCTTCGTTCTCGGCATCGCGGTGGCGATGCTGTTGCACTACGCCGGCGGCGGTTCGGGTACGGTGCGCGAGTTGGAAAGCGCGTTGGCCATTCCCTGTTTGGGCGAAGTGGACTTGAAACCGAGGCTGCTGGGGCAATGAATCCGCGTTTCGCCTGGCGGCGCCACGCCTGGCTCGCCGGGCTGGTGCTCGGGCCGTTGATCGCAGCGGTGGGCGCCGTGGTTTCGCCCGTGGCCGGCGCGGCGGCGGTGGCCGCCTTGATAGGCGCGGCGGTGATCGCAAAGTGGCCGATGGTGGGGTTTTTCCTGACGGTGCTGGTGATCCCGCTCGAACGGATTGGCCGCTTCACCAACGATTCGAGCATGGTGACTTTTTCGCTGGTCCGGTTGATGGGCGTCGCGACCTTGGCGGCGTTGATCGTCCACGCGTTCCTCTTGCGGCATCGTCTGAAGGCGAACCTCCCGTTCGCGCTCTATGGGGTCTACATCGGCTTCGGGCTGCTGTCGCTGAGCTATGCGGCCGACTGGACCAGCGGAGTCCGCACGATGGGCGCGGTGGCCGGGAACCTGATGTTCCTGTTCCTGGTGATCAATATGGTGGACGAGTGGCATCAGGTGACGCGCGCGGTAGCCCTGTGGCTAGTGGTGAGCGCGTGCGTGGCCGGCTTCACCACCTGGCAGTGGCACACCGATCGCGGCCGGCTCATCGACGACGCGTTCGCTTCCACCGGACAGCGTTCCACCGACGACCGCTTCTCGACCATCCTGGTGGACGCGGCGGAGTTCGAAACGTCGCGCACCATGGCGCGGGCAATGGGTACCACGTCGCACCCGGCGGTCTACGCGATCAACAACATCCTGACGCTGCCCTTTCTGGTCTGGTTCTTCGTCGAAGTGGACCGGCGCTGGCTCAAGGCGTGCATCGCGGGCGCGGCGGCGCTAGTCTCCTATAACGTGCTGTTGACGAACACGCGCGCCGCGTTGCTGGCCGCGCTGGCCGCCGCGTTGCTGTGCGTCTGGTGCGGGCTGATCCGGCTTCGCGCGAGCTGGATCGCGGCGGCGGCGGCGGTCCTGTTCTGCGCGGTCCCCTTCATACCGCCGGCGATCTACGAGCGCGTGCTCGATCCGGACAACTGGAGCCTCGAGAAGTCTCTGACGCTGCGCGCCCGGCTGCTCTATTGGGAAGCGGGTCTGGAGGCGATCGCCGAGAATCCGATGGGAGGCATCGGGATCGGCAATCAGGCGGAGATCCCCAGGCGGCTCGAGGGGATTCTGCCGATGCCGGAGAACTCCACCGCTCACAACGAGTACATCCAGACCACCATGGAGCTCGGCTTGGTGGGAGCGGCGCTGTTCGCCCTGTTTCTGGCGGTGCTATACCGGCGGATTCGATGGGCGGAGTCCGCCTACGACTCAGCGGGCGAGATTTCACCGGCGAGATTTCTGACCGCGGTACGCGTAGCTTTTCTTTCGACCTTGATCTACGCGGTTCAGGTGGACGTGATGCACTTTCCCCTGAAAGGATGGTGGCTGGCGATGGGGCTCGGTCTGGTGCTGTACGAGTTCGCGCCGGCGGGTATTCGAGAGGAGCGCCGGGGCCAACCGGATTTCGGCGCGGTGGCATGGAGTGGGGTTTGGAACAGCAGGTAGACGTTTCGGCGATCGTCATCAGTCTGAATTCGCGGCGGTACCTGGGCGACTGCATCCGGTCGCTGAAAACGGCCGCGTGGCGGAGCGTCACTTGGGAAATTATCGTCGTGGACAACGGATCCACCGACGGATCGCTCGAGGTGCTGGCGAAGGAACACCCGGACGTGCGGGTGATCGCCAACCCGTCGAATCTCGGCTATTGCAAGGCGGGCAACCAGGGCGCGGAGATCGCGCGGGGCCGCTATCTGCTGCACCTGAACGACGACATCCTGATCCTGGACGACGCGCTTCCGAAGCTGGTGGAGTGGATGGATCGCAACCCCGGGGCGGCGATGATCGGCAGCCGGTTGCTCAATCTGGACCGCACCGATCAGTTCTCCTCCGGGAGGTCGTTCACCACGCCGTGGGCAGCCATCTTCGGACGCAAATCCGTGCTGACACGGCTGTTTCCGAACTCGTCCTTCGCGCGCGGCTACCTGCTCTCCGACAAGATCGACAGCGCCGCGCCGTATGAGGTGGACTGGCTGTCGGCCGCGGCGATGATGACGCGGCGCGAGCCCTACTGGAAGGTGGGCGGCCTCGCGGAGGACTTCTACTACTTCCACGAACAGGTGATCTGCAAGCGGTTGCAGGAAGCCGGATTCAAGAACTACCTCCATCCCCAGGCGAGGATCGTGCACTACGAGGGCGCGGGCAGCGGCGTGCGCACGCGCAAAGTGCGGATCCGGCACATCCAGGGGTTTCACCGCGCCGCGCATCGCTGGTATTGCATGCATCACGGGCTGGGGCCGATGCATCCGCTGCGATGGGCATCCGCCGCGATGCTTGCGGCGCGAGCCGGAGCGCTGATGTTGCTGGAATCGCTGCGGCCGGAGCCGCCGAAGCCCAAGTCCGACTACGACCTCGGGCGCCCCGAGGGCGGAGTGGCGCTGTAGCCATGCGCGCGCTCGCGCTGTGGCCCGCGCTGCTTGCCGGAGCGGACGCAAGCCATTGGCCCATGCCGCCCGGGGCGCGGTGGGAGCTGGCGCTGAAGGATTCGGCGCCGATGGTGTTCGAGGTGACGCGCGAATCGGGCGGGTTCGCGCGGGTGCGGTGGGACAACCCATGGGTCAAAGCCGAGTTCGGGTTCCGGTCCCGCGCGGACGCGGTGGAATTGGCCGAACTCGACATGGGCCAAGGCGTGGCGCCGATGCCAGTGGGCACGGTCTACTTCGATTTCGGCCGCCCCATCGGAACGTCGTGGTCGAACGCGCTGGGGACGATCTCAGTGGCGGGCCGCGACCTAGCCGTGGATGCGCCGGCGGGCCGGTATCGCGGCTGCATCGAGATCCGCGCACGGGATGGCAAGGGCGTGGAGACGTTCTGGACGTTCGCGCCCGGCGTGGGTCCGGTGCGATTCGGGCGCGGCGCGGGAGCGTATCTGCTGTCGTCGTATCGACAAGGGGGCGGCGCGGTGGGCGAACCGAGGCGCCCGGTGGTGGGTCCGACGCCGCCGGTGGTCCAGGCGCCAGGGTCGAAGCCGTGGATCGGGATCGACGCGAACCCCACTCCCGGCGAGGGCTATTCGACGGAGGCCAAGCGGACGCGCGCCCGAATGGCCAGGGAAGCGGGCGCGAACCTGCTCTACTACGCGCCCAAGTGGAAGGAATTCAGCTCCGCCGAGTTCGACGAGCGCATCGCCGCGGCGGCGGAGAACGGCTGGCCGGTGGCGTTGAACCTGCGGATCGTGGACACACACACCCGATCGATGCCCGCCGCCGTTGCGGAGCTGGCGTTCGACGATGCGCGGATGGCGGCAGCGGTGAGCGATCTGATTCGCGACGCGGCGGCGCGGGCCAAGGGCCGCGTGCGATGGCTGACCATCGGCAACGAGGTGAACGAGTACTTCAAGTCGCGCAGGGGGGAAGTGGAGGCGTACGCGCGCCTGTTGGACCGCGTTGCCCCGGTGGCGCGCAAGGCGTTTCCAAACGCGAAGTTGTCGGTGAACTTCTCGTGGTTCGCAATGGGGTCGTTGGGGAAGGAGTACGCGCCGCTGGTGTCGCGGTGCGACTTCGTGTCGTTGACCTACTACCCGTTGAACGCGGACTTGACGTTCCGGCCTCCTTCGGTCGCGCGGGGCGATATCGCGAGCATGGTGCGCGCGGCGGGCGGGAAGAAGCTGTTCCTGCAGGAAGTGGGCTATGCGTCGTCGAGCCGGATTCGCAGTTCGGAGGCGGCGCAGGCAGAGTTTCTGGCGAACGCGTTCGCGGCGTTTCGGGAACAGCCGGACGTGCTGGCGGCGAACTTCGTGTGGATGAGCGACCTGCCGGATTCGGTGGTGAACGATCTGGCGAAATACTACGCGCTGCCGGGGAACGCAAACTTCCGCGAGTACCTGGGAACGCTAGGGTATTTCGACAAATCGGGGCGGGCGAAGCCGGCGTGGGAGGTGTTCCGGCGGGAGGCGTCGCGGTAAGCGGGTTGGTATCCTAGGCGTGTGCCGGACGCATTCGAGACTCTGGAGTCGATCCTCGATCCGCTCGCCGAGGGGATCGCGTCGGGGCGCCTCATGGTGTTTGAAGGATCGTCGGGCTGGCCTCCGTTTTGGTGGCGGCCAAAGCCGATTTCAGAAGTGTTTCGAGGCATCTGGCCTGCGGGAGTGATCACCAACCAACCCGAGCCGGGCAATTGGGCTCGCGAATCGAACCTCGTGAACGGGAACGAGGTGGAGAGGCTGCGGTCGATGCGGATGCGGCGGACTCCTTTCGTTTTGCAGCTCGATGGCGGGCGCGGGAGCGAGCGCCTGAACTGGGCGGCCGACAATCGCGCGCTTCGGTCCTTTCTGCATGGATTGTTCCTGAGGGACAGCTTTCTGTTCGTTGGTTGCGCGCCGGGGGAGATTCACAACTTCGTGCGAGCCATCGGAGCGGCCAAGCCGTCCGTGCGGCATTTCGCTTTGTTGGGTAGCCAGAGCAACGAGCCGCGCGATTTTCTTGCGACGCACAATATCACGCCGGTGGACCCGGGTCCGAGCACCCGCCCGTTTTTTGTCGACTTGGCGAACCGAGTACGACACATTCAGAGCAGGCCCCGGTTGGCGGGGGTTGCCGGGACCACTCCCGAACTTCGTGCGCTCATCCTCGAGGATGTCGGTCCGTTCAAAAATCAGCGTATCGAGGTTTGTCCCGGCTGGAACATTCTTCTCGGCAACAACGCCGTCGGCAAGTCGAGTGTGATCAAGGCTGTTGCCGCCGCGATCGCCGGGTCGGATGCATCCCCGTGGGCTGGACGCTTGATCCGGTCCGGAGCCAGCCGCGGCGTCATCACGCTCGAGACGAGCGGCGCCACATATCGTACGACGCTACATCGCAAGACCGGCGGGTTGAGCGCCGAAGTCGAGAGTGAACCCATCGGCGTCCGGGATGGCGAAGACTGGCTCGTGCTCGGTTTCCCCGCGTTGCGAACGATTACGCTGAACTCTCCCAATGACCTGTTCGAAGGTTCGCTCATCCCGACGGCGGAGGATGTGCTCCCC
Source organism: Acidobacteriota bacterium (assembly GCA_005808475.1). Classification (GTDB taxonomy): domain Bacteria; phylum Acidobacteriota; class Terriglobia; order Bryobacterales; family Bryobacteraceae; genus SYLY01. Next base: position 13,419 of record SYLY01000396.1, read on the forward strand.
TTGGTTCGCGGAGAGGCCGACCCTCGACTGGACAACCTCAAGCGGTGGATCGTCAGCTTGGATTACCGCATCTCCAAAGGCGAACAGGTCCGTCCCCTGTTGGACGACTTCTTCGCCAAGATGAGCGAACTGTTGGAGGGAGTTCCCATCCGTTTCGACCGGGTCGACGAGCGGAGCCGCCAAGTCTTCGTGGTCACCGACGATGGCTCGGTTCCAATCGACCAGATCAGCCAGGGATCCGCCTCCTTGGCGAGTTGGGTTGGAGTGATCGTTCAGCGTTGCCACGAGGTCTACGGCGGTGGGGTGACGGCAGGCTACAGGCCAACGCTCGTCCTGATGGACGAGATCGATGCCCACATGCATCCATCGTGGCAGCAGACCCTCATCGGCAACCTCGAGCGAATTTTTCCCGGCGTCCAGTTCGTGGTGACAACCCACTCTCCTCTGATTGTCGGGGGCCGGTCGAATGAGGAGATCCTGCTTTTCCAGCGCGACGAGCACACTCGGGAGATCCGCGTCCGGCGTCCAGGCATGGATTTCCGCGCGTTGCGCGCCGACCAGATTCTCACCAGCCCCGCTTTCGGTCTCGAAGGCGCTCGCGATTGGGAGACCGTCGGAAAACAACGCCGGTACGGCGATCTGCTGAACCGCGCCTCGCTGACGCCGGAGGAGCAAGCCGAGATGGAAGCATTGAGCGCCGACTTCGATGTGACCGCACCCCCGGCGGCGGAGTGGCTACGCATCGAGGCGCTTCTCCGGAAGAACGGCGGCACACCCGCCGGGGACCCCGATGGACAGCGACGCCTCGAACAGGCCGGGCGCGACATCGCCGCGGCTCTCGGAGAATTGGACGGATGATCCACCGGCCCTATGATGAAGCGGCGATCTATGCGAACTTCGCCGGCTTCAACGCATGGAAAGTCCGCGCGCAACGCGCCAAGGACGCGGTTTGCACCGCCGTGGCAGCGGGCGTCAAGCCCACATTCGACTCGGGAGTCTGGCAATCCCTGAAGGATCATCAACTCGACTATTTCCACGGCAAATGCGCCTACTGCGAGATCAGGATCACGCCTGGGTTTTGGGGCGACGTGGAGCATTTCCGGCCGAAGCGCCGAGTGGATGACGACCCCGCCCACCCCGGCTACTATTGGCTTGCGTACGCTCCCCAGAATCTCCTGCCGAGTTGCGCCCGTTGCAACGGAGCCTCGGCGAAGGGCAGCCGGTTTCCAGTGACCGCCACCCGGTGGCGTCGCGAGGCCGAGCCCTGTGTGGAGGACGCATTGCTTCTGAATCCCTACTTCGACAAACCACGCGTCCATATCGAATTCGTGTTCGATTTCCAAAGAGGCGCGCCGACAGGTCATGTGCGAGGAATCACGGACAAGGGCAGAGCCTCGGTAGAAATCTACCGCCTCGACCGGGCCGCGATGGTCGAAGACAGGCGCGACGCTCAGCTTTCGACGGTGACCGAGTACGAGTCGGCGTACTTCAAGGATCGCGGCTCGGAGTACATCGCGCAGGTCGTCCAGGCGAGGCTCTCCTACACGGCGGCGCGGCTCTCGGCGATTCATTCGTGGATCGAGTGGACGCGCCGCCGAATGGACTCACATGGCCGGACGATCGAAGGCGCCGGGATCTGAGCCATGCGTCCGGCCACGATCAGACCCGCCCTCGAGGACGACGCGGCCACTCTCATCGGCATTCTCCGGGGCATCGCCGCCGAACGCGTTCACACCGCGATCGACGAGCCTTGGTCCGTCGAGGCCCAGCGCCAGTATATTGCCTCCCAATCCCCGCGCGAAGCCATCTTCCTCGCGGAAATCGATGGGAGCGCCGTTGGATACCAAGTCCTCAGCCTATGGGCCGGCTCGATTCGCTCCATGGCCCATGTGGGACAGCTCGGCACCTTTCTCCGCCCGGAATTCCGCGGCCGGGGCATCGGAAGCGCTCTCTTCGAACACGCCCTCGGCTTCGCACGGTCCCATTCCTACCGCAAGTTCGTCATCCAGGTCCGCGAGTCGAACCGCGCCGCCCAGGCATTCTACCAGCGCATGGGGTTCGCCCCGTGCGGACGCCTCGCCCGCCAGGTCGAGATCGGCGGCGTCGAGGAGGACGAGTTGATCCTCGAGCGCGGTATCCTGTAGAGTCTCCCATGAGTCTCGAACAGGATCGCGAGCGCCTCGGCCAACTCCTATCGGCCCGCTCGGTCAAGCGCGGCGGCGAGTTCAAGCTCGCCAGCGGCCGGATGAGCGACGTCTACTGCGACGCCCGCGTCACCACCTGCCACGCCGAGGCGATGCCGCTCATCGGGCGGCTGTTCCTCGCCAGGATCGCCGAACGCGGTTGGAAGCCCGATGCCATCGGCGGTCTGACGATGGGCGCCGATCCGATCGTTTGCGCCGTCGCGCACCAGAGCGCCATCGCCGGCGCGCCAGTCAACGGGTTCCTGGTCCGCAAGGAGGCCAAGGGACACGGAACCAAACGCCAGATCGAGGGGATTCTCGACGGCGAGGCGAGCGGCGTGGTGATTGTCGACGATGTCTGCACCACGGGAGACTCGACCGTGAAGGCGATCGAAGCGGCGCGCGCGGCCGGGCTCCGCGTGCTGGGCGCGATTTGCCTGGTGGATCGCGAAGAGGGTGCGCGGGAGACAATCGAAACCGGCCTCGGATGCCCCTTCGACCGGATTTTCCGCATCGCGGAACTGTGACCCGAGGGGTTTCATCGATTTCTTGAAGAGCGGCGATAAAAAGAATGGATCGAGGGGGATGCGGCGAAAAGCGGATAAACCGTCCATAATTGAAGGTACGTCGCAAGATGCCGGCGGGCGGTGGAGCGGAACGGCCAGCCGCGGAAACCCCTTTGGGCCCGTTCCGCAGGTTCCAGGGCGGGCATGAGAAAAGGAGAGGAATGGATAATCAGCTTCAGAATCGTTTGAGCCTTCCATATTCGGAATTGGAAGAGCTGAATCTGGCGGCGAAGGAAGACCGGAAGAACCGCGTCCCGCTGGATGAGATCCGCGAAAAGCGCCTTGCGTACCTCGCCGGCGAGAAGCGCGTCAAAGCCGTTACGGTGCTGTTCAGCGACCTGGAAGGCCGCTTGCACATGCTCGACTACGACAAGGTGTTCCTCACCAAGAGCTGGGACAACCTGACCTTCGACGGCTCCTCCATCCGGGGATTCACCGCGCAGCGCGAGAGCGACCTGCGGCTCGGCATCGACTGGCACGCCTTCTACTGGGCTCCGTCCGACATCTTCGGCTCGGGCAAGGTGATGGTGTTCGGCGAGGTCATCGACAAGAACGGCGAGCCCTACAGCGCCGACATGCGCGGCGTCCTCAAGAACTATGCCGAGTCGCTCTTCAAGTCGAAGGGCTACGTGCTCAACGCGGCCAACGAAATCGAGGGCTTCCTGTTCGCCGGCACCGACGCCGAACGCCGCTATCACGAGACCGGCAAGTTCGACTACGTCAACACCGGCGGCTACTACCACTCGCTGCCCGGCGATCCGCTCCGGCAGTTCATCGACGCCACCGCGGAAGTGCAGCGCTGCCTCGGCTTCCAGAACGAGAAAGACCACCCGGAAGTCGCGCCGTCGCAGTTCGAGATCAACTACAGCTACGCGGACGTGCTCACCGCCGCCGACCAGATCCAGCTCTACAAGCTGATCTGCCGCCAGGTGGCGAACAAGATGGGATGCACCGCCAGCTTCCTGCCCAAGCCCGTGGTGGGCGTGAACGGCAGCGGCATGCACACCAACGTATCGATCTCGTCGGCCGGCAAGAACCTGTTCTGGGACCCCCAGGGCGAAGAGAAAATCAGCACCTTCGCGTGGGAATTCGTGGACCGCATTTTGAGCCACGGCAACGACATCTGCCTCATGCTGAACTCGAGCGTCAACGCCTTCCGGCGCCTGGATCCGCATTTCGAGGCGCCCAACCAGATCAAGGCGTCGGCGGTCGACCGCGGTTCGATGGTCCGCGTCCCGATCGGCAACGAGCGCAGTTCGCGCATCGAGGTCCGTTCGGTCGCGCCCGATTCCAACCCGTATATGGTGATGCTCTCGGTGTTCAAGACGGGGCTGGACGGCGGCGTCGCCGACATCGGCAACCTACGGCAAGCGGAACGCTACCTGCCCGACAACATCTACGACGCAATCGCGAACTTCCGCGGAGCCCAATGGACCACCGAGTTGCTGGGCGAGGACGTGAAGGGCCGCTACGCGGACTTGAAGCAGGCTTCGGCCGACCGGTGCGCGCGCTTGCTGGGAACCTATGTGAAGGCGCCGGAAGTGCAGTACCACCACGAAGTCTACAACCAGTTCCTTTGGAACCAGTTCTAGGCGTTGCCCTCTCGAACCGGATCCGGGCGGAAGCGGGTTTCCCCGTCCCGCCCGGTTTCGTTTGCTCCGAACTTTGCTTTTCTGGCCGTTCTAAGGTAGCCTTGCTAGGTAGCCTTCTCCATGGCGGCGCGTGCGCCGCTGTTCGTTCTCATGCCGGAAACCGATAGCGGCTCCACCATGCACGCGGACTTGACTCTCGACTCGTCGCTCGAGAGCGTCGACAGCGCCGAGGAATTGGTGCTGCGCGAAGCCCGTGAGCTCGGCCTGGACGAGGACGCGCAGCATTACACGAGCATCGCGGTGCGGGAATGCATGGTCAACGCGGTGGCGCATGGCAATCGTTACAACGGCCGCAAGAAGGTCCGGTTGCAGGTGTGGCGCACGGAGGAGAGCATCACGGTCCAAATCGACGACGAAGGCGACGGCTTCGACCACGACGAGGTGCCGAATCCCCTCGAGGAAGAGAACCTGATGCGGCACTCTGGACGCGGACTTCTGATGATCCGGGCGTTCATGGACGAAACCACCGTGACTCGGCGCGTTCCCAAGGGGACCTGCGTACGAATGGTAAAGTACTTGCGGCCCCCAGCGGCCGGGAATTCCTAAAGCAATCGAAACGATCGAAGGAGGTAGACACTAGTGAGTTTGAAATTAACGACCCGCAAGGTGGGAGACGTGATGGTGATCGACGCCAGCGGCAAGATCACGCTCGGCGAGGGTTCCACCGCGTTCCGCGACAGGATCAAGGAGCTCGTGGCGGCCGGCGACAAGAAGGTCCTGGTCAACATGGGCGACGTGACCTACATCGACAGCTCCGGCATCGGCGAGCTCGTGTCGGGCTTCACCACCACCACCAATTCGGGCGGAGTACTGAAACTGCTCAACCTCGGCAAGCGGGTGCAGGATCTGTTGCAGATCACCAAGCTCTACACGGTGTTCGAGACCCACACCGACGAAGCGGAAGCCATCCGAAGCTTCGGAGCCTGATTTCCGCGCGGCCCGGCCGCCACCCAGAATCGTCGACCCGCCCGCTCCGGCGTTCCGCGCCCGAGCGGGCGTTTCGCGTTAGGACACTTCAACATGACAACCATCGCGCTGCCCGTCGTGGCCATCGTCGGCAGGCCCAACTTCGGCAAGTCGACCCTGTTCAACGCACTCACGCGTACTCGCCGCGCCATCGTCGGCGACGAGCCCGGCATCACGCGCGACCGTATCCACGGCGAAGTGGAGTATCGCGGCAAAAAGTTCGAACTCATCGACACGGGCGGCATCGTTCCCGGCGACGCCGAACTCATACCGTCCGAGATCTTCAAGCAGGCTCGCGTGGCGCTCCAGCGCGCCGTGCACGTCGTGTTCCTGATCGACGGACGCACCGAAATCACCGGCTCCGATCGCGAGATCGCGCGGTTGTTGCACAAGCTGGGCAAGCCGGTCGCGCTCGCGGTGAACAAGATCGACGCGCCCGTTCGCGAACCGCTGGCGGCCGAGTTCCATGCGCTCGGCTTCGAGCACCTGTTCCCCATCTCCTCCGAACATCGCGTCAACCTCGACGATCTGCTCGACCACGTCACGGCGGGGTTCCCCAAGGAAGAGGAGCCGTCCTCCGGTCCGGACGCCCAGGAGATCCGCGTCGCGATCGTCGGGCGGCCCAACGTCGGCACGTCGACGCTGTTGAACGCGCTGGTGGGACAGGCGCGGTCCATCGTGTCGCCGGTGGCGGGCACCACGCGCGACGCCGTCGATGAAACCGTCGAGAACGACGGCGTGCGCTTTACCTTCGTCGACACCGCGGGCATTCGGCGCAAGGGCAAGACGACGGAGATGGCCGAGAAGCTGTCGGTGGTGATGGCGCGCAAGCACATGGAGAGCGCGCAGGTGGTGTTGATGGTGCTCGACGCGGTGGAGGGTCTGGTCGCGCTGGACGCAACCATCGCCGGCTACGCGCACGAGGCGCACCGTCCCGTGATTCTGTGCGTCAACAAGTGGGACGCGGCGCCGGACAAGAGCCGGAAGAAGATGCTCGAAGCCGTTCGCGATCACTTGAAGTACATCGATTACGCTCCGGTCTCGTTTCTCTCCGCGATGAAGGGCTTGGGCACGGGGCAGTTGTTCCAGGCGATCCGGCGCGTGCGCGAGGCGGGAGGAAAGCGCGTGCCCACGGCGGAGTTGAACCGCTTCTTCGAACATCTGCGGACCGACATCAACACGAAGATCCGCTACATCACGCAGGCGTCGGTGCATCCGCCGTCGTTCATCGTGTTCAAGGACGGGCGCCAGCCGTTGCACTTCTCCACCGAGCGCTATCTGATGAACCAGATCCGCGAACGGTTCGGCTTCGAGGGCGCTCCGATCGTGATTCGCACGCGGCAAAAATCGGGAAAGCCGAAGATGGAAAAGTAGAGCGGCGCGAAAAGAAAAACGGCCCCGGGAGCTCCGGGGCCGTCTGTTTGTGGTTTTGCGTCCGGCTCGGACGCCGCTACGCTACTTCTTCTTCGCGGCGGCTTTCTTCTTGGCCGGGGCCTTCTTGGCTGCCTTCTTGGCTGCGTACTTCATTGGTTCATTCTCCCTAACATCGAAAATTGTTGCGACTCCCGAGGGAATCACGACGTGATTCATATATAAGGTTATCCGCGACGAAAGTCAAGAAAAAATTTTCGCGGCGGCGATTCGCGTTCGCGCGGAGTCCTTCGGCGGGCACGCCACAACGTTTCCAGCTAGAATTGTTTAGAGCGTTCCAGACCCCATGAACATTGGCTCGCGCGTACTTCGATGCCTTCCCGCGATCGCGATCGCGGTGCTCGTTTCGTGTTCGCAAAAAAAAATCCGCGCTTCCGTTCATCCTCGCGCCGGCGAGTCGCGAACGGGCGTCGCGAGCTGGTATGGCGATCCCTATCACGGACGCAAAACGGCGAGCGGAGAGACGTACGACATGGAGCGAATGACGGCCGCGCATCGCGAGTGGGCGTTCGGCACGATGGTGCGAGTCCGCGTTGTCGATAGTGGAAAATCGGTGGACGTGCGGATCAACGACCGGGGTCCGTTCGTGCGCGGACGCGTGATCGATCTGTCGCGCGCGGCGGCGCGCGAGGCGGGAATGCTGAACGCGGGAATCGCGAAGGTGAAGCTCACGGTGATCTCGGCGCCTCCTCCTCCTCCTCCGCGAGGGCCGGCCAAGCGCAAACGAAGGCGGCGGGCGGCGCCGCCGCGGAGGCTGGGGCTCACCCGCAGGCGCGTAAATCGCCCTTTTTCTTGATGGCTTGTGATCGTTGTTGATATCGTGTATAGATGCCCTTATAGAGGGCCACTCTTCCTCAAGCCAATCCCTTCGGAGGACAATTCTAAAATGGAATCCCTGCTTCGGCGCGGTCTACCCGCCGTGCTGACCTTGTTGCTCGCGGCGTTCCTGCTCGCTCCCTTCGCCGCTCCCGTCCAGGCGGCCGAGGAGGGCTGTCACGGCGAGGCCTGCCTGAAAATCCCCGATCTCGATGGAGTCACGTTCCTCGGTGGAACCGGCGGACGAAGCCTGCTCATGGTGGGTCTGCTCGTCTCGGCTCTCGGGTTCGCCTTCGGCATCGCGATCTACTCGCAGTTGAAGAAAATGCCGGTGCACTCATCGATGCTCGAAATCTCGGAGCTCATCTACGAGACGTGCAAGACCTATTTGCACACCCAAGGAAAATTCCTGATGCTCCTCGAGCTGTTCATCGGCTCGATCATCGTCGTTTACTTCGGCTTCCTGCAGCATTTCGAGGCCGGCCGCGTCCTCATCATTTTGCTCTTCAGCCTTGTGGGAATCGCCGGCTCCTACGGCGTCGCCTGGTTCGGCATCCGCGTCAACACGTTCGCCAATTCGCGCGCGGCTTTCGCGGCTCTGCGCGGCAAGCCCTATCCTTGCTATGCCATTCCGCTCAAGGCCGGCATGAGCATCGGCATGCTGCTGATCTCGGTGGAACTGCTGCTGATGCTGTTCATCCTGTTGTTCGTGCCCGGCGACTACGCCGGTCCGTGCTTCATCGGCTTCGCCATCGGCGAGTCGTTGGGCGCGGCCGCGTTGCGCGTGGCCGGCGACGGGA
>SYLY01000397.1 GCA_005808475.1 Acidobacteriota bacterium
AACAAATTCCGTGTTCCTTGTTCCGGCGCCCCTCCGGTCTCACCCACTTCCAGCACCTTCATCCACGCCATTTTTCCAAAAAACGTCCCCTATGGGACAGGCTCTACCTGAACCGGAAGATCACGGGCGCGTTGGTGGACAGTCAACCTTTCGGTGGATTCAACCTGTCCGGCATCGGGGCCAAGGCGGGCGGCCCCGACTACCTGCGCCAATTCCTGGTTCCGCGCGCGATCTCGGAGAACACGCTGCGGCGTGGCTTCGCGCCGGAGTGATCCCCGCGGAAGACCTCGCCCGACCTCCGGATCTGGGTTCTTCCCCTTGCGCCGCGCCGCCGCTACACTGCGGGGTTGAACCGTATTACTCGTTCCCTCCTTCTCCTCGCCGCTCCCCTTTGGGCGGCTGTTCCGGACCCTGTTCGGGCATGGTCGCTCTCGTTCGATCCGAAAGGCGTGGCGATCCACCAGAGCCATGCCGGCTGGACATGGGGGCTTTCGCTCGACGCCTTCGGCTACGCGGGCGCTGGGACGCCCATCCAATACCGGGAGCCCGTCCGGACGGGCCGGGGACGCGTGGTATATGACCGCGGCGAAGGGCTCGAGGAGTGGTTCGAATCCCTCGGCCGCGGTCTCGAACACGGCTTCACCGTACACACCCGGCCGAGGGGCGGATCGGGCAAGCTGGTGTTCCACCTGGCCGTTCGCGGCGAATTGCGGCCGCACGGAGGCGGATCGGCGCTCGTCTTCGTCAACGGCCGCGGCGCGCCGGTGCTGGATTATTCGGGCCTCCGCGCATGGGACGCCACCGGCCGCGATCTGCCGGCGCGCATGGATCCCTCGCCCGGCGGCGGCATCGCGCTGACCGTCGAAGAGCGCGGCGCCCGCTATCCGATCTACGTGGATCCAATAGTTCAGGAAGCCTACGTCAAGGCGTTCAACAGCGGGCCGGAGGACTGGTTCGGGCGCGCCGTGGCGATCTCCGGCGATACGGCCGTTGTCGGCGCGCTGCGAGAGGATAGCGCGGGCGCGGGCGTCAACAACGGCCAACAGGACGACAACAGCCTCGCCGAGAGCGGAGCCGCGTACGTCTTTGTCCGAACCGCCGGAGTCTGGACGCAGCAAGCCTATCTGAAGCCGTCGAACCCCGGCGCCGGCGACTTCTTCGGACTGTCGGTGGCGATCTCCGGCGACACCATCGTGGTGGGCGCGCCGCGGGAAGATAGCGCCGGAACGGGCGTCAACGGGCCGGGACAACAGGACAACAGCGGAATCGATAGCGGGGCGGCCTACGTGTTCACGCGGTCGGGCGGCGTGTGGTCGCAACAGGCGTACCTCAAGGCATCGAACACAGGAGTGGGTGACGACTTCGGATGGTCCGTCGCGGTGTCCGGCGACACGGTGGTGGTGGGCGCGCCTTCGGAAGACAGCGCGGGTACGGGAGCCGGCGGCGGTCAGCAAGCCGACGATTCGGCATCCGTCAGCGGCGCGGTCTACGTGTTCGTGCGGTCGGGCGGCGCGTGGTCGCAACAGGCCTACATCAAGGCCTCGAACACCGGCGCCGGGGACGGGTTCGGCGACTCGGTGGCGGTCGCGGGCGACACCATCGCGGCCGGCGCGCACGGCGAGGACAGCTCGGGAGCCGGCGTCAACGGATCCGCGCAAGGCGACAATGGAGCGCCCGACAGCGGCGCGGTCTATGTGTTCGCGCGCTCCGGGATCGTGTGGTCGCAGCAGGCCTACGTGAAGGCGTCGAACACCAAGGCGGGGGACTACTTCTCCCACGGCGCGGTCTCGATCTCCGGAGACACCATGGCCGTGGGCGCGCGGTCGGAGGACACCGGAGCGGCCGATAGCGGCGCGGCTTACGTCTTTGTCCGTTCCGCCGGCTCATGGACGCAGCAGGCCTTCATCAAGGCTCCGGCAGCGTCCGGCGGAGACTTCTTCGGACAGTCCGTCTCGGTGTCCGGCGCCACTTTGGTGGTGGGGGCGTTTCTGCGCGCTTCCGGCACGGGTTCGGCGTACGTGTTTGCGCGATCCGGTTCGGCGTGGCCATTTCAAGCGCCGCTGGGCGCCTCCAACGCCAACGTGGACGACTGGTTCGGACTTTCGGTGGGGCTGTCCGGCGACACGGCCATCGTGGGCGCGATCGGCGAGAGCAGTTCCGGCCGCGGCGTCAACAGCGCGGCGCAGGCCGACAACAGTTCGCCGAACTCCGGCGCCGCCTACCTGTTCCGCTTGACCGGCATCGGGCTCGACGTGACCAGCCCCGCCGAGAATCAGACGATCGGCGTTTCCAGCGTCACTCTCGGCTGGACTCGGGACGACGACGCGGCTGGCTACTCGGTGCGCGTCACGCGGCAGGCCTCGGGCGAGGTGGTGTTCTCCGGCGAGTTGTCGGGTTCGGCGTCCACATCGGCCGTGGTACCTCTGCCGGCCGGAGGGCTCACCGCTTCGATCCGCTCCTGCACCGGCGCCGCGTTGTCCAACTGCCCCGGCGTGTATCCGCCGCGCAATTTCACCGTGCAACTGGCCGCGCCCGCCATCGCGCCGTCGATTCAATCGCCGGCCAACGGCGCGACGCTGACGACATCCACTCAGAATCTCACCTGGACCGCGGTGACGGGCGCCACGCGATACGAGGTCACGCTACGCAACAACACCATCGGAACCGCGGATCTGGCGATCACGGTGTTCGCTCCCTCGCTTGGCACCATTTTCTCGATGCGCGGCGGGCAGTACAGACTGGAAGTCCGGGCCTGCACGGAAGCGTGCGGTCCCGCCGGCGCGGCTGAGTTCTCGGTGCAATTGCCGGCCGCTCCGCCGGCCGCGCCTACGCTGACCTGCTCGGTGGCGAGTTCGAACGGACAGAACAATCTCGGTTGCTCGTGGACCGCGGTGGCCGGCGCGGACCTCTACGTGGCGCGTGCGATCCAGACATCGGCGGGTCCGGGCGGCGGTGCGTTGACGGTGGCGTCGCGGCAGGTATCGGCCACCGACGCCTCGTTCCTGATCCCCAACGGCGCGGCCAAGGTTCTGGTGCAGGCGTGCAACGGCGACGGCTGCGGACCGCAGAGCGCGCCGTTCGACATCTCGCCGGCGTTCGGAAATCCGACGGTTCCGATCCTCGGGGAGCCGGTGGCGGGATTCGCCGTGAACGGCCCCACTGTGCTGTTCACCTGGAATCGCATCCCGGGCGACAACGGATCCGGAACGCCGTACCGCCTCTATGTCCAGGATCTGTCGCGACAACAGCCGGCGCTCGACGTCCTGACGACCCAGAACTTCTGGGCCGCCCAGTTCGCGCCGGGCTTCCGGTTCGATGCGTTGGTGATCGCCAATCCGAACGGTACGTCCGCGGCGGGGCCGCCCGCGGGATTCACCACGCGAGGCGCGAATCCGGGATCCCCGGCAATGGTGAAGCCGCAACATCAGGGGCGGACGCCGCAAGGCAACGTGACGCTCGGATGGACGCCGCTTCCCGGAAGCCAGCTCTACCAGTACTTCGTGGCGCGGCAGGGGCAGGGCTTCGCGTCGGCCACCGGAGTGACCGTGGGACTCGAGGTGCGCACTCCACTGCCGGCCGTGAATGGACAGGACACCGGCTACGTGGGAATCGTACGGGCATGCGCGAACGGAACCAACTGTTCGGCATCGTCGGACGCGGGCTGGGGACCGTGGTCGAATGACGCCGGTGGCGCCGGAGTCACCTCGTTTACGGTCGCGCCGTGATACCGGCATAGCCGGCGCCATATAATGTGAAAGTTCGGAATTCTCACTCCACTTTGGGAGGAGGGGTTATCTCCATGATGCGATACACTCGCGGACTCGTCTCCGCGGCGGCCCTGGCGCTCGCTTCGGCGGCCTGGGCGCAGATCGGCACATCCACGATGACCGGGCGCGTGGTGGATTCCACGGGCGCGGTTGTCCCAAACGTCAACATCACGGTCGTTCAGACCGCAACCAATTTCACCCAGACGTCGGTCACCAACAACGACGGGCTCTATCGCGTGCTCTCGCTCCAGCCCGGCGCCTACCGGGTCACGTTCGAGGCGCAAGGCTTCAAAAAGTCCGTTCGCGATAACGTCGAACTCCGCACCGGCGACACGCTGGCGGTGGACATGACGCTGCAGGTCGGCAGCCTGTCGGAGTCGATCGAAGTCAGCGGCGCGGTGGCATTGCTCGAAACCGAGACGTCGGCCACCGGCACCGTTGTCGCCGGCGACGTGCTCTACGACATGCCGCTATACCAGCGCTTCATCAACTCGACGATGAATATCGTACCGGGAATGACCACCGGCGGCTACGCCTACGGCGGCGGCCTCGGCGCCTATCACTTGGCCGGCCAGCGCGCGGGCGCGATCGGCATCTTCGAGGATGGCGTCAACGGAAACGACCAGAACTCCGGCACCGAGACCACCAAGCCGATCCAGAACTCGATCGCCGAGGTGAAGGTGCTCACCACTGTGCCCCCGGCCGAATACGGCCACTCGGCGGGCGGCGTGATCAGCGCGGTGAAGAAGACTGGCTCCAACGAAGTGCACGGGATGGCGTCGTTCTACGGCCGCACACGCCCGATGCAACACCGGCTGTTCTTCGACCGCCTGAAGACGACGCAAGCCACGCCGACCCGCCCCAACGGCGTGCCCACGTTCTTCATGATGCCCGACGCCAACCTGTCGGGTCCGATCAGCATTCCGAAGCTGTACAACGGCAAGAACAAAACGTTCTTTTTCTTCGGATTCCAGCGGCTGCACGAAAAGAAAGTGGCGCAGGTGGACTCCTCCGTTCCAAGCCTCGCCATGCGCGCCGGCGACTTCAACTTCCCCGGAGCCAACGCGATCTACGATCCGGCGACCACCCGGCAAGCCGGCGGCGCCTGGGCTCGCGACATCTTCCCCGGCAACGTCGTTCCGCGGTCGCGCATCGACCCCGTCGCGGCCAAGGTGCTGGAGTTCGACCCGTGGCGGCAGCCAAACCGCGCGGGCAGCTTCACCTCCACCGGCGCCGCGAGCAATTATCTGGCCGACGAGTTCGCCAAGGTGTTCCTGGACGACTACAACCTACGCCTCGATCACCAGTTCAATCCGAACTTCAAGATCTACTACTCGTGGACGGACAACCGCTATAGCGGATTCGGGCGTCCGTGGAACATTCGCGACGAACGCCCGGAATTCGACCATGTCTCGGGAAACTTCAGCCCGTCGCGCAATCAGTTGATGTCGTTCGGCAAGACCTATATCGTTTCGCCGACGATCGTCAACGACGCGCGCGTGGGCTACACCCGGCGCTGGTCCCGCTTCGACGTGCCGTCGTTCCAGCAGAACTGGGCGCAGAAGCTCGGTATCCCGAACGTGAATCCCGATCTGTTTCCGGCGTTCGGCAGCGGCGACCGCAACAACGCCTCGTCGATCTACGGTATGTCCGGAGCGGTTCCGACGAAAAACGTGAACGAGACGGTTTCGTTCCGCGACGATTTGTCCTATATCCGGGGCAAGCATGCCTTCAAGATGGGGTACGAGATGCTTCGCTTCCGGCTGAACTCGGCGGTGTTGGCGAATCCGGTTCGCTTCGACTTCTCCGGTTCGACCACCGGCTTGCAGGCGAACGGCGTCGCCACTCCGAATACTGGCAGCCCCTTCGCCGGATTCCTCTCCGGCTATGTCACCTCCGCGCAGTTCTCCAGCGAACTGACGAGCTGGCTGCCGCGCTCCTCCATCCACAGCTTCTACATTCAGGACGACTGGAAGCTGACGCCGACGCTGACCGTCAACGCCGGCCTGCGCTATTCCAACGAGAGTCCGTTCAACACCAAGTATGGACTCATGAGCCAGTTCGATCCCAACGGGACCGATTCGCTCACTGGCGGCAAGGGCGCGATCATGCATCCCACGAGCGGACTCAACCGGCGCGACAACAACAACTTCAATCCGCGCCTGGGTCTGGCGTGGCATCCCCTCGAGAAGTGGGTGTTCCGCGGCGGTTTCGGCTTCTATACGGTGGACGTCAAGTTCCCGGCGGGCCGCGAAATGTATGACGAGTACCAGGGCTTGGCATTGCAGCAGGCCGCGCCGGGCAACCCGACGCCGATCTACCAGATCAGCCGCGGCACGGCTCCGCCGTCCGCCCGCATCGTCAACGGCGTGGCTCCGTTCGTCGGAACCAACTTCGGCGGCCGCAACGTGAACTACTGGGATCCGAGCCTTCGCAATCCGTACGCGATGAACTGGAACGCCAGCGTCCAGCACGAGTTCACGCGCGACTATCTGGTGGAATTCAGCTATCAGGGCTCCGGAAGCGCCGGCCTAGTCGAACGTTGGGAACTCAACACGTTCGGCGTCGACTTCTCAGCCAACGATCCGGCCCAGCGCGACCGGGTGAACGCGGCGGCGCAGAACTTCCGTCCGTTCCCCAACTTCGGCAACGTGACGATGCGCTCCAACTTCGGCCATTCCACCTTCCACTCCGGCACGGTGAAGCTGGAAAAGCGCATGTCGAAGGGTCTGTACTTCCAGACCTTCTACACGTTGTCCAAGGCGATCAACAGCGCCGACACCGACAACTCCGGCGGCGGCGTGTCTCCGATCCAGAATCGCAACCTGGAAAAAGGACGCGCCGGCTACGACCGTAACCACCGCTATATCGGCACCGTCAACTGGGAGCTTCCGTTCGGCAAGGGCAAGAAGTGGACCAGCGGCAACAAGGTGATGAACTGGATGATGAGCGGCATGGAGCTCTCCTGGATCCAGACCGTCGAGTCCGGCAACCCGCTGAACTTCAGCTTCGCCAACAGCCCGTTCAACTACTACCCCGGATTCGCCGGCGCTCGCCGCCCCGACCTTGTCTCGACTCCCGTCTACGACTTCGGCAAGTGGAACAACGGGGGCGGCGACCGCTTCGTGACCAACAACCGCCCGGCGGTGATCGATCAGTCCGCCTTCGCGTATCCGCAGGCATTCCGCGCGGGCAACGCCGGCCGCAACATCATCACCGGTCCCCGGCTGGTCTGGGCCCAGGTCTCCGTGCAGAAGAACTTCTCGATCCGCGAGAAGATGAGGGCGCAGATCCGCTGGGACTTCCAGAACGCGCTCAAGACCTACAACTTCACCGGCCCCACCACCACGGTGGATTTCCGGAACCCGCAGACTTTCGGCAAGCTCACCGACGATCCTCGCACGGCGTCGTTGGGCGGCCAGCCGCTCATGAATCTCACCTTCATGGTGCAGTTCTAGATCCGGCTCCGCTTCGGTTCGCCAGCGCCGCTCCCTCGGGGGCGGCGCTTTTTTCTTCACCCCGGCGGAGATCGTCCGCCGCCGGTTATCATGGTAGGACGATGGCGGAAGAATACGATCGCAAGGTGATTCCGGAGTTCCTGCAGACGGCGTTCTCGATCTGGCTGGGAGCGTCCTACAAATCCCTCGATCTCATCAAGGACCCGATGGGCTGCGCGGACAAGGCCGTCAAGGAGGCCAAGGAACTGGTGACCATTCCCGACGACGCCGGCGAGGGAATTCAAGAGAAGGCACAGGCTCTCGCCGCCGTTTGGATGGAAAAGGGCGCCACGCTGATGCAGGAGTGCCAGAGTGCCGGCGAGCAGTTCACCTCGCCCAAGTGACACTCCGGGACGGTTGACGCTCGCTCGCGACTACATCGTCCGGTCATTCCAGGTCGCGGGCGTCATGCTGCGGTTCGTTTGGCGCGCGGTCCGGCGCAAGGTTTCCGGGCAGCCGCTCGACGGACCGATGCTCGTGCGGGAGATGTTCGAGCACCTGGGTGGCGGGTTCGTGAAGTTCGGGCAGATCCTCTCGCTCCAGATCGACACGTTGCCGCGGGAGTACTGCGACGCGCTGCTGTCGCTGCTCGACCGCGTTCCGGAATCGCCGCGCGAATCGGTGGAGCAGGTGTTCCGCGAGGAATTCGGATCTCTTCCCGAGGACCTCTACGCCGAGTTCGGATACCAGCCGGTGGCCTCGGCGTCGATCGGCCAGGTGCATCGGGCGCGCACCAAGGACGGCCAAGCGGTGGCGGTGAAGGTGCAGCGGCCCGGCGTGCGGCGCAAGCTCGAGCGCGACATCCTGCTCATGAGAAGCTTCGTCGCGATGGTGTTCTTTTTCCGCATCCGAAGCATGTACTTCATGCGCGATCCGGTGCGCGAGCTCCACTCGTGGACCGGCGACGAACTCGACTACCGGCGCGAGGCGGGCTATTGCCAACTGCTCGGCGACAACGCGGTCAACACGCCCACCGAGCGCGTTCCCCGGATCCACTGGGAGCTCACCACCACTCGCGTGCTGACCATGGAGTTTCTCGAAGGGCCGAGCGTTTCCACGTACCTGCGCATGGTGGAGAGCAACGACGAGCCGCGGCTGGCCGAGTTGCGCAAGAACGGGTTCGATCCGGGCGTTTTCGTGGGCAACGTCATCTCGAACTTCCTGAGCGACGCCTTCCGCTTCGGCGTGTTCCACGCGGATCTGCATCCGGCGAATCTGCTCATCCTCCCCAATAACGTGGTCGGCTACGTCGATTTCGGCATCGTCGCCGTGTTGACCACCGAGGCGCGGCGCAAACAGATCGAGTTGACCCTCGCTTATTCGAGCGGCGATCCGCAGGCGATCTACGAGGGCTTCATGAACATCTGCATGATCGAGCCCGACGTCGATCTACGCGCGATTCAAAGGCGGATCGAGGCGATGACGGAGCAGTGGTACGACGAGCCGGCGGTGGCGGGCAAGGTGCGATTCCGCGTCACCGTCACAAAGGCCATGATGGACCTGCTCACCGTGTGCCGCGACTACGGCGTGCTGGTCGACCGCGAGATGATCAAGTACATCCGGTCCACGATTCTTACCGACGGCCTGGTGTCGCGTCTGGCGCGCGATTTCGACTTGGCGCGCACTCTGCGGCTGGTTGTCGAGGATTTCCTGGAACGCGAGGCGCGGCAGAAGATCTTCTCGAGCGGCGGCGCGCTGGCGATGCTCGCGGATCTGACGATGTGGATGGACGCCGGACCGGGCGCGTTTCTGCGCGCGCTCAACCTGTTCGAGCGGCGGCAACTGCGGGTCCGGGCGGATTTGCGGATTCGCGCGGACAAGGACGGTCCATTGCGGACGCGGGCGTTGACGGTGGCCGGGATCTGGGCGATGTCGGTGCTCTTTTTGGGCCTCGGCGGCATGCCGGAGTGGCGGCGGGCGCCGGAGTTGGCGGCGGTGGCGGCCGGCTTCCTGGGGCTTTGGACGCTTTGGATGCTGCGGCTCGTCCACAAACTGACCCGCTGACGATACACTGGAGGTTACAGCATGCGTCTCGGCGTCGATTTCGGCACCACCCGGATTGTCGTATCTGCCGTGGACCGCGGCAACTACCCGGTGGTTTCCTTCGTCGCGCCAACCGGAGAGGCGCTCGAGTGGTTCCCGGCCCTGGCGGCCGTGCGCGACGGCGAATTGAGTTTCGGCTGGAAGGCCTGGCGGGCGCAGGAGGATCCGGCCGCGACCGTCGTGCGGTCGTTGAAACGGCACCTGCCCGAGTCGGGTCCTCTGACTCGCGTCGAGATCGGCGGAACCGCCATCGCGATGATCGACCTGCTGACGGGGTTGTGCTCGGCGCTTCGGGAATCCATCGCCGGCGCCTCGAGCGTCACGCCCGGGGCGGACGAGCCCATTCAGGTGATGCTGGGCGTGCCGGCCAACGCGAACGGGAATCAGCGATTCCTCACCGTGGAGGCGTTCCGGCGCGCCGGATTCGAGGTGCTCGGGCTGCTGAACGAGCCGTCCGCCGCCAGCATCGAGTACGGCCATGGCGTGCGGGAGAAGGGGCCGCGGCAGCGGGATCTGGTGCTGATCTACGATCTGGGCGGCGGCACGTTCGACGTCTCGCTGGTGGAGATGGACGAGAACCGGCACGAAGTGCTGGCGAGCGAGGGGATTCCCGCGCTCGGTGGCGACGACTTCGACGAGATCCTGGCGGGGATGGCGCTGGCGGCGGCCGGGATCGCGACCGCCGGCCTCACGCAGGCGGAGTGGTTCCGGCTGCTCGAGGAGTGCCGGATGAAGAAAGAGGCGCTGCATCCGAACACGCGGCGCGTCACCGTGGATCTGGATCAGGTGCGCGAGGGCTGGGCTCCGGCCGGAGTTCCGGCGGCCGATTTCTATGCGCAATGCCAGCCGCTGGTCGATGAGACGATGCACGCGGTGCGGGACTTGATCGGCGGCCGGGAGCCGGAAATCGAGGCGGTGTACGTCGCCGGCGGGGCGAGCGAATTGCCGCTGGTGTCGCGCGCTCTGCGCGAACGGTATGGCCGCCGTGTCCGGCGCTCGCCTTACACCAGATCGGCGACCGCGATCGGGCTGGCGATCCAGGCGGATTCCCAGGCGGGCTACCTGCTGCGGGAGCGGTTCACGCGGAACTTCGGCGTGTGGCGCGAGGAGGACGCCGGCCACACCGCGGTATTCGATCCTCTCTTTCTCAAGGGCACGCCGCTGCCTTCGGCCGGCGAGGACCCGGTGATGGTGATCCGGCGGTACCGGGCCGTTCACGATATCGGCCACTTCCGCTATCTGGAATGCAGCCACGCGACCGCGGACCGCCGTCCGGCGGGAGAGGTGATGCTCTGGGACGAGATCCGGTTCCCGTTCGATCCTGCGTTGCGCGACGCCGGGGACCTGCACGGCCTCGAGGTCCACAGAATGGACTGGAGCGATCCACCGGAGATCCAGGAAGCGTACTCGGTGGACTCGGGCGGCGCGGTAACCGTCGCCATTTCGAACTTGCAGGCAGGCTACGAACGGACGTACCGGTTGGGCCGCTGGTCAGCGCCGGCCGAACCGCTGGTTCCGGCGCGTAAGAAAAGGGTCCGCCGCGCCGCTGCTCCTGGGAATTGATGTTCAGACCCTCTTTGGACTGGCTCCTGATCTGCGTTCCACTGGCGGCGTGGCTGCATCACGCCCGGCCGGGCGATCACATCGCGATCTTCGTGGTTGCCTGCGTCGCCGTGCTGCCTCTCGCCGGATGGCTGGGACGCGCCACCGAGCATCTGGCCGAGAAGACGGGGGAGGGAATCGGCGGACTGCTGAACGCGACGTTCGGCAACGCGGCCGAACTCATCATCGCGCTGGCGGCGTTGCGCGAGGGGCTGTACTCGGTGGTCAAGGCGTCGCTCACCGGATCGATCATCGGCAACATCCTGCTAGTGCTGGGCGCTTCGTTTCTGGCGGGCGGGCTGAAATACCCGCAACAGCGGTTCAACGCTCAGGGCGCGCGATCGCTGGCGACGATGCTGATCCTGGCGATCATCGGCATGGCCGTTCCCGCCGCATTCCACTATCTGGGAGGGACCCAGGAGAACGAGGCCGATCTGAGCCTCGAGATCTCGATCGTGCTGTTGGTGGTTTACGGGCTGAGCCTGGTGTTCAGTCTGCGGACGCACAAGGCGCTGTTTTCGGGCGTCGCCGAACCGGAGGCTCAGGGGCGCGGCGGCGCATCCTGGAGTACTTCGAAATCGCTCGGCGTGTTGGCTGCCGCCACGTGCCTGGTGGCGTGGATGAGCGAGATCCTGGTGAGTTCGGTGGAGCCCGCGGCGAAGTCGCTCGGGATGACCAGCGTCTTCGTCGGCGTGGTGGTGGTGGCGACCATTGGCAACGCGGCCGAGCATTCGACGGCGGTGATGGTGGCGCGCAAGAACCGCATGGATCTCTCGCTGGGGATCGCCGTCGGTTCCAGCATTCAGATCGCCCTGTTCGTGGGGCCGGTGCTGGTGGTGGTGAGCCGCTGGATCTCGCCGCGCCCGATGGACCTGGTGTTCACTCCGGCCGAAGTCATGGCGATGGCGCTGGCGGTGACGATCACCGGACAGATCGCCAGCGACGGCGAATCCAACTGGTTCGAAGGAGCGCAGTTGTTGGCGGTGTACCTGATTCTCGCGATCCTGTTCTACTTCCTGCCGGAATCGGCTCATTTGACCCGCTAAAATCGAATCATATGGCCATTCTCCGATTCGCCGCGATTCTGCTCGCCGTCTGCGTGCTCGCCCAGGAACCGATGAACAACGAGGGCGTGATCAAGCTGGTGAAGTCCGGCATGTCGGAAGAGCTCATCGTGCAAGTGATCCGCCAGCAGCCGGGCGCCTACGCGATCGGCGCCAACGAACTGATCGCCCTGAAGGACGCCGGCGTGTCGGAGAAGGTGATCTTGGCGATGCTCGCCAAGGGCAAGGGAGGGGAAGGGCCCGCCGCCGCCGGCGATCCCGGACGCGCTCCCACGATGGCGCCGCGCGTGGCGATCAACGATCCGGGCCTGTTCTACAAGAAGGGCAACGAGTACCTCGAGTTGCTGACCGAGGAGGTCACCTGGAAGACCAGCGGAGCGATGAAGAACATTGTCAGCGTCGGCGTGGTGAAAAAGGATCTCAACGGGACCATCCCCGGCCCGAGCAGCCGCAACTTCCTGACCAATCCGATGGAGATCCTGATCTCGCCGCCCAAGGGGTTGACCATCAACGCGTTCATTCTCCTGCCGGTGAAACCGAACAAGGGGGTGCGTGAGTTCCTGGTGGGGCCGGTGAATCAAAAGAGCGGCGTGGCCAAGGGAGCGGTCCCGTTCGGAGTGGAGAAGGTCGGCGCGAACGTCTTCCGCATCGTGTTGCAGACGCCGCTCGGACCGGGGGAATACGGCATCCTCAACGCGGCTCCGTCCGATACCGCCACCACCAGCGCCATGCACACGTTCCGGATTCTGCTGTAGTCCGGTCAGCGCGTCAGCGGATCTTCCTCCCAGGGAGGTGTCGCGTGCATCAACCGGCCGAGCGCCGGCTCGAGGTTCTCCATCGCCACCTTCATCTTCCAGGCGACCTCGCGATAGCTGAAGTGGCCCTTCACGCCGCTCCGCAGGCGTGAGATGTACTCGGCTTCGGCGAAATCCATCTTGAACAGGAATCGCGCCCGCGCCGCGAACGGCAGCAGATAGTGCGATCCGGGCGCGGGAAACGACGCAGCGGCGGCGAACGCGGCTCGTACCATCGCTTCATACTCGTCCCCGAGACCGCAGTCCACGACCGCCGCGGGAGTGGCCCAGCCGAGATCGAATCCGTACGACTGCCGGAACTGGTGGCAGCGCCGGTGCCGGTGCAGGTCGCGGTACGCGCCGATGTCCATGACCATGTCGTACGCGTAGAGGCCGCCCCGAAACTCGCGCGGCAGTTCGTCGCGCCTTGTTCGGGGCCGCAGGGCCACGTCGATCGCCTCGGCGCGCATCGCGGCGGACATGCCGGACGCCGACTGGTACAACGCCCGGAACGGCGCGGACGTCACCGGATAGAGCAAGGTCGCGACGATGTCGGCTTCCGTATCCGCCGGCTTCAGCAGGTCGACGTCCGGCGTCTGGCACGGCGGAACGCGCAGGTTCTGTTCGGCCCACTGGCGCAGGTCCCGGCGCGATTGTTCCACAGCCGGATCGGCCGCGGTGTACTTGGCCAGCGTCGGCGCGAGCGGCGCGTGGGCATGGCCCTCGTCCCAGGCGCAGTCGGGCGGCAAGGCGCAGGCTTCTGCCATTTCCATGCCCAGATCGCGAACCTCGGCGTACTCGCTCGACTTCATGCGGCGGATCTGGCGTTCCAGCGAGCGGATGCTGGTCACCTGTCCCACGCCGGTCGGGATGCCGAAGAACAGCAGATAGCGCGCCACGTCGAACGCGCGCGCTTTCACGTTGCGCTCGTAGGCGTCGGGCTTCATCGCGTCCGGCCGGGGCAGCTTGTCCTTCAGGTGCTGGAACACGCGATCGTGCACCGTGCGATAGCCGGCCAGCAGGCGCTCACCGGCCGCGCGATAGGCGCCCGCCTGTGCTTCGTCGAACTCGGGCGGCGTCACGAATCCGCTCTTGCCGAAATCCTGATAGCGCGACGAGCGGGCCTGACCGTCCCAGAGTTGCTCGTCCTCCGCTTCGGTGGCCGCCAGTTCGGACACGCCTTCCAGGCACAGCACCACGTGGCCGAGGTCGGCGATGGACGCGTGCCCATATTGGAAGTAGAAGCTCTCGAGGAACTTGGTCGAATCGTGCGTGCGCACCCAGTCGAGCGACTGCCGGATGGAGTCGGGCGACCGGCTGTAGCGGGCCAGCGCGTAGGCGCAACTTTCCGGTGGCACTCCGGCTACCGTGAGAACTCGTTTCGTGGCGCGGGGCTGCAACTCGTTATGATACGACGCGTCAGTCGGTGTAGACGAACTCGTTCAGGTTGAACACCACCCGCGCCAACTGCTCGAGCGATTCGCGCTGTAGGAACCCGGTCATCTTCACCCGCTCGGCGGGCGTGGGAGGACGGGCGAGCGCCAGCCGGTAGGCGAGTTCCACCTGGCTTGCGGGATCGGCTCCGGCTTCCGCGCGAAGCCGCGTCGCGAAATGGCGGGCCTGCGCGTTGACGAAATCGCCGTTGAACAGCGTGAGCGCTTGTGGCGCGACGCTGGTGGTCATCCGTTGCGCCGACGTGCGCGCGGTGTCGCAGAGATCCAGCACCTCGAGCATCGGCACGATCAGCGACCGCTTCAGGAACGCATAGACCGTGCGGCGGCTGCGCTCCTCTTCCGGCGACGCCTTCCAGATCTTGTCCGGATCGCTCGACCCCGCCATGGCGGCTTCCGGCACTTCGGGGAACATGCTCGGCCCGCCCATGCGCGGATTCACGCGGCCGCTGGTGGCGAGCATCGAATCGCGGATGGCCTCCGCCTCGAGCCGCCGGTAGGGGAAACGCCAGAGCAGCCGGTTTTCGGGATCCGCCGCCGCGTAGGCTTCGTTCGTGGACTTCGCCATGCGGTAGGTGTTGCTCTCGAGGATCAGCCGGTGGAGCGCCTTGAACGAATAGCCATGATCCACGAACCAGACGGCGAGCCAGTCGAGCAGTTCCGGATGAGTGGGCTTCTGGCCGAGCGTGCCGAAGTCGGACGGCGTTCGGACCAGACCCTCGCCGAAGTGATAGTGCCACACGCGATTGACGATGACGCGCGCGGTGAGCGGATTGTCGCGCGCGGCGAGCCATCGCGCCAACGTGAGTCTGCGCCGGCTGGTGGGCGATTCTTTTTCCGGGAAACGGGGCTGTTCCTTGGCAAGCACCGCGGGAACGGCCGGGGGCGTCTCCGGACCGGGCCTGCCCGGCTTGCCGCGAATCAGCAGAAATGTTTTGGGCGGCGGCACGGGCTCGTGGAGGAAGTAGCCACGCGGCAGATCGGGCTCGGCCCGGCGGATCGCCGCCATCGCGTCGAGCGCCGCGGGCGAGGCGGCGCCCAGCGTCTGCATTTCGGCGAGCGCGGCCGCGGCCAGGGAGTGGATGCGGCGGTCGCGGTCTTGCTCGCGTTCCACGCGGTCGCGCGGCCCGATGGGCAGCGTCAACTCGGTGCGCCCTTTTTGCGGCCGCTTCAGCCCGTTGAAGACGGCCGCCATGCCGTAGTAGTCGGCCGCGGTGAGCGGGTCGAACTTGTGGTTGTGGCAGCGCGCGCAGCCGAGCGTCAGACCGAGGAATACTTGCGAGGTGGTGGAGACCAGGTCGTCGAGTTGATCGAACCGGTCCTCGACGGGATCGGCGGGTTCGTCGTCCCACGGGCCGAGTCTGTTGTATCCGGTGGCGATCAGCGTGTCTTCGTTGGCGTCGTCGAGTTCGTCGCCCGCCAGTTGTTCGGCGATGAAGCGGTCGTACGGCATGTCCCGGTTGAACGCGCCGATGACCCAGTCGCGATACTTGTAGGCTTCCGGCTTGTGGCCGTCGCGCTCGTATCCGTTGGACTCGGCGTAGCGGACCAAATCGAGCCAATGGCGTCCCCACCGCTCTCCGTAGGTGGGACGGCCGAGGAGATCCGCGGCCAGCCGTGAGATCGACGGATCGCGGCGGAACGCCTCTTGTTCGGCGAGCGTCGGGGGCAGGCCTGTCAGGTCCAGGAACACGCGCCGCGACAATTGCTCCGGGCGCGCGGGAGGGGACGGGCGCCACCCCTTCGCTTCCAGCCCGGCAAGGACGAAGGAATCGATCTCGTTGCGGACCCACGCCTTGTCCCGGACGGCCGGAACCGCGGGTTTCGACACCGGCTGGAACGACCAGTGATCGTAGCCCTTCGGTTTGGCGGCCGGGGCCGCGAGCGGAGTCTCGGAGTCGATCCATTCGCGCAGCAGACGGATCTCGTCCGCCGTGAGGCGCGGCCCGGAGGGCGGCATGATGACGTCCTTCTCCTGCCCGGTGACGTAGCGGACGATCAGACTGGCGGCGGAGTTGCCGGGGATGGCCGCGGGCACGCCGGATTCGCCGCCGCGGAGCGCGCCCTCGCGCGTGTCGAGACGCAGGCCGTGCAGCGCGGCCTTGGCGCCATGACACATCACGCAGCGCCGGTCGAGCAGCGGCTTGACGTCGCGCGCGAAATCCGGAGCGGCCGGCGCGGGCGCGATCCACAAGACGAAGGGCAACCAACGCTTCACGCACGCTAAGATAACACGGTATGAAATCGCGGCGAGCGGTGATCGGCATGACGGCGGCGCTTCCCGTGCTCGGCCAGCACGCCCACGAAGCGGGGTCAGGCGGCGAGAGTCCCGGCTACACGCCGAAGGTGCTCTCGGCCGCCGAACTCGAAACGACGCGCCGGCTCGCGGAGCACATCATTCCCAAGACGGACACTCCGGGCGCGGCGGAAGTGGGAGTTCATCTGCTGATCGACCGCGCGCTGAACGGCCGTCCCAAGGAATCGAAGGCGTTTCGCGCCGGCTTGCGCAAGTTCGCCAAGCTGGACGCGGCGGCGCAGGTGGAGGCTCTGAAGGCGCTGGCGGCGCGTAAAGATCCGTTCTTTAAAATGCTGAAGAACATGACCATAGACGGCTACTATTCGACGCGAGAGGGCTTGGCCGGCGAACTCGGATGGAAAGGGCTGACGCCCGTCGCGGAATTCAAGGGATGCACGCATCCGGAGCACCAGGCATGATGCAGGACAAGGTCCACGACGTGGTCGTGATCGGTTCGGGCGCCGCCGGCGGCATGGTGGCGTGGAACCTCACGCAAAAGGGCATGAACGTTCTGGTGCTCGACGCGGGAACCCGTTTCGACAAAAAGACGTTCTGGAGCCACGTGAAGCCGTGGGAGTGGCGGCAGCGGCTCGACCGCGGCCAGAAGCCGCCGCAATTCGTGCTGCCGTTGAAGGAACAGCCCTACACATGGTCGAAGGGACAGTTCTTCGACGTGTGGCGCGTGTGGGGCCGCGGTGGCAAGACCAACATCTGGGGCCGCGTCTCGCTCCGCTACGGCGACGTCGATTTCGAGGGACCGGCCAAGGACGGCTGGGAAGTTCCGTGGCCTATCCGCTACAAGGATCTGGCGCCCTATTACGACCGCGTGGACCAGACCATCGGCGTGTGCGGCGGCGACGACGATCAGGATGTTCTACCGGGAAGCCGCTATCATTTGCCCGCCGCGCCCGCCCGTTGCGGCGAGGCTCTATTGCGGAAAGCCGCCGGGCGCGCCGGCATCAACCTGGTATCGGGACGCCGCGCGGTTTTGACCAAGGCTCACAACGGCCGCGCCGCCTGCCACTTCTGCGGCGCCTGCGGCCGCGGCTGCGATATCTCGGCGTTCTTCAACTCCACCGATTACCTGCTCGATCCGGCGGAGAAAACGGGCAGACTGACGATCGTGGACAACGCCGTCGCCGCGCGCGTGCTGAATGACGCCGAAGGCAAGGCGTCCGGTGTGCAGTACTTCGACCGCCACACCGGCGAGGAGCGGACCGTGAAGGCGCGCGTGGTGGTGATGGCGGCGTCCTGCATCGATTCGACGCGCATCCTGCTCAATTCGAAATCGCGCCAGCATCCCAACGGCATCGGCAATTCGAGCGACACGATCGGGCGGTATCTGTGCGAGCAGGTCCGCTTCCACGTCTACGCGTTCATGCCGGAGCTGCTGGGCGGTCCGGTGCATAACGACGACGGCATCTCCGGCGAACACGTTTACATGCCGCGATTCAACCATCGCGACGGCCGCAAGCGCGACTACCTGCGCGGATACGGCATGCAGTTCTGGGGCTGTGGCGCGCAACCGAACGCGAACTTCGCCAAGTCGAGGGACGGCTTCGGCGCGGACTTCAAGCGCGATGTGAAGCGGCGCTATCCGGCCCTGGTGGCGCTGCACCCGTACGGCGAAGTGCTGCCCCGGCGGGAGAATCGCGTCACGGTGGAAGGCACGCCCAAGGACCGCTACGGCATCCCCATCGCCAAGATCGAGTACAAGACCGGCGAGAACGAGCGCACGATGGTGCGGGAGATGTACGACACGGTGGAGAAGATTCTGCACGAGGCCAAGGCCGAGCCGCTGCCGTACGAGCGCGGCTCGGTGGACGTGAACGGCTCGGCGATCCACGAACACGGCACCTGCCGGATGGGCGCCGATCCGAAGCGGGCCGCCTTGAACGGCTTCCAACAGATGCACGAGGTGAAGAATCTGTTCGTGGTGGACGGCTCGTCGTTCCCCACCGCCACCGAGAAGAATCCGACGCTCACCATCCTGGCGCTGGCATGGCGGTCGTCGGATTTTCTCGCCGGGGAGATGCGCGCAGGGCGGCTGTAGCTACTGGACGCTGGTGAGCGTCCCCGCCACGGCCGATCCGGCGGGCGCCGCCTGCATGACGTAGGCCCGCGCCCCGCCGTCGGCGATCACGCCGTTCCAGCGGTCGGGAATCAGGCTGAGACTGAACGAAATCCGGAAGGTGCAGGCCGCGTCCACGGCGTAGGTTCCGCCGAACTTCTCGGCCACTGGCCGGCCCGCCTGGCTCGCTTGGGTGGTGGCGGTGAAGGCGCCCTTGCCATCGAACTCGATCCGGCCCACTCTCGAGAATTCGCCCTGGGGATAGCCGATCTGGAACAGCGTCGCTCCGGACATGTTCAAGGCATAGGCTCCAGTGAGATCCGATGCGGAGCAGACCGGTTTACGCTGTTTGCGCAGCGTGATGCGAACGGTTGTTCCGGGCGGCTCCACGAGCGCGATATCCTGCTGGCGGCCCTCGTCGGACAGCACGCCGGTGAACTTGAAGGGCACTGGCTGGGGCACGCCCGGGAAGGGGATCAGCAGCGTCACGGTGGCGGAGCAGTCCGGTGCGATGGCGTACGTGCCGCCGTAGTCTTCGTCCAGAACCACGCCCGCCAGACTGAGCGTCGCCTTGATGGCCGCGCCTCCCTTGCCGTCCACCTCCACGCGCCCGACGCGGACAGTGGGACCCGCGGGAATGCCGGGCGGCGGGGAGATGAAACTACCCTGGGCGAGGGCGCCGTAGACGCCTTTGAAGTCCGCGTTGGAGCACTCCTGCGCGAGAGCTGCCAGCGGAAGAAGCGCGGCGATGGCCGCGGTGGAAAGTCGGTTCATTTTGGCCTCCGTATCTCGGATCTTAATATCCGATACAGTCAGTATATTCTACGCGGCTCCGGCGAGCCCCGGCAGTCCGCCCAGAGTCCGCGCGGATCGCACGGCGCGCAGGATCGACGCCGAGACGGCTTCGGCCGCGGCCACGCCCAGAGCCATCAGGTCCGCTGTTTCCGATCCAGTGGATAGCGCGAAGACGACGTCGCCGTCCGACTGGGTCCAGACGGGATCGATGGCGCGCGCCATGCCGGCGTTGGCGAGTTCGGCGAGCTTGTTGACGCTCACCTTGTCGAGCTTGGCGTTGGTCGCCACCACGCAGAGCGTGGTGTTCTGGCGGCGGAATCCTCCGCGCACCCCCTGTTTCAGATGCCGCGCCGAGCCGGCGAATCCGGAGCCGTTCGCCGATTCGCGCGCGCCCGCCACGATGCGGCCCGTCGCGGGATCCAGCACGTCGCCGAACGCGTTCACCGCGGACAGGGCAGCGACGCGAATTCCGGCGTACGGACCGTCGAGCCATACAGTGGCCGATCCGATGCCGGACTTCATCGCGCGCGCCATTCCGAACAGCTTTCCGACGCTGCAGCCGGCGCCAGCGCCCACGCAGCCTTCCCGCACGGGTTCGTCCGTCGCGGCGGCGGCGGCCGCTTCGCCCATTTCGCGCGACGGCCAGACCGGCTTGCCGAGCCCCAGGTCGAACAGGATCGCGCCGGCGACGAGCGGCACCGGTTTGACGCCGGTGGGGAATCCGATGCCCTTGGCGCCCAGGAAGCGCCGGACTCCGCTCGACGCCTCGAGTCCGTAGGCGCTACCGCCCGCCAGTACGATCGCGTGGATCCGGTCGGTCACGTGATCGGGCTCCATGAGCCCCATCTCGACGGTCCCGGTGGCGGAACCCCGGACATCGGCGCCGGCTACCGCGCCGTTGTCGCAGAGAATGACGGTGCAGCCCGTCAGTCCGTCGAAATCGGAAGCGTGGCCGACGCGAATTCCGGGTATGTCCGTGAGTCCGTTCATCAAGCCGTATGCTAGCATCGAGCTTGCGGCGCCGCCGTTGGCGCGGCTCCGAGGTCCAGCTTGCTCGACTTCCTCAAAGGCCCCCTCCTCAATCTCCAAATCTTCGTTGGCCTGACACTCCGCGCGCTTGCGAACATCTTCCGGGCGCCGCACTATTGGAACGACATTTCCCTGCAGATGGATCTGATCGGCGTGGGCAGCGTTCCCCTGGTGCTGCTGACGGGGCTGTTCACGGGCGCGGTGATCACGCTCCAGATGTCGCGGGCGTTGAACCAGTATGGCGCGGCGAGCCAGGTGGGCCAGATCGTGTCGATCACCCTGGTGCGCGAACTGGGGCCGGTGCTGACGGCGATCCTGGTGGCGGGCCGGAATTCGTCGGGCATGGCGTCCGAACTCGGTTCGATGAAGGTGACCGAACAGATCGACGCGATGCGGGCGCTCGGCACCGATCCGGTGCAGAAACTGGTGACGCCCCGTCTGATCGCCACGGCTGTGATGCTGCCGCTGCTGGTGATCGTGTCCGATTTCATGGGGCTGGTGGGCGGTTACATCGTCGGCTGCGTCGTGCTGAACCTGACCACCGGCACGCAGTTCTGGACGACCGCGTACCGCGCGCTCGACTACAGCGACGTCGCCCAGGGGCTGTTGAAGCCCTTCGTGTTCGCGATGGTGCTGTCGCTGGTGGGCTGCCACTACGGCATGAACGCCTCGGGCGGAACGCAGGGCGTGGGACGCGCCACCACGCAGGCGGTGGTGGTGTCCTGCGTCTGGATCATCGTGCTCACCTACTTTATCGGGACGTTCTTCATCGACTTGAACTAGATGGCGTCAACGTCTCTCGTCCGCTTCGATCGCGTCACCGTGCGATTCGACAACAACGTCGCGCTCGCCAACTTGACGTGGGATCTCCGCGAGGGGGATACCTGCGTGATTCTGGGGGCCGCCGGCAGCGGCAAGACCGTGCTGCTCAAGACCGCGTTGGGGCTCATCCATCCCGACGAAGGATCGGTGGCGCTGTTCGGACAGGACACGCGCGGCGTCGCCGAGAGCGCGATGCGCGAATTGCGGGCGCGCATCGGAATCCTCTTCCAGGAGGGCGGGCTGTTCGATTCGCTGACGGTGGAAGACAACGTCGGATACCCGCTCGAAAACCAGAAGTCGCTGCTGTGTCCGCCGGACCAGGTCCGGCCGCGGGTGGAAGAAGCGCTGCGGTTCGTGGAACTGGGCCACACGCTCGAGAAGTTCCCCAGCGAGCTTTCCGGCGGCATGAGGCGCCGCGTCGGCATCGCACGGGCGATCGTGACGCAGCCGAAGCTGCTGCTCTACGACTCGCCGACGGCCGGCCTGGATCCGATCACGGCCAACAACATCATGACGCTGGTGGCCAAGGAACGGGACATTCGCGGCACCACCACCGCGCTGGCGACGCACCGCTTCCAAGACGGGCATTTGCTGGCGAACTATCGGTACAATGCCAGTAAAGGCAAACTCGAACCCGGCGAAACCGGCACCCGGTTTCTGGTGTTGAACGACGGCCAGATCGCGTTCGAAGGCTCCCAGGACGAACTGGAAGCGTCGCGCGATGCCTACGTTTCCAAGTTCGCCAAGCCTCTGAAAGACTAACTCATGCCTTCCGCCAAAAACGTCGCGTGGTCGCAGCTCAAAGTGGGCATCGTCGCGGCGTTCGCCCTCACCATCCTCGGAGCGCTGCTGTTCCTGATCACCGGATCGGGCGGCCTGTTCCGGAAGACGTCGAAGCTGTACACCTATTTCAGCGACAGCGCCGGACTGACCGCGGGTTCGGGCGTGTCCGTGAACGGCATCGCGGCGGGCGAAGTGTTATCGGTCAGCCATTCGCCGGGCATCGATCCGCGCCGCTTCGTCAAGGTGGAGATGAAGGTCTACTCGGACTTTCTGCAAACGATCCCGGACGATTCGATCTGCATCATCACCGCGCCCAACGTGCTCGGCGTGAAGTTCATCAACATCAAGAAGGGCAAGGCCGCCAAGGCGGTCCACGACGAATCGGAACTGAAGAGCCAGGAGCCGACGGACTTCGAACAGATCGCCGACAAGGGCAACGCGCTGCTCCTCAGTCTCAACGAGAGCCTCAAGCGCGTGGACCACATCATCGGCGTGGTGGAGCGCGGCGAAGGCTCGATCGGAAAGCTGATCTTCGACGACCAGTTGTACGCCAATCTGAACGGCACCGCCAACGAAGCCCGCAAGTTGACCGCCCAGTTGAACAGCGGCAAGGGCAGCATCTCCAAACTGCTCTACGACGATTCCCTGGTCGAAGACATGCGGAAGACCATGGCCCGCGCCGACCGGCTGATCCAAGGACTCGAGAAAGGCGAAGGCACGGCGGGCAAACTGCTCAAGGACCCCGCCCTGCACGACGACCTCCGCAAGACGATGGCGGAGTTCCGGACGATCGCGGCCGATCTCAACGCCGGGAAGGGAACCGCCGGCAAACTGCTCAAGGACGAGGCGCTCCTGAAACAGATGCAGGCGACCATGGCGCGCATCGACGGTCTGTTGGACGGCATCAATTCGGGCAAGGGCACGCTCGGCCAACTGGTGGTGAATCAGCAACTGTACGAGTCCCTCAATGGAACCACGCGGGAATTCCAGGCGTTCATGAAAGACTTCCGCGCCAATCCCAAGAAGTTCCTGAGCATCAAGTTGGGCCTGTTCTAGTCTTGATGAAGCGGCTCATCGTCAACGCCGACGATTTCGGATTCACCAACGACGTCAACCGCGGCATTATCGACGCGCATCATCGGGGCATTCTCACCGCCGCCACGATCATGGCCACCGGCGGCGCGTTCCAGCAGGCGGTGCTGATGGCGAAAGAGAGCGCGGAACTGGACGTGGGCGTGCATCTCACGCTGGTCGGAACGCGGTCGCTGTCGAACCCGGCGAAGGCGCTGCCGGCCACGGTGCGGGAGCTGATCGTGGCCATCGCCCGGGGCTTGGTGAATCCTCTCGCCGAATTGGAAGCGCAGCTTCTGCGCGTGGTGAATTCGGGCATCATCCCCACGCATTTCGACACGCACAAGCACACGCATCTGCTGCCATCGGTGCTGGACGCGGTGCTGTCGCTGGCGGCGCGCTATGGCGTCCGCTGGATCCGCCGGCCGTTCGATCTGCCGTTGCCCGCCGGAGTCGAAACGACGCGGTCCAAGCGCTGGACCAGCCGCGCGATGGCCATGCGGAAGGACGGGTTCGACCGGGCGGCATCGGCCAGGGGATGCCGCTCCACCGACCACTTCGCCGGGTTCCAGATCACCGGACGGTTCGGCGCGCCGGAACTAGCCGCGGTGGTCTCGTCGCTTCCGGACGGCGTCACCGAATTCATGTGCCATCCCGGCCATCTCGGGGACGAACTGCGCGAGGCCGCCACGCGGCTGAAGGAAAGCCGCCAGCGGGAGTTGGAAGCGCTCTGTTCGCTCGAGGTGAAAGACGCGCTTCGCAAATCCGGAGTGGTGCTGGCGCGCTACCGCGATCTGGCGTAGGTCCTCAAACGGCCAATAGCGTCACCGACGCGGGCAGCCCGGTGGCTCTTGTCACCGCGAGCGCGTACCACTGCACCTGGGTCCGGTACTTTTTCAGATAGCCGAGCGCGTCGTCGGTCTTGAAATCGACGATGTGCCAGGCGCCATCCTCCTCGAACGCCAGGTCGATCGCGCCCTCGAGAATCGCACCGCCGTCGAGCTTCATCGTTACGGGCCACTCGCGATGGGATCGCCGCGCCACCCGCGCGCGGCGCAGCAGTGGATGCGCCAGTACACGCTCCACCGTTTGGATGGCGGCTTCCGATTCTTCCCGCGACGCGCCCAGCACGCGCGCGCGCAGGGCCACCGAGCGCTCGATCCCTTCCCGCGATTCGGCGAAATCGACGTCGCGCAAGGCGCCATGCACCAACGATCCGAACCGGCGGCCCGTGGGCCGGCCAGGAGGGTGGTCCACGGCCACCAACTCCACCGGCGCGGCGAAACCGTCCGGCAGCGGCCGTCCATCGGTGGGGGCGAACACGTCGAACGTGGGCGCCGATCCCTTGGCGATCGCGGCGGCTCGCGCCTCGAGCCACCTCCGGTAATCCTCCTCGCTTCTTTCCGAGACGCCGTCCGGCGCGAGCAACTCTCCCTGATCCACGCCGAACTCCGCTTCCACGCCGAGTTCCAGCGAAGCCGGGTCCCACCACACCACCGAGTGCGCGCCCTCGAGCGGCTGGTGCAAGCCCGGCTTGACGGAAGGATCGCCGCTCGCGGTGAGGTACTCCGGCGGACGATCGAGCACCGAAACTCCGCCGAATGGCGGACAGCCGGGCGCGGTTCGCGGGCGGCGCCAGTCGGGGAACGGCGGATAAACGGCCTTGTGGAGCGGCGCGAGCCAGCTTCCCGCCATCTCCTGGTCGCCCACCACGGGGACCGCCAGCAGATCCCGCGCCCGGGTGGCGGCGACATAGGCCACGCGCACGCCTTCGGCGTTCTCCCGCTTCTTCTCCTCCGCCTCGTGTTCGAGCAGTTCCCACGGCGCGCATCGCAGCAGCCGCGTGGCGCAGAGTTCGCGGGAGGGATCGACGTAGCGCTCCGGCTCCGCGGCGGAAAGGTTGGCGGTGAGATCCGCCAGAATCACCACGGGAAACTCGAGCCCCTTCGCGGCGTGAACGGTCATCAGCCGCACGCCTTCAGCGCCCTCTTCCAGCACCGGAGCCTCGGACCCTTCGGTGCGCTCGGCCTGAGCCACCAACTCTTCCACGAAGCCGCGGAACGAGATTCCTCCGCTCATTTCGAACTGGCGGGCCAGATCGGCGGCGCGGAGCACGTTGGCCAACACCTGCTGTCCATGCGGGCGCAACGCGAATCCGGCGTGCGCGCGAACCGCGTCGAGCAGCAGATTCACCGTTACCGCGACGGGCCGTTCGTTCCGTTCGCGATGCAGATCGCGAAGCAGCGTCAATGCGTCGCGAATGGCCGCGAACTCGCCCGTCAGGTCCTCGGGCGCGTGGAACCGGGGATGCATCGAGCCCACCTCGTGAAGGTAGCGGAACAGGATGGCGTCCTCGAAGCCGAACAGCGCTCCCCGCAGGGTCGCGTACACCGAGAGTTCGTCCTCCGGCCACTCGATCGCGGTCAGCGCCGTTCTCACGGTCTCCACCTCCTCGCGGTTGTGGAACGATTTCGATCCTACCAACACGTGCGGCACTCCGCGAGCCTCGAGCCCGCGCGCGTATTCCCGCGTGAGGTCGGTTCCGAAGTTGGTGAAGCGGCGGAACAGCACGCACACGTGGCGCGGGGAGACCGGGACGCGGCCGGCGCCTTCCCGCACGGTCCAGCCGCTGTCCCGGATCAGCCATGCGGTGAAGGCGGCGATGGTATCGGGCAAGCAGGCGTCGATGGCGCTCTTGGCGATGCGGCGCGTGGCATACGGCTTCGGCGCCGGTATCGCGACGATGGCGGGCTGCGCGTCCGGCTGCGCGGCTCCGCCTTCCAGGGGCACGTATCCCGCCTGGCCCGAATCGGGTTCGCCGGTCATCTCCGGAGCGAACGCGGCGTTGACGCACTCCTGAATCGGCCCAACCGAGCGCCAACTGCGCGTCAAATGCACCAGGCCGGCGCCTCGAGCCACCAGACGGTCGCGAACGGCGTGGTACAGCACTACGTCGGCGCGGCGGAACTTGTAGATCGACTGCTTGGGATCGCCGACGGCGAAGAGCTTGCCCGGCACGGGCGCCACCTGCGTCCAGTCGTCTTCGTCCGGGTCGTCCGCGGCCAGCAGCAGCAGCAGTTCCGCCTGGAGCGGATCGGTGTCCTGGAACTCGTCGACGAAGATGTGCGAGTAGCGGCGTTGCAGGTAGTGGCGGACATCGCGCCGGCCGCGCACCAGGTTTCGCGCCAGGATCAGCAGATCCAGGAAGTCCAGCTTGCCGGTCTTGCGTTTCAGATCGCCGTAGCGGTCCACCAGGTCGAGCATGTCCTCCCGGAGGGCGGCGGCGAAATCGGCGTCCGACTCCCGGTGGAACGCCTCCAGCCTTCCATAAAGGTCGTCGATCTGTCCACGCTTGGCGGCCGGCTTGTTCAGATCGCGGCGCAGCTTCAGCAGCAGGCTCTCCAGCGTGTCGAAGTCCCGGCGCTCGAGCCATTCGGCGCGTTCCAGCCACAAAGCGAAATCGTGGATGGGGCGCAGCGCCTGGCTCACCTGAAGGCGGGGCGCGATCTGGCGAATCCGTTCCACCAGATCCTCGATGGCGGACTCGCGGTCCCACGGCTTACGCTGCCAGTAACCGGGAAAGTCGCGCCATTCGATCAACGTGCGTCCCGCCCATTCGAGCTGGCTGGCGGGAGGGCTCTGGTCCCACGCATCGCGATGCGACAGGCGGCTGAGCGCGCGGCGCAGGCCGGGGGAATCGAGGCCCAGGCGATGCTCCATCCACGAGCGGAACGCGCGGCCGTAGAGGCGGCGCTGCTCGGAATCGGAGAGCTCGGTGAACGAGGGATCCACCTCGGCTTCCACCGGCCGCTCCCGGAGAAGCTGCGCGCAGAAGGAGTGGATCGTGCCGATGGAGGCTTCCTCCAGATGAGCCAGCGCGTGCTCGAGATGCGCGGCGGCTTGCGGAGTTGCCTTCGCGCGCGATACGTCCAGCCCCACGCGGAGCCGTAGTTTGAGTTCGCCGGCGGCTTTGTGGGTGAACGTCACCGCCACGATCTTGTCCACCGTCGTGGTTCCCTGTTGCAGAACCGCTACGATGCGGCGCACCAGCTCCGAGGTCTTACCCGTGCCGGCTGCGGCCTCCACGATCAGGCTTTCGTCCAGCGAAGTCCGGATGCGTTGGCGCGCGGCGGCGTCGTCGAAGCGTGGCGAAGTCGCGGGAGTCAAACCGCGATTCTAGCGTCTAGCGCGGCGGCGCGTCGACCACCGCGCGGATCAGCAGGTTGCCGGGGCCGAGCCCTTCGAACGCTTGCGGCCGCGTCCAATCGCCTCCGTCGACCCGGATCCACGACCGGTCCTTGGGGCCGCTCGACGTGTCCAAGGTGATGATGTTGCCTTCCACCTGCTCGCTTTGGAATCCGACGATGAAGTCTCCCGAGTTGATCGTCAGCGTGGCGGGCAGCGTGTATTCGAAAAAGCGGCCGGTCCGCTGAATGGAAACCGAGCGGTTGGTCAGCGCGGTGGAGCCCGGAGGGGCGGCCGGGTCTCCTGTCGCCGATCCCCACTGCATGGTCACCGCGTGGCCCACCGAGAATGCGTCGTCGCGGAAGAAGACGTGAATGGCCCGCAATGTCGCGGGGTATCCGGGAGGAGTGAGCCGGTTCACCGCGAACAGCGAGCGCGTGAAGCGCGCCGACCGCTCCCACGTGCCATCGTCCACCTGCAGCGTCTGGGTCACGCGAGTGCCGGAGGTCGCGGTGGCCGCGCCCGTCATCGTCATCAGGACTTCGGGCCGGCGCGGATCGTTGCACTGAATCGTCATGTCGGTCACGTGCGCGCCGGAGAACTTCGGCTCGAACCGGATCGAAATCGTCTGCGTGGCGCCCGCCGGGATTGTCAACGGCAACGGCGGAGGCGTGTTGATCGCGAATTGATCCGAGGTGAACCGCACCGAGCGGATGGTGAGCGGAAGGCCTCCCGCGTTTCGAACCGCGAGCTCGAGGTTGCGGAACTGGCCGATAGCCACCGGGCCGAACGTCACCACGTTGTTCGGCGACACCACGATCGAGGCGCTTTCGAACAGGAACGGAACTCCCGCCGTTGCCGTGGGCGTGGAGACGGAGAGATCGCGCACGCGTTGGCCGGTAAGGACGGCCGGCTCGGATCCGAAGGCGAACCCGGCTCCTCCGTTGGCCGCCGCTCCGGGCGAGGGAAGCGCGAACGCGGCGCCTCCGGCCGCAAGCGGCGCGATGGCGCCGTCCAGCCGCACGATGAGGCCCCCGTTCTCGATCACGGCTTCCACGTTGTGGTAGCGGGCCGGATCGAAGCCACCGATCGCCGGCGTGGCCGCGAGCGTCTCCGCCGTGTCCAGCCGCCGTAGCTTCACCGAACCATCCGAGTGGACCTGCACCCAGAAGCCGCCGTGGGTGGTTCCGAACAACCCGTCTCCTGTCTGTAAAGGCGACGTGTGGAACATCGGACCGCCCTGCGTTCCGGCCGGAAGCAGCACGTCCGCCCGGACGATGAGAGCTTGGCCGATGTTCGACGCGGTGACGCCGCCGTTGCACACGTCGGCGCGGGTGGTGAAAGCGACGCCGCCGAACCCCGATGTCAGGTTGATCAACGCGCCTTCGTCGACTCGCGCGGCGCTGGCGCGGACAGCGAGAGGAATGTATCGATAAGCGGCCACTCCACCCGCGGCCAGATCGGTGGCGCCCAGCGCGCAAGAGTCGCCCGCGATGCGGGCGCGGAAGGTGTCTGAGAACAGCACCGGCATCGACGGAGGCGGGGGAGGCGGCGGGGCCGTCGCGCCGATTCCAGACAAGGGAACGACAACCGGATCGAGCCCCGTGGCGGTAATTGTGAGGTTCGCGCTGGCGGGTCCCCCGGCCGCTGGTGTGAAGCGAAGAGTGACGGTATGGCTGCCGCCCGTAGGCACGGCGAACGACGCGGCCGTGGTGATCGCGAATACCGCGCCGCTGGTTCCGACGGCCGTCACCGCAACGGCGGTCCCCCCCGTGTTCTTCAATTCGATGGACAGGTCCTTGGACTGCCCCACGGCCACATCGCCGAAATCGAGCCTGGCCAACGACGCTTCCAGCTTTCCTGGAGGAGGCGGAGGCGGCGGAGCCGAGCCAGACGCGACGCCGGTCAGCGCCACCACATACGCGGGCCGCAGCGCGTCGTTCGAGGACACCGTCAGCGACGCGCCGTACGTGCCCACGGTACCCGGACTGAACGACAGCGTCACCGCTTGCGACGCGCCCGGCGCGACCTGGAACGCACCCTGCGGCGACACCACGGCGAACGATTCCTGGGAGACTCGTAGCGAACTCACCGCCAGCGTGGCGCCGCCCGAGTTGCGGATCTGGGCGGTGGTTTGGCGGGTTTGGCCGGGCGGGAGTTCGCCGAAGTCGATCGGGGCCGGGGTCACCTCCACGGCAGGCGCCGCGCCGCCGAACGCAGATCCCAACACGGACAGACTGAAGGCAGGCAACGCCGGATCGTCGGTGGTCACCGTGATCAGCGACGTATAGACGCCTTGCGACGCGGGCTGCGAGCGGAGTTGCAGCGAGCGCCTGGTCCCGGGCGGAATCACCAGCGGAAGCCGCGTCATGTAGGGCCGGATCGCATCGTTGGTGGATCGTACCGCCGTGATCGCCAGCGGACGATTGCCGTTGTTGGCGACCGGAATCAGCACATCGGACGCCGATCCGAGCAGGGCCTCCGGCGGCCGCAGATCTCGCGGCGGGGCTTCGCCTCCAGCGGTTCGCGCGACGGCCGAGGCCGCCGATGTCGCGGCGGCGGTGTGGAAGCCGTCCGAGGCGAGCACCCGGAACTGGAAGTTCAGGCCTGGTGGAAGCACCGCCGGATCGAGCGCCAGTTGAGAGTCCGCCAGTTCCAGCCCGAGCGGCCGCCAGTCGACGCCGTCCGTGCTGGCGAGCAGGCGAAAGGTGAGCGCCTGATTGTCGGCGTCGGCGGCGGTCCACGCAAGCGGCCGGCCATTGGGCGCGGAAACCGTGGGCGCGGCGGGGCTCGCGGCGATGGATCCTACCTCCCGGCCGTCGCGCGTGAACACGATTCGCGTGGTTCCCGCCGGAAACGGCGCGCGCACGGTGAACGGATCGCTGTCCGGGCGGGACGCCAAGTCGAGCAGTTCGGATAGCGTCTTGAAGCAGAACGTGGCGACCGGCGCTTCGCCTGACCCGAAGAAGCGCGTGCACGTCGTGGCGGAGGCGTCATGCTCGGCGGCAACGCCGGCGGCCTGAAACGCGGGCCGCAGGTTGGCTCCGGTAGCGTCGCGACGGATCGATCCGCTCAGCGTGATGGTGTTGACCGTAGCGCCGGCCACCGGGTCCAACTTCGCTCCGAACAGGCGAGTGAACGTGTCCGCCGCCATCCAATAGGCGCGGTTCGCCGGCGGCGCCGTGAGGTCGGCGGCGGGAGCGGCCGGCGCGGCCGCGGCGAAACGGTCCAAGCCGAAGTCCGCCGGGCCGATCGCCCGCTGCGATTTCGGAACCCCCAGCAGCGCCACCACGGCGTGCGCGACATTGCCGGGCGCGTCGGGCTGCGTGGCCGCGATCGCCAGCCGTAGAGCGGCCGATGCCGCCACGGGCGTGTCGAACACGGGTTCGCGCCGCAACACGATCAGCAGGTCGGCGGTCGAATAGAGGCGCATCGCGGCGGCCTCGCGCAGAAGCACCGCGGGATAGGAAGTGTAGAGGTCGGCGAAGGGCTCCCAAATCAGTTGATCGTCGGCGACCGGCAACAACTGGGCGATCGCGGGCGCGAAGTCGGTTTCGGGGCAGTCGGGATCGCACACGCGGACATACTGGATCCGCAGGGGCCGGGGGAGCGACGGCGGATCGGCGAAGCGCAGCGCCAACGGGCGGTCGAGACGGCCGGTGGCTCCATCGCGTGCGATCAGATCCGCGTCGAGTTCGATGTCGCCCGCGGCGGTCCATGCGTCGGGCAGCGCGAACTGGATCGACGCCGCGAGCGACCCACGCGACCCAGCCTGCGCGGGCTCGATCCGCTGGAACCCGGAATCGAGCGCGCCGAGCGCTCCGGCCACGTTGCGGGCTCGCAGCGTCGCCTTGAACTCCGCCCCCGGCGCTCCGGCGGCGGGGAATACCCGCGCAACGGTGGGCTTGCCGGCCACCAGCGGCACTGTCTGATCGGCATTCTGCACGGCCTGCACGACCTCGATCCGCGAAATTCGTTGGGCTTGCAACGCCGACAGGCACGACAGGGCCAAGGACAAAAGGGGGAGGAGCTTCATTGGCGCAACCACGATAGCGCAGGCAAGTCGCGCGATCTACCTCTTGACAACTATCGTTTAAACATATATATTGGAGCAAGAGGTTGACCTTGTGATTATGATTCGCCCGAGCGACGAGCGCGGCCACGCCAGCCACGGCTGGCTCGACACCCGATTCAGCTTTTCCTTCGCCGATTACTACGATCCCCGCCACATGGGCTTTCGAAGCCTTCGCGTGATCAACGACGACCGCATCGCGGGCGGCGCGGGATTCCCCTTGCATCCGCATCGCGACATGGAGATCGTCACCTATATGCTGGATGGCGCGCTCGCGCACCGCGACAGCATGGGCCACGTCGAAACGATCGGTGAAGGCGAGGTGCAGCGCATGACCGCCGGTTCCGGCATCCAGCACAGCGAGTTCAATCCGCTGCCGGATCGCGCCACGCGGCTTCTGCAAATCTGGATGCTGCCGCGGCAAAAGGGACTGACGCCATCTTACGAACAGCGGCTGTTTCGCGACGAAGACAAGCGCGGCAAGCTGCTGGCGATCGCGTCGGGCGACGGGCGCGGCGGTTCGATGAAGATCGAGCAGGACGCGGCGATCTACGCGTCCCGGCTCGATTCCGGGGAGGCGGCGTCGCTGGCGTTGGAGCCCGGACGCCATGCCTGGGTGCAGGTGGCGCGCGGATCGGTGATGCTGAACGGGCAGGAACTGAAGGAAGGCGACGGCGCGGCGATCAGCGGCGAGACGTCACTGCGCTTCGAGGGCGCGGCCGCCTCCGAGTTCCTGGTGTTCGACCTGGCGTAGCGCCTATCGCGAGGCCACCCGCCAGGGCCGCTGCCACGGCAGCGCGAGCGTCGGTTGGTTCACGTGGCGGCGGAGCTTCAATTGGAGGCGCCCGCCGCTGCCCGCCAAAAGCCGGACGGTGAGAAGCGGGCCGTTCACGGCGAGGCTTCGTCCATCGATCGACGCCGATTCGATGGAGTGCTCGGCGTAGGCGCCCGACTGCACGATCACCGTGCGCGCCTCGGCCTGGTTCACGTTCACCAGCGACAGCGTGACCGCGTCCCCCGACATCTTTTCCACCAGCGCGGCGACATCCTCCGGCAGCCCGGGGCGTTGGCGTTGCGGATCGAAATAGCGGACCCGGGCGTGCAGCGACCACACGTTGCCGGTCAGATGCGTGCCGAGGGTCAGGTTCGCCAGCGCGTTGTGGGCGGCGGGATTGAAGCCCATCAGATAGTCGGCCAGCCGTGTGTCGGGCGTGGTGTTGTCGGCGTCGGATTCACGCACGTTGTCGGCGACGTGCTTCAAATCGGCGCGGAACGCCTTTTCCGGGTAGCCGGGATCCTTGCCCTCGAGATACGCGATCCATCCGGTCACCGGGACCTTGTCCAGATCGCGCCGGTCGCCGGACCACGCGTAGACGTCGGTTGCGCGGTCGCCGTGGAGGTTGGGCCCCCACTCGTACCACTCCTCGCGCCCGGTCTGCTTGTAGCCGCGCGGATCGCCGTACATCTGCGGAACCATCACCTTTCCGTCCACTGTTTTCTTTTGCGCATGGACGTTGTCGAGTTGCTTTCGGAGAACATCCACGAAACCGGCGTCACCGGTGGCGATGTAGGCGTTGGCAAACCCGGGCCACGATCCGCTGAACACGGTGTTGCGGGACACGGTCTGGTCGATCTCGCCGTCGTAGATGGTGAAGTTCCAGCCGTAGGTGCCTTTGTACCAGCGGCCGCCGTACTCGCCGCCGGGTGTTCCGTCCAGGCCGATGTTGGTGGGGATGTTGCCGCCGGTCGACTTGGTGCGGTCGCGCCAGGCGCCCACGTAGTCCGCGATCCAATCCTTGTACTTCTTGTCGCCGGTGAGCGCGTAGGCGTTGAGCGCCAGGCCCGTGGTTCCGAGATTCAGCGGATGATCGCCCACGCTGTCGATGTACTCCGCGCAGTGCGCGAGCATCTTTTCGTAGACCGAGTCGAGGTTCACCAGACCGCCGCGGCCCTGCTTGCCGTGGAGCAGGTGGAAGCTGCCGGGCACGGGATCGCCGACCCAGTCGTAGGTGGTCGCCTTGTGCAGCATGGGGCCCTTGCTGCCGGTCCAGATGCTCTTGATCACCTTCTTGACGGGATCGTAGTTCTGGGCTTCGGGATCCTCGTTCATGTACAGCCCGGCGAACCGCGTCATGCGGTCGATCAGGCGCTTGTCGTCGGGGTCGGCGAATCCCAAGAACATGAAAGCGCGGATGCCTTCGCCCGTGTGGAACCAATCGGACTGCGTAATGAATTCCTTGTAGTAGGCGCCGTTCTCGGCGAGTTTGGTTTTGGACGTGCGGAGTTCCTTGTACTGCTGGAGATGGCCTTCGAGCGCGCGCTTGTAGTGGCGAAGCACGGATTCGTCCGCGCCCATGGCGTAGAGCAGCGTCCAGTTGTAGAAGGTCTCGATGGCGTCGTCGGGTCCGTCGAGCGTGCCCCAGCGGGGCGTGTGGAGCAGGTAGCCGCGCGAGTCGAGGTATTTCTTCGCGAAGCGGTCGCACGCGGCGGAGTTGGCGCGCAGCAGTTCGCGTTCGAGCAGCGCCCACTGAGGCGGCGACTGCGCGTTGCCGATGACGACGCCGTCCGCGGCCATCGCGGGCAGCGCCAGGATCGCGGCCAGGAAGAATTGTCGCAAGAAGTTGCTCCTTTCGGGGGAAAGACGATTCTACATCCGC
Organism: Acidobacteriota bacterium; assembly: GCA_005808475.1. Lineage (GTDB taxonomy): Bacteria > Acidobacteriota > Terriglobia > Bryobacterales > Bryobacteraceae > SYLY01. The sequence goes on from SYLY01000397.1 coordinate 34,000, forward strand.
GGCCTCCTCCGTGTCCGGGCGGACTGGAGGATAATGATCCCCATGGCTCGATTCCTGATCGCGTTCGCCGCGTTCTCCGTTTTGGCCGCCGATCCGGAGCACATCACTGTCTGGCGCGACGAGACGATGTACTATATCTGCCCGTGGCTGAGCCGCCTGCCGAATGGCGATCTCGCCGTCACCGTGAGAGAGGCGCACCGGCGGCGTCCCGATCAGATGGGCCACGTCGACCCGACGGCGCGCGGCGTGATGATCCGCTCGAAGGACGGCGGCCGGACCTGGGGCGGCAAGACGGTCGTCGACGACGAGACGTACCGCTTCTCGCAGACCGAGGACGTGCCATGGACGCCGCTCTCCAACGGATCGCTGTTCCTCAATCTCTATGCGTGGACGATCAGCCCGTATCCGATGGGCGCCGAGCCGGAAGGAACGCGTCCGTACGCTTGGAGCTTCGAAGGCTCCTACGGTATGCGGTCCGCCGACGGCGGCAAGACTTGGTCGCGGCGCAAGCCGATTCGAGTGGACAAGCTGCCCCGGATCGGGTCGCGCGTTCCCGCCACCGAACTGCCGGATGGCGAACTGGTGCTTCCCGTGTACGGCTCGGTCCGCCAAGGCGAGGAGACGTCGGCATGGCTGATCCGCTCGAAGGACAAGGGCGAGACCTGGGGCGAGGTGGCTCTCATCGGATCGGGTCCGGCGCTGGGCGCGCGGCTGGACGAACCGTTCGTGCTGCGTAAGAAGGACGGCTCGATGATCGCGATGATCCGCACCGGCGGTTATCTGTGGCAGAGCGATTCGCGCGACAACGGGCGTACCTGGACGACTCCGGCCGCCACGAAGATCTGGGGTTTTCCGGCATTTCTGAAAGAGCTCGCCGACGGGCGCATTCTCTGCATCTACGGCTACCGGCGCGCGCCGTTCGGATTGCGCTGGAGCACCAGTTCCGACGGCGGCCGAACGTGGGACGTGGCGAACGAGAAGATCCTCCGCGACGACGGCGGCAACGGCGATCTCGGATATCCGAGCGTCGTGGATGTGGGCGGCGGCCGCCTGCTGGTGGTCTACTGGATGAACCACCAGAAAGAGGGCGCCCCGGATTCGGACGTCCGCTACGTGGCGGGGACGTTCTTCCAGCCGTAGCAGCCCGGGACCGCCGGCTCCAACACCGGCCCGTGGCGTCTTATGCTGGAGAGTTGCTCGACATCTTCCTTTGCCACGGACCCTGCGACGCGGAGAAGGCGGCCGCCGTGGAGGCCCGGCTCCGAACATCGGCCGGCGCGCGCGTTTCCATCGAGGAGTGCGACTCCCGGGAGGGCGCGATCCCGTTCGTCTGGGACCAGGGCCTGTCGTCCGCCGCGATCGTGTTGCTGCTGTCGCCTGGCTGCGTGCCCAAGCCATTGAAGCTCGGCGACTGGAACCCGCTGATCGAACACGCGCTGACTGGCTCGCGATCGCCTGTGATCTCCGTGCTGACCGCGCCGTGCGCCTATCCGAAACTGCTGGAACGCCGCCGCTTCTTCGCATGGGAAGGCGCCGGCTCGCAAGCGTTGCGCGAGATCGAGCGGATCGCGCAGTCCCTGCTTCCGCCGCCGGAGACGGCGAGCCTCGAACTGGCGCCGCTGCCCTGGTTCGCCGGCCGGGAGGAGGAGATGGAGACGTTGTGGCGCGCCGTGGCCGACCAGCCGGGCGTCGCGCTGATCCGCGGCGGCGCGCGGTCCGGCAAGACCGCGTTGGCGCAGGAGTTCGCGCGGCGCGCGCGGCGCCAGTTCCGTGAGATCCACTGGATTCGCTGCGGCGGCGCTTCGCCCGCGTATCTCGCCGGCGAACTGAGCGTGAGCGTGGGCGTTCCGGCGGGGCCGGATGAAGAGTCGACTCTCGAAGCGGTCCGCGCCGAACTCGCCGGCCGCCGTGCGTTGCTGGTGCTCGACAGCGTGGGCGATTCGGACGTGCTGTTCCTTCCCGGCGGCCGTGTATCGGCGGTCGTCACCAGCGGTGAGCCGCTCCTGCTGCCGGACGCGGTGGAGATCTACCTGGATGGCGCGTATCCCGCGCCCGCCGGTGTGACCCTGGATGACGACGCCGGAGCGTTGGCGCGTTCCATGACCATCTGCGATCCGCACGGGTGTCCAGCGGCGCTGGCGGCGCGAATCGCGGGGCTCGAGCCGGCGCCGGCCCAGTCCGCGATGGCGGCGCTGATCGCCGCGGGCCGCGTGGATCCGTTCGACCTGGGAGGCGAGGTCTTCCGCTTCCCCTCCGGCACGCCGGCGCGGCCGCTGCATCGCTGGCACGCCGAAGCGGTGGCCGAGATCTTCGCGCGATGGCGGCAGGAACCGGCGCCATGCGACGCCTGCGCCGCCGAGTTCGAACGCGCGTACGAATGGGCGCTCGACTCCGACTGGGTGCTGGCGAAGGCGCTCGGCCGGCGCGGCTTCGCGTTCTTTCGCTGGCGCGGAAGGGCCGCCGAGGCGCGCCGCGTGATCGAGCGGCTCCACGCCGCCGCCGGCGATTTTCAGGATCGCGAAATGCTGGAGGAGTGCGACTGGGAAATGTCGTGGTTCGCCGGCGCCCGGACCGGCGGGCCCCGTGGAACGGGCGGGGAACAGCTCGCGCTCGATTTTGGCTGAGCCCGGCATCAGCAGCGCGACCTGGAGCGACTTCAGAAACTGCTAGCCCGGTTGCTATGGTTGCTATACTCTTCGTTACCTGGGCCCTTAGCACAACGGTCAGTGCAGCGGACTCATAATCCGTTGGTTGTTGGTTCGAATCCAACAGGGCCCACCAGTGCTTTCGCTACTCCGCGCGCCGTGGTACCGTGGTGATTGAAATCGAAGCGTCCAACCTTCGGACTCGCCGTGAACTGGTCCCGCTTCTACCTCGCTTCCGGGTCGATCGCCGCCGCTTGCGTGTTGTTGGCGCAAGCCGATCTCCCATTCCGCGCTCGTTCGCGAGCCGCCGCCCGTCCCGCGCGCGTTGCGTTTCCGATCGGACAACCGGTCAAAATTCCCGCGCCGTTGGGACTGCCTCCCGTGCCGGTTCCGGCGGACAATCCGCCCACCGCGGAGACCATCGCGCTGGGCCATCGCCTCTTCTTCGAGAAGATGTTCTCACGCGACGGATCGATCTCCTGCGCCTCCTGCCACGATCCGAAGTTCGGCATGGCCGATCCGCGTCCGGTGTCGCTGGGCGTTCACGATCTGAAGGGTACGCGCAACGCGCCGACGGTACTCAACTCGGCCTACAACGCGTCGCAGTTCTGGGACGGCCGCGCGGCGACGCTCGAGGATCAGGCCGCCGGTCCGGTGGGCAATCCCGTGGAGTTCATCCACTCGCTGACGGGAGTGGAGCGGCGGCTGGCCGCCAGCCCGAAATACGTGCAGTTGTTCGAAAAGGCGTGGGGTCCGGGTCCGATCACTTACGAGATGGCCGCCAAGTCGATCGCATCCTATGAACGGACGCTGGTCAGCGGAAACTCCCCCTTCGACCGGTATTTCCACGGCAAGGACCGCACGGCGATGAACGAGTCCGCGATTCGCGGTTTGAAGCTCTATCTGAATCCATCGCTGAAGGCGGCTAACTGCGTCAGTTGCCACCGCATCGACGCGGATAGTTCCCTGTTCGGCGAGGAGCGTTTCCACAACACGGGCGTCGCGCTCGATCCGCTGACGCGCCAGATCCGCGACTTGGGCCGCTGGGCGGTGACCGGCGACACCACCAAGGTGGGCGCGTTCCGGACGATGACACTCCGCAACATCGCGCTGACGGCGCCGTACATGCACGACGGCAGCATGAAGACCCTGGAGGAGACCGTGGAATTCTATTTCGAGGGCGGACGGCCCAGTCAGTATATTTCCACGGACATGCCCGTGCCGGGACTGCCCGATATCCCCAAGGACGAACAGCCCCAGGCGAAGAAAGATCTGGTGGAGTTCATGAAGGCACTTACTGGCGACATGCCGGCGTTGGCGGCGCCGCCTCCGGAATGACATGAAGACACTCTGCCCGCTGCTGCTCGCCGGCGCGATCGCGCTGGCGCAGCCGTCTCCCCCGTTTCGCGCTCGCGTGCGCCCGGCGGCGCCTGCCGGTGGATCGATGCCGGCCGGGAAGCCGGTGACCATCCCGGCTCCCCTGGGCTTGCCTCCGGTGCCGTTCCCAGCCGACAATCCTCCGACGGCGGAGACGATCGCGCTCGGTCACCGGTTGTTTTTCGACAAACTGCTCTCGCGGGACGGAACGGTGGCCTGCGCGTCGTGCCATCTGCCGAAGGCCGCGATGGCGGATCCGCGGCCCGTGTCGCTGGGAGTGAACGGCGGAGTGGGCGGACGCAATGCCCCGTCGATCCTGAACGCCGCCTATCACGATACCCAGTTCTGGGACGGCCGCGCGCGCAGCCTCGAGGAGCAGGCGGCGATGCCGGTGCCGGACGGCGTGGAAATGGCGCATTCGTTGACGGGAGTGGAGCGCCGGCTGGCTGCGAATCCGGCCTACGTCAAGCTGTTCGCCAAGGCTTTCGGCCCCGGGCGCATCACTTTCGAAATGGCCGCCAAGGCGATCGCCTCCTACGAGCGAACGCTGCTGAGCGGCAACTCGCCGTTCGACCGTTACCAGTTCGGCGGCGACAAGAAAGCGTTGAGCGAAGCGGCGATCCGCGGATTGGCGCTGTTCAGCGACGCCACGCTCGACGGGCCGAACTGCATCTCCTGCCACCGGATCGAGGACAAATTCGCCACGTTCACCGAATCCCGGTTCCACAATAGCGGCGTGGCATGGGACGAGGAAAAGCGCGCCTACAAGGACAAAGGACGCATCGCCGTCACCGGCACGCCCAAGGACGCGGGAGCGTTCAAGGCCGTGACCCTGCGGAATATCACACTCACCGCGCCCTACATGCACGACGGCAGCATGCAAACGCTCGAGGAAGTGCTGGACTTCTACTTCGAGGGCGGCCGCCGGAATCCGCTGCTCTCCGGCGTCATGCCGCACCACGGCGTGCCCAATATCCCCAAGGCCGAGCAGGCTCAGGCGAAGGCCGATCTGGTGGAGTTCCTGAAGGCGCTCACCGGAGACATGCCAGCGGGAGCGGCTCCTCCGGGCCCCGTGGAGGCGAAACGATGAAGCGTTGGCTACTTCCTCTGCTGCTGTTCGGCGCCGCGAGCGGCCAGAACGGGGCCGCTTTCCGGGGCTCCTATCATTTTGCGTGGATCGCGGTGGAAAGCGCCTCGCCGGGAGCCGCGTTGACTTCCCGCAACGGCGGCGGAACGATGACCTTCGACGGCGCGGGCGGCGTTCGAATTCAGGCGCGGGTGGGTGTGGGACTCGAAGAGGCGCGCGCGGTGGAGACCGAGGGCCGGTATTCGGCGGACGCCGATTCGTTGACTCTGCCCGATCCCGCGCGCGCGGGATCGGTGTTGACGGCGCGCTTCAACGCGTCGCGCTCGGTTCTGGTGGCGTCGTCCAAGGACGGACCCGCGTCGCGGCACGACTTGCTGGTGGCCGTGCGCGCGCCCGAGTCCGGCGCGGCCAAGCTCGAAGGCGATTATGGCGGAGGGTATTTCCTGGTTCGCGACAACGATCCGCGCGGTCTGTCGACGGCGTTCGTGGAACTGCTGACCGAGCGCCCCGAGGTCTTTTCGCGCACGATGGTGAACGGCCATGTGGGCGGCATCGACGACGTGAATCGCGAGAACGAGACCGCGGACTCCACCTGGTCGCTGCGCGCGGACGGGACGGGCTCGGCGCTGTTCGCCAACGACTCGGACGTGCTTTCGGGCTCGCGGGAGATCCTGGTGTCGGCGGATGGTTCCGCGCTGCTGGGCTTTTCGGCGCGGCCCGGCGAGCGCGATCTCCTGGTGGCGGTGCGCCGGCCGAAGTTCCATGGTAATCCGTTCCTTCGGGGACGCTACTGGATGAACGAAGTGGGCGCGGAGAACGACTTCGCGTTCGCGCCGGAGAAAGCGCGGTTCGGCGGCGCCACAGGTTCCTTGCAGTCGGCGGGAGACGGACGGGCGGTGCTGTCGCAGGTCTTCGCGTCGGCGGGCGGGCGGACGCACGTGACGGCGCTGAATCCCTACCTGCTCAGCGGAGACGGTACGGCGAACCTGGGTCCGCGCGTACGCTTCGGAGCGAGGAACATCGCGATGTCCGAGGACGGCGGCCTGGTGGCGGGAGCCGTGGTGCATCCGGCCGGAGAGTTGACGCTGCAGCATGGGATCTTCGTCGCGCTTCGCGCGGAGGCGCCTGCCGGGCAGGGCGTGTCTCTGTCGCCCTACGGTGTGGCGAACGCCTTGTCGCGAGCCGCCGTTCCGATTTCGCCGGGAGCGTTGGTGGAACTGTCGGGATCGGGCTTGGCGGCAACGCCCGCCAAAGCCGAGGGGGCGGCGTTGCCGCTGGAACTCGGCGGCGTGCGGGTGTCGATCGATGGCGAGCCCGCGCCCTTGCGGTCGGTCTCGGAGAGCGGCGTGATCGTGTTGGCGCCGGCGAGCTTCAAGGGGCCCACCGCGTCGATCCAGGTGACGAACGGCGGCCGCCCTCCGGTGATGCTGACGGTTCCGGTGGCGGCCGCGAGCCCGGGCTTGGCCTCGGAGAACGGGTCGGGCAGCGGACTGGCGTTGGCGGTGCGGGCGAACGGCTCGCCGGTCCAGCAGGGCGAGGCGGTGGAAGAGGGCGAAACGGTGGTGCTGTCGGCCGCCGGATTGGGCGCGGCGGGAGCGAAGCCTCGGGTGCTGGTGAATGGCAGGGCGGCGGAGGTGGAGTCGGTGAGCCCGTCACCGGAGTCGCCGGGAGTGTACCGGGTGACGATCCGGATCCCGGAAGGCTCCGGTTCGAACACGCCTGTCCCGGTGGCGATCGCGGCGGCGGATGGGTTCTCGGACATGGTGGATCTGACGGTCCGGCCGAAGAAGTAGGAGGCGCGTTGGGCATGCGGGCGCTGATGGCTCGTCACGGCGTGGCCGGATCTCCCTCCCTGTTGAGCGATTCCGTCCGGGAGCAGTTTCAGCAGGCGCTCAGAGTTGGCTCTGGTGCGCTCCTGGAGAGTCTGGAGGCGTCCTCATCCAGTCGCGGGTCCGTCCTCTTCGGTTTGAGCCGTGCCGAGGCGGAAGATTTCCTGGCGTCTCCCGAGGTGGCGAGTGAGTTGTCGAAGCTACTGGATCCAGGGCTGGAGGTGCTGGACACCGTGTTGCTCGCCAACTTGCTGGCGGCGGTGCTTCGAGATGCCGATTCGGAAGTCCGTGTGACTCGAGCTTCGGATGCGTGGCGGGCGTTTCTTCGGGCGTTCTCGTTTTCTTCCCGGTCCTCGCCCGCCCTGCGGGAGTTCCTCCGGGCCAGCTATGAAGCGGGAACATTCAGGGCCATCTCCGGCATTTCCGGTGCCCTCGATTCCCTCGGGCACAACATCGCGGGCATGCTTCGCCACGAGGCCGCGCTACATGCGTCGATTCGGGCCTACTCGCGGGAGCTGTCCGAATACCGGGCTTGGGCGATGCAAGCGGCGTCATAGGGTGTGAGACTTTTTGGAGCGAGGCCGGCAAACATCACCGAGGCAGTCGGGTCGCTCGCGCCTCGAGCAGTTGATTACGACGCGAGTTCGGTTCGAGGAACTTCGGCGTTCGACAAGAGAGACCGTCGATGAGTACCGGCATCGTCCCGAACGCGCGGGAAGCCGAACTCATGGCGAGGATCGAAGGGCTAAACTTGCGCCTAAACGCCATCAGTGAGCAAGCTCTCCATGCCGCGGTGGAGCGCACGCTGCGAGGCTTGGCGATGGAGGGTCAAATCCCAACCGCCCTGAAATCGCTTCCAGGCCCTTCGCCCACCGGCAAGGAATAACCCCGGGGACCTCGCCGGTCCCCGGAGCCTCGATCCTACTGTAGCGGCAGTTTGCCTTGGCTGTCCTCGGCCGGCTCTTCGTCCGCCTCCGGCACCACGCCCGCGGCGGCAACCGAGTCGGTATCCTCCATACGCACCAGCCGCACGCCCTGCGTCGACCGGCCCGCCTGCCGGATGTCGCCCGATTCGATCCGGATAATCTTGCCGTCCTTGGTGATGATCATCAGGTCGGAAGTCTCTTTCACGTACAGGCACGCGACCACGGGTCCGGTCTTCTTCGTGGTCTTCATGTTGATGACGCCCTTGCCGCCGCGCGTCTGATGACGGTAGTCGCCCAGCCGCGTGCGCTTGCCGTAACCGAATTCGGAGATGGCAAGGATCAGACCGTTGGTCGCGGTCTCCTCGTCCACCACCACCGTGCTCACCACCGCGTCGCCCTCCTCGAGCGCCACGCCGCGGACGCCGCGCGCGGGCCGTCCCATCGGGCGGACGTCTTCCTCGTTGAATTTGATCGCCATCCCCTCGCGGGTGCCGATGAAGATGTAATCCTTGCCGTTGGACAGCCGCGCGCCGATCAGTTCGTCGCCTTCGTCCAGCGAACAGGCGATGATGCCGCGCGCCTGCGGGTTGTCGAACTCGGTGAGTTCGCACTTCTTGATGACGCCGTGCTTGGTCACCATCACGATGTGCCGGCCGGGCTCGAACTCCCGCACGTTCAGGAACGCCTTGGGCGTCTCGTCGGGCTGCAGATTCACCAGGCCCGAGATGTTCTTGCCCTTGCCCGCCGTGCCGGCGTCGGGGATATGGTAGATCTTCAGCCAGAAGAGCCGGCCCTTGTTCGTGAAGATCAGCAGGAAGCTGTGGGTGTTGGCGAGGATGAGGTGCTCCACCACGTCCTCGGTCCGGGTCCCCATGCCGATCCGCCCTTTGCCGCCGCGCGACTGGCGCCGGTATGTGTCGATCGGCGTGCGCTTCAGGTAGCCGCTGCGAGTCACCGTGACGGCGACGTCTTCCTGCTGGATCAGATCCTCGAGCACGATCTCGCCCGGATCCTCCACGATCTGCGTACGCCGCTCGTCGCCGAACTGTTTGCGGACTTCCTTCAGTTCGTCCACGATCACGCCGCGAAGCTCCTTGTCGGAGCCGAGGATCTCGAGATAACGCGCGATCATTTTCTGGATCTCGCCGAGTTCGTCCAGGATCTTCTGGCGCTCCATGCCGGTGAGCCGCTGGAGTTGCATCTCGATGATGGCCTGGGCCTGCCGCTCGCTGAAGTCGAAGCGGCTCATCAGTCCGTCGCGGGCGTCCTTGGGATTGCCCGCCGCGCGGATGATGCGGATCACTTCGTCCATGTGATCCAGCGCTTTTTGGAATCCGAGCAGGATATGCTCGCGGTCGCGCGCCTTGCGCAACAGGTAGTCGGTCCGCCGGCGGACCACTTCGATGCGATGGTCGATGAACCGGCGGAGGCAGTCGAGCAGACCCAATTCGCGCGGCTGGCCGTTCACGATCGCCAGCATGATGATGCCGAAGTTCAGTTGAAGCTGGGTGTGCTTATACAGGTTGTTGAGCACCACCTCCAGATTCTCGTTGCGCTTCAACTCGATCACGATGCGCATCCCGTCGCGGTCGCTCTCGTCGCGAACGTCGGAGATCCCTTCCAGGCGCTTCTCGTTGACCTGCGCGGCGATGTCCATGATCAACTTCGCCTTGTTGACCTGATAGGGGAGTTCGGTGATGATGATCGACTCGCGGTCCTTGCCCAACTGCTCGGTGGCGGCCTTGGCGCGCATTTTGAGGGAGCCGCGTCCGGTCTTGTAAGCCTGCAGGATGCCTTCGCGGCCCAGGATGAAACCGCCGCCGGGGAAGTCCGGTCCTTGCACCCCGTCTTCCTG
>SYLY01000398.1 GCA_005808475.1 Acidobacteriota bacterium
ATGACGTCGTCGGCCTCGTAGCCCGGATACTCGAGAATCGGGATCCGAAGCGCCTCGAGCAGCTTACGCACCGGAGGGATCTGTTGGAGCAGATCGGGCGGGGTTTCGGCGCGGTTCGCCTTGTACGCGGCGAACTCCTGCTCGCGCAGCGTCTTCCCTTCGCTCTCGAAGATCGCCGCGACGTACTCGGGCCCATACGCTCCGCGGACCCGCTCGAGCATGTTGTTGAAGATGAACGCGACCTCGGTCGGCAGTCCCTTCGACGTCCGCATGGGCGGCGCGCCGGACCGGGCGCGTGCGTGATAGGCGCGGAAGAGGAACCCGAACGAATCGATCAGGAACAGCCGTGGCCGTGACATGTTCCATCAACGTAGCACGGCGCGGCCGGCGATCCGGCCGGAAAAATCGCCCCGCCCTTCACCGAAGAACCGGGTTCGGTACCGCGAAAGGACGGGGCGTCAATCGACTCAGCAAGAGAAACTAACGAGCCGGGAAACCTACATTTCCGTCATCGCCGCCACCAGGGCGCCCCGGGCGGTGGCGGTGTGCGGATCGCGCGCGACGCGAATCTCCGAGATCTGGATCGGGAAGTCGGTCTGGCGCAGTGTCTTTTCGAAACGGTCGCGGAAACCCTTGGGGCTGGCGGTGCCGCCGCTCAGCACGATCGGCACGGGCTTGGTCAGCTTGGGCATCCGGCGGGTGTTGGAGAATGCCTCCTTCATCGCGTTGATCAGCGAGTAGATCATGTCGTCGTAATAGACGGTGAGCACCTGCTGGAGCTTGTCGACGAAGTGGCCGTTGAAGTAAAAGCCTTCTTCCTTGGTGATCCGCACGCGGTTGGCGAGGTCGCCGGTTACCTGCGCGGTGGACGAATCGATGAAGTCGCCGGCCTTGGCGATGCTGAAGCTCAACGCCGGCATCGACAGGTAGGCGAGACAGACGTTGCAAAGGCCGCCGCCGAAGCTGACGCCGATGCCGGTGTAGTTGGTGTCCTCGAGTTCGGAGTAGACCACCGCCAGTCCCTCGTTGATCGTACGCACGTCGTACTCGAGCTCCTGGAACATCTGACGGAGCGTAGCCTCGTGGTAGGTGAGCCCTTCCTCGCCGTTGAGCGGCGCCGACGGGACGCTGAAGCAGATCTTCGGACGGCCGGGCCCTTTGGCGGTCATGTTCTCGATCAGCCGCCGGATGACCGCAAGCCCCTCTTTTTCCGACGGATTCAGCACGCCGACCGTCATCGGGCGCCTCGTCTCCGTGTTCAGTAGATCCGCGAACCGGGGCGCTTCGTTGCCATGCACCACGATCTCGCCGTTCATCGTGTGGAACGACACGGCCTCCCTGCGGAGCGCGTTTTCCGTCATCTTGCTGTAGGGAACGCTGACGAACGCGTTCAATTGCGATTCGAACTCGAAACCGTCGCCGTTCTGCCGCGCCACTACCAGGCGGCTGGTGCCGACATCCAAGCCCATCAAGTTATTCCCGGGACCGCTCATTGCCGATTCTCCTTTGTCTTGCTTTCCGCGTCCTGACCGCTTGCGGCCAGACCCGCGATGGTGGTTCTGTAAAGTTGCCGAAGTTTGGCCCGATGCGCCTCGAGGGACATCCCCTTGGAGGCCGCGTCGCGCCGGAGTCTGTCTTCCGAAAGCGAGAGCCCGGTCAGCATGCGCGTTCCGGTGGCTCGCACGAAAGAGTCGTCGTAGGAAAAGCCGAAATCGGTGATACTTGCGTAGATGCGGCCGTAGTTGTCCGGCAGTCCGATCTCCGCGTACGGAAAGTTCGCCGCCCAGTCGGTGTGCAGGCCGATCAGGAAGTAAGCCGTGTTCAGCGACACCTGCGCGTGCGTCACGCAGTTGAGCCCATCGATGCCATACTTGGCTCGCAGCATCCCCGTGAGCACCCGGGCCGCGTGCACCTGCGCGGAAGTCACCGACGCCGGCGCGGTGTTGCCTTGTTCGGTGCGCGTCTCGAACGCCACGCCGAGGAACCCGTGGTTCAGATTCACGTACAGGCGCTTGTCGTCGCCCCAGGCCGAATCGCCCGAGTGCCACGCCACGTCCTCCTCCCGAACCACGCGGTGCACCCGCCCGAACCGGTCGATCAGGTAGTTGTAGCATCGTTCGCGCCTCACGTAGTCCAGCAAGTATCTCCCCGCGCTCTTCAACTCGCCGTTGTTGCCCGGATCGAACGGCGCGATGTGGCTCTCGGTCGTGTGGAACACGATCCCCGTTATTCCGGCTTCCTCGCGCTTCAGCGTCTTGCGGTCGAACGCCGCCGGCTCCCGCCGCACGTTCTCCATCGACGCCTCGGTTTCGATCCGCAGTCCGTTGCTGTAGATCTCCTGCGTACCCTGCTTCTCCACCAGCCACACCTTGCCCAGCCCCTCCGGCGATTCCCGCGGCAGCGAGACCTCCGGCACCAGCACCACTTGAGGCGCGACCGGAATCGTCACCGGCGCCTGGGACGATCTCGCTTGCGCCTCGGTGAAGAAGAGCCGGGGCGTCATCAGGATTCCGCCCAGCAGCATCGCTGCCGCTACCCAACGCAACTGGCGCAACGACTGCGCCGGCGGCTCCGAGCCCGCCAGCGCCGCCGCACCCATCGTCCGCCGAAGATATTGAAGCCTCTCGAGCGGATCGTGGATGGCCTGGGCGCGGCGCTCGCGCCAAGGAGCCAGAGCGTGTTGTATCAGCCAAAAGCATTGCCGCCTCACGACGAGTATTGGATCGTCGGCCCTAGGGAAAAACCTTAGGGCGGCCCTGAGATTTTTCGCCTATATTAGGGTCATGCTTCGATGGCCGGTACTGCCCGTTTTCGCGCTCGCCGCGATGGCTCAGGGCGACCCCAGGGAGAAGCCCGGAGACTATCCCGCCACCACCGCGCTCGCCTCCTATTCCCTCGGCGCGGAGTACCTCGGCCGTACGCTGTTCTCCGCCGGTAAAGCGTACGAAGCAGGCGATTTCCTCGTCGTAGACACGGCCATCTATCCGGCCAGGGGCGCGGCGGTTCCGGTGAAAATCTCCCAGTTCGCGCTCCGGCTCAACGGCAGGAAGGAGCTGATCTACGCCCAGCCGGCCGGCATGGTCGCAACGGCGATGCGGCTCCAGCCCTGGAACGAGAATCGCCGTAGACTGGTGACCCAAGCCGGACCGTTGATTCTAGGGGCGCCCGTTCCCAATGAGCGATTCCCCGGCGACCGCCAGGGGCAGCCCCGCCTCCCCGCCCCGCCCCGCGCGCCCGAACCCGATCATCAAGCCAATGTCGAGCGCGAACCCGCGCGGCCCATGGCGGACATCCTCGAGGCGGAGGCGCTTCCGGAGATCGCGGCGGAGAAGCCCCTTCGTGGATACCTGTACTTTCCCTACTCGGGCAAGCTCGCCAAGTTGAAATCGATCGAGTTGGTGGTGATCGACGAGAAGAACCCCGGCTCGGCGGTTCTGAAGAAGGCGCGGTAGCGGCGCCGGGTCCGCTCTGGCGGATGAGCCCGGCTACCCTTGCCGTGCCTTCAGGACTTCGCGCAGCCGGCGTCCCACGATGAGTTCTTCGCCGGGCTGCAATCCCAGCGAATACACCACCACGTGATTGTCCGCCGGCGCGGAAGCCTTCCGTGCTTGCGAGGGCGCCTCGAATCGGGATCACATAGGGATTGTAGTTGGAGAGCACCGAAATGGACGGCTCGCCCTCGCGCAGCCGCCGCGCGCACTCCTCGGCGGTGATCCCGAGCGCCGCCGGATCCCACCTCACCATGAGCTGCGCGAAGCGATTGCCGCCGCGCCGCGGGCTCGAACGCGGCGGCGACGGCGGCGTGCATCGCGGGCAGCGATCCGAGCGCCGCCCCGCTGGTCACCATGCCGGACGCCGCCCCGGAGATTTCCGCCAGGCGCTTGCCGACCGCCTTCTGGAGATCGACGATGTTGACGAAGTAGTGCGACGCCTCCGCCGTCAGTCTCCGGACCTCGGGCCATTCGAGCGCGGCGCTCAGAAACGGGAACGGGATGTTCGCGTTGATGAATGGCCGCACACCCAGGCGTGTGTAGATGTTGTCGCGAACGCCGTGCCCGGCTGGATTCGCGAGCGCCCGCGCGGCGAACTGCCGGCCCGCCGCGTAGCCCAGCAGCCCCATATCCGAAAGAAAGCTCGACGGAGAGAAGACACACCCACTCCTCAATACTCGAGCGGACGCTGTTCGAAATGCCGGTGGAGCCGGTACTCGATCGAACAATCGACATCGTGGACCGCGAATGGAATCCGCACCTTCGGGTCGCGTTTGGCGAGCGTCACTCTCACAACGTTGTCGCCGGCTTGCGGGTAGAGTTCGGGTGTCAGTGGATATTCGTAAATGTAGCCGTACGGATTCACCGGTCCCGGCTTGATCACGTGAAAGTGCAGATCGATCGTGCGCGCCATCGCGTCCGGCAGCGCGCGGCCGTTGAATTCCACGCGCACATCGTTGAGCGATGGTTCCAGATTGGCGAAGCGAACACGCAGGCGGACCGCGGCCACCCTGTCAACCGCGCGCAGCCGGTCCAGGCGGTCCGCAACCCGAAAGGGTACGTCGAGAGATTCGCCTTCCGCCAGTTCCCGGGGAAGCACCGGTCCTCTCGCCCGAAAGATCCCTTCGGCGAATGTGGCGCCGCGCGCCATCGATCGCGCCCGGTATACCTTGTTTGCCGCGGCCAACAGATCGGGATGACCTAGCAGCCGCAGCGTGTCGCGATCCTGCGCGATCCATGGCCAACCGTTCGGCGCCCACATTCCTTCGCATAGTCCGAAACCGTCGGCGCCGCGATCGTACGCATTGGCCGCCGCCGCCCAGATCATCTCCGCCGGCGGACTGCTTTCCACCTGCCGGCCCAGGTTGCCGTCGAACCCGGCAAGGACCCGGCAGCCCGTGTCCCGGGTCAACTTCACCACCGGCGCGAGGTCCATGTCCTGGTCCACCATCTCTCGATACGTGGTGAGGCACACCAGGCCATCCACCAGCTTCCTCGAGACCCAGGCGGGTACGTCGAATCCGATCGAGTTCCAGCCGTCCACGCCAACGGCGGGAATCCGGGCGTAGATCCGCTTGCGCCGTCCTTGCGACTGCTCCGCCTTGCGCGCTACCGCGCCCAGGTCCGCGATCCACCGTGAAAGGACTGGCGCCAGCCGCTCCACTTCGCCGTACTTGCAGAACGGTCCGAAGTTGTTGTCGATCGACAGGTCCAGTTCGATGCCATCGGTCTCATAGCGCGTGAGCAGTTCCTCGCAGATACGGAAGCGCTCCTGGCGGACCTCCTGATGGAGAAAGCTGAAGCGAGCCGGACCGAAAAAACGCGCCGGCTTGCTCGCGCGTGGATCTCGATCGGGGCCTACTTGATATTGGGGATGGTCGTAGGCGAAGTTCGATTTCCTTCCGAGACCGGAATCCTCCTTGCGATCTCCGCCTTGAATGCACACGCAGATCGTTGGGAGAAAAAGGATCCCCTTCTCGCGGGAACGGCCGCAGAGCACCTTCATCGGATCGATTCCGCCGGCGATGAGTTGGTGCAGCGTTCGCGACGCGCGATAGAAGATCTCGTGCGACCACACGTCGACGTTGTCGCCCCATTTCGCCGCGACCCGGCTGTCGTACTGCACCACGCCGCCCTCCGGGCCCGCCGAGTAGAACAGCGTATCGATGCCGGAGGCAACAAGCTGATCCACCGAATAGGTCACATCCGCCGCGGTCAGCGGAGGCGCGAACTGGTAGAGTCCCGCCGCGTGGCGGCCGTCATCGTAGAAGAAGGCCGTGGGCTCCGGTCCGGTTGTCCGAGCGGCTCGCCGCGGAACGGCGGGGGCTTGCGCCGCTGGCATCGCGGAGGGGCCGGCCATGCTGATGGCCGTTAGGAGATTTCGCCGTTTCATTCCGATCGGAGCCTCGTGGTTTGTCGATTGAATCGCGGAACTCACATCATACAGGCCGGGCAACGCGCCGGGATCGACTAGAGCCGGAGAGACTCGCACAGGCGAACCAGGCTCCGATCCTGGCCGCCATGATTCCGCTCGCCGCCAGTTGCACGACGGCGTCCCATCGGGACTACTACCTCGAAACCTTCGACAACGGCCCCGGCGGCTGGTACCTGCAGCTACAGTCCGTGGTGGCTCGATGCCAATCACGCACCGTCGACCAGGACACATTGCCGAAAGGCGTCATCACCGGCCACGGCTGGAATGAGATCGAGCCGGGCGGTTCTCCCGATCACCGTGTTCGATAACTCCACGAAGGGATAGAATGAAGGGTTCGTGCAAATCAAACCGATCATCGACGTGCACTCCCATCTCGGGCAATTCACGCATGCGCCCATGAGCGCGGACGGAGCGCGGCTAGCGGCCTTGAACGAAGAGGCCGGCATCGCGCACGGCGTCACCTTCTCGATCGAGGCGTGCTACGGCGCGCTCGACCTCGGCAATGCTTACACCCTGGCCGAGGTCGCCAAGCAACCGTCCCTCAGTGCAATGGTGGTGGTCCATCCGCGGCATCTGGCGTCTTCGGCTC
The DNA here is from genome assembly GCA_005808475.1 of Acidobacteriota bacterium. Taxonomy (GTDB): domain Bacteria; phylum Acidobacteriota; class Terriglobia; order Bryobacterales; family Bryobacteraceae; genus SYLY01. Next base: position 6,515 of record SYLY01000398.1, read on the forward strand.
GATGGGTGGCCGAAGCCAAGTCCAATCCGGACATCGTCGGGATCAAGCTCCATCCGGCTCTCGGCCAGTGGGATGTCCTTTCGGTAGCCTCGTTCCGCTTGATGGACGAAGTGATCGCTCCATCCGGACTCCCGGTGCTCTCTCATACCGGCAACGACTCGCAGTTCGTGACGATCGACCGGTACCTTCGCCTCGCCGAACGCTACCCTACCGTGCGCTTCATCGCCGCGCATCTCGGAGTCGGGATCACCGGTTACAGCGACGCATCGATCGATGCGTGGCGCGAACGCCCGCTTCCGAACGTCTGGTTCGACATGGGAACCTTGCGCGCGTTCCACACCGGCGCGGTGGAGGCGGTGGTGGCGGCGGTCGGAAGCGATCGAGTCTGCTTCGGCACCGATGCACCGCTGTACCCGCCGGCGCCTTTCGTGCGCCTGCTGGAGACATTGAAGCTGCCGGACGAGGTCAAGCGGGCCATCGCGTCGGAAAATGTCTTGAACGTGATCCCCCAGCTACGCCAACGGCTGTCGCCGTGAACGGAACCGGCATCAACCTGTCGCGGTAAGTTCGGGAGGAGTGCCAGTATGTCTGTCATTGCCTGCCGCGGCCACGCCCGGCTCCCTCTGCTTTTGCTTCTCGTCCTGTCAAGGTTGGCGATGTCCGAGGTGCGGGTGGACTACGATCCCGCCGCGCGCCTGGAACCGAACGCCCCCCGACTCGGTCTCCGCTATTTCGGCTCGGCCACCGGCCAGGCAAGCTTCCTCGAAACGGCGGGAGGCGCGCTCGTTACCCAGGATGCTTTCGCCGACGACTACCGCGGCGATGGCGGGCGATATTATCGCCGCCAATTCACCAGGTCTGAATTCAACGAATCGACCGATCTTCGTGTTACCGTGGACGCCCGCGTCGCGTCCTCGGCGGGCAGCCCGGCATCCACCGCGGTTCAGTTCACCACGGCGGACGGCCGAACCTTCGGTCTTGGCTTTCTCGATTCGCCCGGGGCCGTCGTTCTGTACGCCGACGCCGGAGGCAAGCTTCCCGAACTGCCCGGCGTGTATTCCGGCCAGGATTGGTTGTGGAGGCCGGCGGTGCTCGGCAAACGCGATCTTGCGCCCGGTGCGCGCCGAACCTACGTTCTCGAACTTCTCCGCCTCCGACCTGGCATCGAAGACGATCTCATTCGGCTCTCATTCCCCGGGTCGGACGTTGCGCCCCTCACCGCCCGTCTCGCCGGTCTGAAACCGCGCACCGCGGTCCCCGGGAAAGGAGGATACCGCGACTCCGGCGCGGATCGGCCAGCGCCGCCAACTCTTTCTGGATGACTGGCTCGTCGAACGAAGGGAGAACCTACGGCGCGAGCCGGGCAAAGTGGTGAAGCACCCCGCCAACCCCGTCTTGCGGAGTAGCGCGCCCTCGTGGTGACCACCGTCAGCCGATGCCATTCCGCTTTGCCGGTTCCCTGGCAAACCGGATGTCCGAAAAGAAGGCCTGTGGGACGCGGGGCGCGCCGACCTGTACGGCAACGTGGTGTGGGACGCGGACGCAAAACTACTGCGGATGTTCTATAACTGCCAGAGTCCGCCGCGCGCGGTGGCCGGCTCGGCCAAGCCCGAGAGGGCCGTTCAATTGTGTTACGCCGAATCGCCCAGCGAAGGAGTCACCTGGCGAAAGCCGCTTTTCGACGTTGTCCCCTTCGATGGCGCAACGAAGACCGGCATCGTGTACCGGCCGCGTTACGGGCACCTGGCCGGACCGTTCGTCCTTTTCGACCGGCGCGACCCGGACCCTGGCCGCCGCTACAAGCTATTCGCCAGCGACTACGGGGAAGGAACCGCCGAGGTAGGCGCCGTGCCCCCGGGCATCGACGTCGCCTTCTCTCCCGACGGTATCCACTGGCGGCGCTCGCCCTTGAATCCCGTGCTTCCGCTGTTGAGCGACACGGCGCAAAGCGCGATGTGGGACGAGCGAACCGGCCGTTACGTGGCCTTCGTGCGCATGCGTCCGCGCGGTATTGCCCGGGCGGTGGGGCGAACCGAGAGCGCCGACTTCGAACACTGGTCGCCGCCGGAGCTCGTCTTCGCCACCCGGCCGCCTCTGCAGTACTACTCGATGGGCGTCACCTCTTACGAGGGCCTGTTCATCGGTACACCGTGGATCATCTACAACGACAAGAAAGATCAGACGCTCCCGCCGCCGATCGTCGAAGCCGAATTGGCATTCAGCCGGGATGGCTGGACGTGGACGCGCGCGTTTCCCGGCGCGCCGCTAGTGGGCGTTGGCGGGCCTGGCTCCCCGGATGAAAAACAGGTCCACATGGCAAGTTCGCTCGTTGAACTGCCGGACCGCATCCTGCTGTTCTTCGGCATGAGCCGCGACGTCCACGTCAGCGACATGAAGGTGAATACAGGAATGGCGACGCTTCGCCTGGACGGCTTCACCGCTCTCGCCGCCGGCGCCACGGAAGGACAGCTCCTGACCAAGCCATTCCTGCTCGAAGGAAGCGGGATCTTCGTCAACGCGGAATGTGACAAGGAGAAGAACGGCTCCGTCGCGGTGTCGGTGATGGACATCGAGGGCCGCCCGCTGGCCGGACTATCGGCTGAACCCGTCCGAGGCGACGGAATCCGTATCCCGCTCGAGTGGACGGACCGCAACGGGCTCGCGCGCCACAGGGGCAAGCCCATTCGCCTTCAGTTTTCCGTGCGCGACGCCAGACTATTCAGCTTCAAGGTCGGGCTGTAAAGGGGTTGGCGCCCGGCGGGCCGGACCGAAGCGCTTCGCCGAAAAGAAGCGCTCTGGATAGTAGTCCGGACCCTCCAGTCCGAGTATCGTCTTGACCACATGGTGCGCGCCGTTGAAGGAGACGCCCGATCCCGATCCCGCCATGCCGCCAACCATGTACAGCCGCTTTTCGTCCATCAGGCCGACGATGGGGAACTCGTCCGGCGTGTAGCTGACCGTTCCGCTCCACTCGTTGCGGACGTGAATGCGCGCCACCGAGAACTGACGCCTCAACTCCGTCAGCAGGAAGCGCGTGATGAAGCGGCTCGGCTGATTCCTGCCCGCTTCGTGGTCGGGGACGCGCGTGGCGTCGGACCCGAAGATGACGCCATGTTCGTCGCGGCCGAAAAACGCGCGGTCCCCGCTGATACCGGTCCCCGGCCGCATGGTTCCGCCGTCGGACTCGCCCCACGCCGCCTGTGTCTGCATGGGACGGATAATGTCGTGGAACTTGGGGAACAATTGAGGTGTCTGCGATTCGATGGCGTTGATGACGCAACGCGCCAGCACCACGCCGCGGCTGGTATGGACAGCGTAGTGCTCGCCGCGATCTTCCACGCGCGTCACCGGTGTACGCGTGAACAACTGGACGCGCGGCGACCGTAGCGCGATTCGCATGAGTCCCCAGCACCACTTGGCGGGATGCCAGCACGCAGCGCCGATGGAGAATCCGGACGGTCCCGCGGTGCGCATCCCGGACTTCTCGAAGCTCTCCTCCTTCGTGATCTTCACCCAATCCGCGAATCCGGTCTCGCGCGCCATGCGGGTCGATGCTTCCAGCCGGTCGACCGCGTCCGGATTGGCGGCCTGGACCCAGCCTTTGCGAACGTAGTCGCAGTCGATCCCCTCGCGTTCGATCGTCCCGGCGATCATCTCCGCGTTGGCGTAGGCGGACTTCGCATATGCCGCCGCGTACTCGTGCGCCAAGCCATCCCGCTGCGCGGCGGAGAGATCGGAGCGGGTCCGATCGAGGTGCGCAAGGACCGTGTGATGCACGTAGTAGTAGTAGCGGCCCATGACGACCAGGCCTTCGTTGCGGCCCGCCGATCCGCTGGCGACGCCGTTCATCTCGAGCACGAGCATCTGCCCGGCGGTCGCGTTCTTCGACCAGTGGTACGCGGCGGCCGAACCCGCCATCCCGGCGCCGATCACCACCACCTCCACCTGTTGTGGCAGGCGCGCGGATGGGTCGGCGTCGAAAGGATGATTCTCGAACGGGTCCTTGCCGCGCAGCCAGACCGGGGTTCGCGACACCGGGCTGGCGAAACTGGCCCAGGCGCTCGTCTCCGGAATCAACCGCCACATCAGCTTCAGCGCCCACCCCGTGAACGAGATGGCGCGCGGCAGCAGGCCTTGGCCGGGATAGAACGAGTCCATGAACGTCCGCGCGGCACGGAAGTCGTGGCGGCGGAGCCCGAGCACCAGTTCGATCACGGTGCGCAAACGGGCAAGCGGCATGATGCTACTGTCGCGTGACTGCATCGGCTTCCCAGAAGAAAAGGGCCGGCGTTCGGAGTGATGCTGACAGAAGCGTATGCACCACAGGCATGATGGTATCATCCGGGCGGCGCCCGATGAGTTGGCCGAACCGCGCGAGACCGCGGTCTCCGGCCGCCTCTGGCCACATGATAAGCAACGGCCGGCTGAAGCGGGGCCCGTGCATTCCTTGGCGGCTCGAAAAAGGGCTCCGTCCGATCGAAATGGGCGTGGCTATTTTCGAACGACGGTCCACCGCGCCGGATAACAGTGTGCTAGAACCGTACAAGAATACCGGCTCGAGGAGCACGGACAACGAACACGATGGAATTGGAATGCCGATGGCGTACCGCGTCATGATGTGGCATGGTGGTTCGATGGACATCGAAGCAATCTCCGAGCCGCCGGGTGCTCGGATAGTCATATCTTCGCCTCTATGAAGTCGAACGGAGGACAATCGCGTGTCATGCGTGCTGGTTGTTGACGATAGCGTAGAAAAACTCAAGGGCCTCGAGCGAGCCGCGGCAGCCGAAGGGCGAGTCGTACTTTCAGCATCCGCGCGCGACGAAGCCGAGCGGATCTTGAGGGAGAGAGACATCGATCTGGTGGTGACTGATCTGGCGTTGCACTCGAAGTCCGACACCGACGGCCTGGACGTCCTGAGAAAAGCGGCAGCCATGAACATCCCGGTGATTGTGGTGTCCGCTTATTTCACCCCGGCCAACGCGAGAGAAGCGATGAAGCTTGGGGCCTTCGACCTCATCGACAGAGGAACGGACGTCTGGGAGCCCCACGCCATGCTTCGAGAGAAGATCGCGTTGGCCCTGCGCTACGGCCGAGCCCTGCGACAGGCCTTGCAGCCCGTCCATGCGCCCGCCCAATGAGCTCGCGCTTCGATACTGGCTGTCCCACAATGGGTATAGCCACGCCTGCTTCGTGAGTTGACCGCATGCCATGGCTGAGCCGAAACGCCGGTTCATCCGAAAGATCAAGTCGGCGATCGAGCAGGAAGCACATTCGTACGGCCTTCCCCGTTCCGTGTTCGCGGATTGGGAACGTAATTCGGCTGGTGACGACTGGTTGCACAAGATCGAGATGGGTTTGTGCCAGAGCCTGGCAATGATTGCGGTCTGCGACCCGGACTATTTCGACAGCGATTTCTGCGGCCGCGAATGGGCCGGCATGGAGGAACTCGGCGGCCGTCGAGTGGCCCAGGACAAGCGTTTCATCGTCCCGTTGATTTGGAAACCCGCACGGTCCGAAGGCGGCGAGAGGCTGAGCCAAGGCAAATTCCTCCCCGGGGTGGTCGGGGAGCGCCAATACATCGACGTATCGAAAATCCGCGTCCGTAGCACCAGCGTCGAGAGCACCAAGGACTTCGAAAAAATCCTCACCGAAGTCCTGAAACAACTAGCGGCGCTGGCCCGCGAACTCGAGGCACGCGACGTTCCCGCCGGGGACTGCTCCGGCTTCCGGTTACCGGCGCGATCCGCGTCGAAGGCTACAAGCAGGCTGCCTTGGACTATCCTTTCCCAAAGGTGCGGCCATGAACGCCAGCGGGTCCTTGATCACCTTCTATTCGTTCAAAGGCGGCCTCGGCAGGAGCATGGCCGTCGCCAACATCGGTCGCGTCTTGGCTCGAGGCGGCTCGAAGCTAATTCTCCTGATCGACTGGGATCTGGAAGCTCCCGGCTTGGAAGCGTACTTTCACGAAAGTGACCAGGCCGAGCGCGGACTGATCGAGTACTTCACTGCCTTGGCTGAAATGCTCCGCCAGAACTCGGATTTCGCAAGCGCGCTTGCGGGTAGTGACGGGGCCGGCGAACTGTATCGGGCCTTGCCACTGGACGCCTACGTCGTGGATAGCGGCGCTCCCGGTGTCAGTCTCTTGCTCGCCACCGGAACCGGACGCGCCACCACGCGCACCTATCAGGACGCCATCGCGCGTTTCGACTGGGTCGGCCTCTTCGAGAAAACCCCACAAGCGATTGCCGCTTTCCGCGGCATGCTTGCCTCCAGCTACGACTATGTGTTGATCGATTCGAGAACAGGCGTCTCCGACATCAGCGGAATGTGCACCGCGATCCTGCCAGACCGCTTGGTCGCCATGTTCGGTCCGAGCCGGCAGAGCCTCGGTGTGCTCGAGATTGCCAAGGCAGCGGTACAGTTCCGCCGCATCTCCGATGACGACCGGCCGCTAGTCGTGTTCCCCCTGGCGAGCCGCTTCGACACGGCGGTGCTGCATGCCTTCCAGAGGGCGTTCAAGGAGGCGCGCGAGGATTTCACCAAGCTCTTCCTCGATATCTACGGCCTCTCCGAATGCGAGTTGGACGAGTACTTCCAGAATGCGATGCTGCTCTACGTGCCCCATTACGCCTACGGCGAACCCAACGTGGTGGACGGCGACGAACCCGACTATGCCGGCTCGCTTCGGCGCGGCTATGAGACATTCGCCGGCATAATCGCCACGCGCGACGTCCCTTGGGAGTGACTCAAGGCCCTACGCCAGCACTCCGTGCGCGACCTTGCCCGCCACGTCCGTCAGCCGGTGATTCCGCCCGCCGTGGAAATAGGTCAGCCGCTCGTGGTTCAGTCCGAGAATGTGCAGCATCGTCGCGTGCAGATCGTGGATATGCATGCGATTCTCCACCGAGTAGTAACCGTAATCGTCCGTCGCCCCGTACGCCGTCCCGCCCTTGACGCCCCCGCCCGCCATCCACGAGGAGTAGCCATACGGGTTGTGATCCCGCCCGTCACCCGCCTGCGCGATCGGAGTGCGGCCGAACTCGCCGCTCCACACCACGAGCGTATCCTCCAATAGGCCCCGCGATTTCAGATCCGCCAATAGACCCGAGATCGGCTTGTCGACCATCCACGCCGTCCGCGTATGCAGCCGGATCAGTTCCGAATGCGCGTCCCAGCCGACCTCGTTGCCCGGCCCGTACTCGTGGTTGATCTGGATGAACCGCACTCCCCGCTCCGCCAGCCGGCGAGCCATCAGGCACTGCCAGCCGAAATCGCGCGTCATCGGGTGATCCATCCCGTAGAGCTTCTGCGTGGCCGCCGATTCGCCCGCGATGTCGAACGCTTCCGGAGCCTCCGTCTGCATGCGGAACGCCAGTTCGAACTGCTGGATGCGCGCCTCGAGATCCGGGTCGTGCGACCACAGGTCCGCGCTCCGCCGGTTCATCTTCTGGATCATGTCCAGTTCGTAGCGCTGCTGCTCGGCGGTCAATCCTTTGTTCTTCAGGTGCTCGATGGGCTCCTTCAACTCGTCGACCTTGATCCCCCCATGCGCCACCGCTGTGCCTTGGACCGCGGCCGGCAGAAACGCCGAGCTCCAGTTCTTCGCCCCGCCGTGCGACAAGCCCGGTTTGATGGTGATGAAGGCCGGCAGATTGCGATTCTCCGTCCCCAGTCCGTAGACCACCCACGCGCCCGCCGCCGGCCGCGTAAACGTGTTCGACCCCGTCATCAACTGCAGCACCGCGCCGCCGTGCGCCACGCTGTCGCCCACCATCGACCGCACGATGCACATGTCGTCGACGTGCCGCGCGACGTTCGGGAACAACTCGCTCACCGGCAGTCCACTACGCCCATGCTGCTTGAACTTCCACGGCGACTTCAACAGCGCCCCCGTTTGCCCTTCGGCGAACGTCAGCGGCCGCTTGAACGGCAGCGGCTTGCCATGATCCCGGTCGAGCAACGGCTTCGGATCGAACGTGTCCATGTGCGACGGTCCGCCATGCATGAACAGGAAGATCACGCGGCTGGCGCGAGGGGTGAAATGCGGCTTGCGCGCGGCCAGCGGATTGGACTCCGCGTCGAGCAGACCCGCCAAGCCGGCCATACCGAACCCGCAGGCGGCGTGGCGCAGCAGGTAGCGCCGGGAGGGAAGAAACGGCCGTTCAGTGGACATAGAGGAAATCGTTGGACGAGATCAGCGCGCGGCAGAAACTGGTCCATGCCAGCTTGCGATCGGCGCTTGGGAACTTCTCGAGGAAGCGCGTGGCGTTGGCGGCGAACTCGTCGTCCGCGGGACGGTTGATCACCCGCAGCCAGGCGCGGCGGATGCGGGCCGGATCGTCGAGCGAGGCGTCCGCCAGCAGCCCCGCCGCCAGGGTGGCCGCGCGCGCGGCGACGAACTCGCCGTTCATCATGTACAGCGCCTGCGGAGCGACGTTGGTCTGCGATCGCGCCTCCGTGCTGGTGGTGGCGTCGCCGAAATCGAACAGGTTCAAAACGGTGGGCAGGTTCGACCGCCGCAACGGCAGGTAGACCAACCGCCGGGTAGCCGTGTCCGGATCGATGCTCTTGCGGCCCTCGGCGAACTCCTTGTCGGTGCCCATCCCCGATTGCAAGGTGCCGCCCATCTTGTAGTCGAGCGTGCCGTCGATGGCGAGCAGGCCGTCCCGCATCTCCTCCACCGTCAGGCGGCGCTGCGGGAACCAGGAAAGCATCCGGTTTTCCGAGTCCTTCTCGCGCGCGCCCGCCGGCGGATTCGCCGACCGCCGGTACGCCTCCGACTTCAGGATCATGCGATGCATCGCCTTCACCGACCAGCCGGACTCGATGAACTTGGCCGCCAGGAAGTCGAGCAGTTCCGGATGCGCGGGCCGGTCTCCCAGCTTGCCGAAGTTGTTGGGCGTGCGCACCAGCCCTTCGCCGAAGTGCCACTGCCAGATGCGGTTCACCATCACACGCGCGGTGAGCGGATTGCGGGGGCTCGACAGCCACTCGGCGAGTTCGCGGCGGCCGCTGCCGCTCTTGACTGCTTCGTGCTCGCCGGCCAGAACCGCGGGGAAGCGCTTCTCCACCGGATCGCCCAGCGCCTCGGGATTCCCGCGAACGAACACGCGCTGGTCGACATTCGGAGCGTCCTCGGTCACGGCGCACGCTAGCGGCGGCTCTTCCGGAGCCTGCTTCTTCAGTTCCTCGAGTTCCGGCCGCAGCTTGGCGAGCTTGGCGCGCGACTCCTCGCGGAACAGACTCTCGCGATCCTTCTCAGGCAGCTTGAACGGACCGCCCGCCGCCACCACTTCCGAATAGAAGCGGTTGTCGCCGGCCAGGAACTGCGGCATCGGCGGCTCTTTTTCGCCCTTGGCCTTGGCCTCCTCGGCGGCCTTTTTCCAATTCTCGCGAGCATCGGCGCGCCGCTGGATCTCGGCGAGGTAGCCGAGATAGTAATCGCGCGCGACGTCCTCGCGGGCATCGGGCGGCGCCTGCTCCCAGCGCTCCAGATACACGCGCCGTTCGCCGGTGGGCTTCAGATACTTCGCCCACTGGTCCACCACCCAGGCATCCAGTCCGCGCTTGGGTGCGGCGGACCCGGCGGCGGTCCCGCCATCGTACACCTCGCGCGCGGCGAGCATGTACTCGGCGAACTTAGGCGCGTGCTTCTCGCGCCAGCGGGACTGCTCGGACGCCACCACCCCGTCGATCTCCTTCTGCTTGGCTTCCACGGCGGCCTTGTGCTTCTCCCACCCGCCGGCGATTTCCCCTTCCACCAGCGGCGCGAAGTAGAGCTGCGACACCGTGCCTTCCAGCTTGGCGAGTTGCTTCGAACTGGCGAAGATCGACGCGAGCGAGTAGTACTCTTTCGTCGACACCGGATCGAACTTGTGATCGTGGCAGCGGGCGCAGGCGAGCGTCATTCCGAGCATCGCCTTGCCCGTCACCTCGATCTGTTCGTCCACGATGTCGTAGAACATTTTCTTCTTGTCCTGTTCGGCGATCAGTTTGGGGCCCAGAGCCAGAAATCCGGTGGCGACGATGCCGTCGGCGTTGACTTTGCCGGGTTCGGTCGCGGGCATCGTGTCGCCGGCGATCTGCTCGCGCACGAAACGGTCATAGGGGAGATCGCGATTGAACGCGGACACGACGTAGTCGCGATATCGCCAGGCGTGCGGATATCGATGGTCCTCGTCGGCCCCGGTGGAGTCGGCGTAGCGGGCGACATCCAGCCAGTGGCGTCCCCAGTGTTCGCCGTACCGCGGCGACGCCATCAGCTTTTCCACCCTCGCGTCAAACGCGGCGGGCGATGGATCCTTCAGGAACGCCTCCACGTCCGCTTCCGCCGGCGGGAGCCCGGTGAGGCCGAACGTTACCCGGCGTAGCAGCGAAGCGGGATCGGCGGGCGGCGCCGGTTTCAGTCCGTTCTCCGCCAGTTTGGCGGCGAGCAGCGCGTCGATGGAGGCACTGGCGGGCGCGGGCTTCAGCGGCTGGAACGACCACCAGGTGGCGTCGCCCCGGCGCGAGACTCCCGCCGCCGGCCACTTCGCGCCGTCCTTCACCCACTCGGCGATGGCGGCGATCTCGGCGTCTCTCAGCCTCCCGTTCGGCGGCATCTTCACCCGGCTCTCGTAGCCGATGGCGGCCAGCAGGCGCTCGGCGTTCACGCCGGCGCCAGTAGTGAGATCGATCGCGGCCATGGGCTTCTGCCCACCATGGCACGCCGCGCATTTCTGGGCGAACACCGGGCGGACCTTCGACTCGAAGGTGTCCGCCGCGGCCAGAATCGCCGCGAAAAAGAGGACCGGGAACCCGCGCGATAGCATCAACGGCAGCATATCACGCCAGCCCCGCGGCTCACTCCTTCACGTACTTGTTCAGCTTCTTCAACCGGCTGCGCAGTTCGTCGCTGGCGTCCACCATCTGGTTGGTGTCATAGATCACGCGCGGCGTCATGAAGATGATCATCTCGGTCCGCTCCTTGGCGTACGACCTCGACCCGAACGCCGCGCCGATGACCGGGATCCGGTGCAGCAGCGGGATGCCCGCCGTGGCGAACGTGTTCGTCTCGTTGATGATGCCGCCGATGGCGATGGTGTCGCCATCCTGGAGCGTCACCTGCGTATTGACGGTCCGCTTGGAGAACGATGGCGACTGGATCGCCCCTGCCTGCGGCGGCTGCGGCGCGCTGACCTCCTGGTTGATCACCAGGGTCACGATGCCGCTCGGATTGACGCGCGCCACGATGTTCAGCGAAACGCCCGTGTTGCGGCTCTGGATCTGGTTGGCGAACAGCGAGCTTCCACCGCTTTGGGCGCCGGTGAGCGCCTGCGAGGTCAGCGTGGGAACCTCCGTGCCGACGTTGATGCTGGCGTTGATCGAGTCGGTGGCGATGATGCTGGGCGCGGAGACCACACGCGCCTTGGTGGCGTTTTCGGCCAGCGACAAAAAGCCGAGCAGTTCGCGGCTGGCGCCCACCAGCATGCCGGCCGAAAGCGTCGTCGCGCCAGCCGCCGCGGTCCCGATCACATCCCGAACCGAGTTGGGGCTGCGCCGCTGCAACACCGCCGAAACGCCGCTGGCGAAGGCTCCTGTCAGCGACACCTCGTAGATCTTGGCGTCGATCAGCACCTGCCGCGGAGGAATGTCCACCTCCCGCAACAGCTTCAGAATCTGCTGATACTCCTGCGGCGTCGACTGAATCATCAGTGTGTTGTCCAGCGGATTGGGAATGATCCGCGGAATTCGCGGCCACGCGTTCTGCGCGTTTCCGCTCAGGTACGATCCCGTCTGATCGGTCCCCGTTCCGGTCTTCTTCTGGCCCGCCGTCGTGGGAGCCACGCCGCCGGGAACCGGACCACCGGCCATGCCCATTCCGCCCTGGTATCCGAAGCCGCCTCCGGGGCCGACAAAGCCTCCCTGAGGCATGTAGTTGCCGTAGGCTCCGGGGCCGCCGTAGCCGCCGCCCATCATGCCTCCGCCGTAGCCGCCGCCCATCATGCCTCCGCCGTAGCCGCCGCCCATCATGCCTCCGCCGTAGCCGCCGCCCATCATGCCCCCGCCGAAGCCGCCGCCCATCATGCCCCCGCCGAAGCCGCCGCCCATCATGCCTCCGCCGAAGCCACCCATCATGCCGCCCATGCCCATCCCGCCGCCGAAGCCGCCCATGCCCATGCCCATCATCCCCATTCCGCCCATGCCGCCGTAGCCGTACAGACTCATGATCACCATGGCCAGCATCTCCGCGCGGCTGTACTTGACGCGGTAGACGAAGTTATCCACCGATCCGGCCGAGGCCTTCACCTCCGTGTCGAGCTTCTTCAGCCACCTCTCCACTTCCTCGAACGCCGCCGGACTCGGCGCGATCGCCACGATCGTGTTGATCCGCTCGATCGGCAGAAACCGCACCTGGTTCTTATCCGTCAGCGAAATCGACTTCAGCACCTCCTCGAGCTCCGCCGCGATGTCAACCGGACTGCCGTTGCGGACCTCGAACAACCGCACCCGCTGCCGCGCCAGCGTGTCGCTATCGAACAGGTTGATGATCTCCATCACCCGCCGGATGTTGCGCCGGCTGTCCATCAGGAACAGCAGGTTCGCGGGCGGGTAGCTGATCGACTTGGCGCCTTCGCCGATGAAGGGCTCGATCAACTTCGCCAATTCGGCGACGCTGGCGTACTTCAGAAACAACAGGAACAGGATGGTCTGCTCGTCTTCCGGCAGGTCCTTGTCGGAAACGGGCTTGAGCAGCCGCGTCGCCGAAGCGATGGGGACGATCCGATATACGTCGCCGGTTTCCACCATCGCCGCGCCGTTGATCCGCAGCACCAGATCGAGCAAGGCGCGCGCGTCCATCTGCTTGACTTCGCCGTAGGTGTTCAGCGTGACGCTGCCCTTCACGTTCGGATCCAGGATGTAGTTGATCTTGAGCAGCCGGCACAGCGCGTCGATCACGTCGGTGAGCGACGCGTTGCTCAGCGCCAACGAACCGGTGGAGATCGTGGGCCCGGCCACCGCCGTCTGTTTGGGCGGCGGCGTCGCCTGCGCGGGCGGAGCGGCCGCCGCCTGCGCGTACGCGCTCGGCGGAACCAGCGACGCGAGCGCTAGGGCGAAGCTCAGAAAAACCGCGATGGGACGTTTCATTCGTTCTCCGGCCTACTTCTTCGCGGAGGTCTTGGCGGCCTCCACTCGTTTCCACGCTTGCAGTTCCGCGCCCTTTAGCTCGGACTTCTTGCGTGTCCAGCGGCTGACGCCGAACGGCGTCCGGCGCTCGAACTTGACCGTGTCGCCGTCTTCCATGGCCTTCAGATAAGCCGCCTCGCGCTTGTCGATTTCGGTATTGTCGGCGTTGTCGTTGGGTGGAAGCTTCGCCAGTCCGAACGGAGTCCGCCTGTACCACCACACCTGGCCTTTTTCGTCCCTGTGCTCCCACACTCCGGGCTTGATCTCGATCGAGCCCTTGGGGGGATCCGGCGCCCGGTTGACGCCGGTGCGTTGCGAAGCCTCCGGAGCAGCCTTGGGCTGGCTCGCCGCCAAACCGATCGCGGCCGCCGATACGATTGCGATTCGAAAGATCATCTCGTGTCTCCCCGATTCCTACTGACTTACTGGTTCCCAGAAACAAATCTGCCCGAACATGGACGGCTTCAAAACCTTCCGGTATCCGTTGGTCACCGTGCCCGCCGGCGCGCTGTCGCCCGGCGCGCAGGCGTGATTCACGCCGCCTGTGTCGATCCACGCCGCGCCGGCCTTCGGCTTCTGCAGTTCCTTCATCTTCTCTTCCGACGTCACCGTGTAATTGGTGGGCTGCTGCGTGACGGGCGTCGCGGGCGCCCCGGCGCCGCTCGCCGCCTGCTGGGGAGGTGGCGCCATCGACGGTTTCGCCTTCAACTCCGTCACCGTCTTCCGGAACGTCTTGCCATCCCATTCGAACTCGAGATCGGTGCGACTGGCCTTCACCAGCTTGTACTCGCCCACCTTGTCGCCCGTCTTGTAACCCTTCTGCTGGCCGCCCGCCTTCTCCGTCATGAACACCGTGGCGCCGAATCCCAGGTCCATCACGCCATGCACCACCGGCATTTCCGGATCGGGCTTTGGCTGGGGCGCTTCCACCACCACCATCGGATTGCGATCCTTGGAAAACAGCATCTTCGCCGCCACGTCCAGATAGCCGGCCGCCTGCATGGGCTGCACCAGTTCCGATACCGGAACCGGAGGCGTGGGAGTGGGCGGGACCTGGATCGCCAGCAACTCCGCTTCCCGCCGGCGCGACTCCAGCCACTGGTCGCGGATCTTCACGCCCGCCGCCGCCAGCATCGCCGTCAGCAGCAAATTGAGGAGGAGCAGTTTCTTTCTCAAAACGTCATCGGTCCTTTCCGCTCGGGTACCAGCCGCCTCGGAATCACTCCGGTCACCGTCAGCCGCACCGTCACCAGCTTCTTCCGCGGATCCGCCGCGCGAACCGTCAATTCATGCGTCGCGATCAACTCCGGTTGCGCCGAGATGTCGGCCAGCAGATTCACCAACTGCTCGATCTGGCAGTTGAACGTCACCGTCGCCATCGTCTCGCCGTAGTCCTTGCCGAGCGGCTGGATCGCGCCCATGTCGCGCTGCAGGATGTCCACTGGCGGCGACTGCGCCCGCGCCAGTTTCGACACCACCTGCATCAATTGCGCCTGCGCCTGGGCGGCCGTGTCGGCGACGATCAGCCCCTTCTCCCGCGTCTTCAACTGCTCCTCGATCCCCTCGAGCAGTTTCTTCTTTCCCGGCATCGTGGCGATCGTGCCTCGCAGCTTGGCGAGCCGCGCCTGGGCCGCTTGAGGCGTCGAGATCGCGGCCGTCACCACCTCCGGTCCGGAAGCCGGCCAGAAGTAGGCGATCGCCGAAAGCAGCCCCGATACACCGAGAAACGCCAGCGCGCGCCGGTCGCGATCCTGCATCACCGGTTCTCTCCCGGCTCGAAGCCCGTGCCCGGACCTTCGCGGCTCGTCTTGATGGCGAACACCTCCATCGGACCGCTGCCCATCCGCGCCAGCGCCGTCGAAAACGCCGAATTGGCGAACCGCGGCGATTCGTCCAGCAGCTTCAACATTCCGGCCGCGTTCTCGCCTTCGCCGTTCAAGTAAACCTCGTTGCGGCTCAATTGAAATCCCTGCAGCCAAGCCGGAGCCGCCACCAGCGTCGTCACCTCTTTCAAGGCCTCCATGTCGGCGCGCGGACGCTGGCGGTAACGGTCGAGCAACGCCACGCGATCCTGCGCCCCCTGAGCGGCCTTGTCCAGACCCTGCGCCTTCGCCGCTTCCTTCTCGAGCGTTCGGATCTCGATCTGCAGCCGCTGCACCAAAAGCTTGTCCTGATACGACTCCTGCCACGCCAGTACCAGCGCGGCCGAGGCTAGCAACGCGCTCAACACGATGGTGGGGACGTAGATCCAGCGGGCCGTCTGCGTTCGCAGCGTCTCGCCCAGCAGATTCGCGGGGAGCGCCAGCCGCGGACACGCGGCCCAGATCGCGGCGGCCAACGCCAGCGCGCCTTCCTCGCGGGGAAAACTCTCCGGAGCCACGAACGGCGGCAGCAGATCGGCGACCGTGGCCGGATCGGGTTCGGTTTCCAGGCGCAGTTCGGAGACCGCCGCGCGCCGCGCCCGCTCGCCCGCCATCTCGAACAGCGCGGAATAAATCGGACGCGCCGGACTCTCGCCGTACACCTCCGTCGCGCCGCTAGCGCCGTGGAACGCGAGCGGCGTTTCGGAAGGCTTCACCAGCACTCGCGAGGCGGAATACAAGACGGCGGCGGAGAAGGAAAATCCCGCCATCTTGATGCCCGCCTCGGAAAGCAAATTCGAATAGTAATCGGCGGTTTCCTTCCGCGCGATCCCCACCAGCACCGCCGGCGAGTTGCCCAGGCGCGCGTAGGTGAACGCCACCGCGTCCTCCGCATACGGATGCAGCCCTTCCAATTGATAGCCGACCGCGGCGGGCAGGTCCTTCTCGCCCACTCCCGGCAGCATCACGTGCCGCACGATCGTCTCCGATCGCGGCAGCAGCAGACAGACCGGCAAGCCTTTCGCGCCCGCCGACCGCGCGAAGGCGGCGAACTCCGTGCCCCATTCGCTGGCCGGCCGCTCGCGGTAATTGTCGATCCGGTGATAACCCACCACCTCGACTCCGCCTGGCCGCACGCGCGCCACCACCACGCGCAGCACGTCGCCCACCGGCTCGATCCCGATCCCCGTTCCGATCGCCAGCCACTTGCGCGTCCACCCCGCGGACTGCCGCCGCGCGGGCGCCGCCGTCTCCACCACGTACGCGTTCGCCTGCTCTACGGCCACTGGCTCACCTCGGAAACGGCGGTATCGTCCCAACGGAGGATATGGTACGGCGGCTTGTTGCCTTCCGGTAGAAACTTCACCGTCGCGGCGACGGTCTTGCGCAAATCGGAAAGCCGGCCGGCCGCGTCGCGAATCCGGGCGGTGGCGCGCAGCGTGTAGATCGAATTGCCGCCCCCGCGCCGCAGCTTTGCCGCCGCCGGACCGGCGATCATCGAGATCTCGGCCATCTGTGCGTCACCCACTACCGGCTGCCCGCTCCGGTAGGCAACCAGCCGTTGCGCCGCCATCGGATCCATTCCCGCCGCCACCAGAATCGCCGGCTCCACCGTGTTCACGTCGAACTGGTTCAGCGAGCCCCAAGGCGAGACGCAGTCCTTGAAAGCACCCAGCCGGACCATGCGGCCTTGCGCGTCGCGGACATAGTTGCCGTGATAAATTTCCGGCGTCATTCCTCTCACCTGGGCAAGTTCCTCTACATCCTGTACAGACGCGTGTCTCGGCCGGAAAGACGGACCGAACGCGAGGTAATAGTTGTCCAGCGGGCCGCTGCCCGGGCTCCGCCAATGGACGATCGCCAGGGCGATGTCGAGCGCCTGCGCCGGATGCGCGCCCAGCGCCGCCAGCAGCGCGAAAAGCTGCTCCGGAGTCGCCCGATTCACGTCCAGCTTCGACGTCTCCGGAATCACTTCCACCACCGCCGCGCCCGTGGGAAACGGAAACACCATCAACGGCGTCTGGATCGAAAACACCGCCGCCGGAGCGCCCGGACCGGGCTGCGCTTGCGCCCCGCCGCGGCCGAACCGCCCCCACATCAGCCCCCGTTCGATCGCCCCGAGCGCGAGATAATGCGCGCGCATGCCATCGCCCAGCGTCGACGCCCGCTCGATCTCGCCGCGCACCGTCGTCGCCAACGAAAATGCGATCGCCGCGAGCGCCGCCGATAGCCACAACACCGCCAACAGCGCGCCGCCCTTGCGGCTATTGATAGATCTGGGGCTTCTCATCGAGATCCACATAATTGACGCGCGAATTGCGGAATATCCTCACCGGGATGGTCGTCGAAGTCATCTGCAGCCGCGACGAATCCGGCTCGAGCGGAGCCATCTCCACGCGGATCGCCGAAGGCGGCAGGTATCCGCCGAACCGCGGCGACCACCGCTTCTGCCCATCCACCGGCTGGAACACTTGATACGACAGCCGGCAGTAGGCCAGCTTGTCCGCCACCACGAACGATCCCTGCCGGGCCTGCACCGGCGGGAACTTCCCGTTCATGCTCCCGTTCGAATCCATGTCGTAGCCCACGCACAGCGGCTCCACCGTCGAAGGACCCCCATACGGCAGTTCGTTCACGATCAACCGCACGCCGCGACCGTTCTCCCCGGGGATCACCGCGAACTCGAGCACCATCGGACCGCCGCGTCCCGCCAGTTGCACGCTGTAACGCGACACGAACCGCATCTGGAACTGCTCGCCGTGGAAAAACTGCACTCCGCCGATACCGTACTCGTCGCGAGGTCCGCCGCAGATGGCGCGCACCGAAATCATGTTGGACACCTGCTGATCCAAAATGCGCTGCGCGCCCAACACGCGCCGGTTGGCAAGAAGTTTGTCGTTGGTCCGTTCGAGCGTCACCAGCGCGGTGCGCATCGCGTAGAGGATGCCCACCGAAAGCAGGCTGACCAGCGTGATGGCGGCCAGTAGTTCCACCAGCGTCACGCCCGCCCGGGATCGCGCGCGGCGCATCAGGATGTCCTCGGCTTCTGGCGGTAGCCCTCGATCGACAGCGTCCGCCGCTCGTTGCCGTGGGTCCACCACAACTCCAATACGATCCGCTCGAGCCCGGCTTCGTCCGGCGCGCCCGGCACTTTCTCGAACGGCTCCACGCGCGCCCGCCAGCCCGATTCCAGGCCTGTCTCGCGCGGATCGTAGACGCCTTGCAGAACGCGCCCGTACGGCAGCGGCGGCGATGCCAACAGATCGTCCATCGTGCGCTTGGCCATCACCGAGAGCTTGTCGGATTCGGAAAGGCGCGAGGCGTTGCGAACGGAGGTGGACAACGCGCTGAGCGCCGTGGATACCGCCAGCGCCATGATCGTGGTGGCCACCAGCACTTCCAGCAGAGTGAATCCCCGCGAGCGCGTCCTCATTCCGGCCCCTGCTTTTCCACGAACGCGACGCCGGATACCGGGTCTATGCGCACCATCCGGCGGTCGCCGCGCGAGTTGTCGAGCACTACCGCCAACCGGGGCGGCGCGCCTCCGGGGAACAGCAGAAAGTGGCGTGGCGCGCTGGGATCGCCGGGCGCCGGCGGCAGCACCTGTGAGATCCGCAGGTTGCCCGGCATCTCGATCCGCCGCCGGTAGCCCGAGTCGAACGAAACCGCGGTGATGGACCTCTCGCCGGGCGACACCACGATCTCCACCGGGTGTTGGCGCCGCTCGGCCCGGTTGAGCGCCGCGTTCAGAACCGAAGCGATGTCGTCGCAGGCCGAGCCCATCCGCAACGAATCGATGCCGGAGCTCACCGATGGGAACGTGATCGCCGTCATCAGACTCAGCAGCATGACCACGATCATCATCTCGACGAGGGTCACCCCTCGCCGCGAGTTGCTAGTTCTTCCAACTGAGGATGTCGGCATTGATGCCCTCCCCGCCGGGCTGGCCGTCGGCGCCGAGGCTCACCATATCCGGCTCGTCGCCGTGCTCGCCGGGGAACTTGTACAGATACGGCCGCTGCCACGGGTCCATCGGGACGTCTTTCGGCAGATAAGGCCCCCGCCACTGTGGCAAATTCGGCGGCGGAACGCGCAACGCGTTCAGGCCCTGTTCGGTGGTCGGGAACAGACCGGTGTCGAGCTTGTACGCCCCCAGCGCCGTCATGAAGGCATCCATCTGCACCTTGCACGCGGTCACGCGAGCCTGATCGGTGCGGCCCAGGAACCTCGGCCCCACCACCGCCGCGAACAACGCGATGATGGTCACCACCACCAGCATCTCGATCAGCGTCACGCCGAGTCTGCTTCTTCTGTTTCGTCTCATTGCTTCCCTCCCGGTCTCATGCCACTTCGTTGATGCTGCTGATCGCCACCAGCATGCTCAGAATCAGCGCGCCAATCAGCACGCCCATCACCAGAATGATCAGCGGCTCGAACAGCGCCGTGAATCGCTTGATCGACTCTCGCGTGTCGGTCTCGTAGATATCCGCCATCCGCGTGAACATCGCGTCCAGCTTGCCCGTCTCCTCGCCCACGGCCAGCAGGTGCGCCGCCAGCGGAGGAAACTGTCCGCAACGCCGCAACGGCTCGGCCAACCCCTCGCCGCGCTTGACGCCCGTCGCCACGATATCCAGCGAGTTCGCGATCAGCTTGTTGTTCAGAATCGCCCGCGCGATCCCGAGCGATTGCACCAGCGGCACGCTGTTGGAAACCAGCGTCGCCATCGCCCGCGCGAACCGCGCCGTTTCCGCCTTGCGCAGCGCGGCGCCCAGCATCGGAATCCGCAGCCGGAACGTATCCCACCACATGCGGCCGTCCGGCGTCCGGATGTAGGCGCTCAGCCCGATCGCCCCCGCCGCCGCGCCGGCCATCGCCAGCCAGCCCCACTGCCGGACGAACGCGCTCACGTCCAGCATGATCTTGGTGGGTAGCGGCATCTTCAACTGTCCGCTCTCGAATACGCTGGCAAACCGCGGCACCACGAAATACATCAGCACCAGAATCGAACCCAGGCCCACCAGCGACAACAGCGCCGGATACACCATCGAGCCCACGATGTAGTTGCGCAGGTCGTCCCGCGTGCGCTCGAAATCGGACAGCCTCTCGAACACCTGCGCCAACGATCCCGACGCCTCGCCCGCCCGCACCATGTTGATGTAAAGCTCGGAGAAGTACTCTGGATGCGCCGCCAGCGAATCGCCAAGCGACCGGCCGCCCTTCAGCACTCGCAGCACGTCGAGCACCACCATCTTGAACTCGGGCTGCTCGGTCAGTTCGGTGGTGATCTGCAGCGCGCGATCCAGCGGGATGCCGCTGGTCAGCAGCGTCGAGATCTCCTGGGTGAAGAACAGCACGCCGCGGCGCTTGTTCCCGCCGAACTCGGGCAGCTTCAGGTCGAACGCCGCCTTCTGGCGCAGGCCGATGAAAACCGGATTCAGCCCCTGCCTCCGCAGTTCCGCCGCCGCGTTCTTCTCGCTCTCGGCGGAAAGCGTACCGGCGCGGATCTTCCCGTCGGCGGCCACGGCGCGAAAGTGAAACGCGGTGGGCACGGCGCTAGAACTCCTGCGTCACGCGCATGACTTCGGCCGCCGTGGTGACGCCGGTGGCCACCTTCTTCCAGCCGTCCTCGCGCAACGTGCCCATCCCGTTCCGCTTGGCGGCGTCGGTGAGCAGGCTGGCGTCCTCGTTGCGCATGATGCGCTGGCGGATCTCGTCGTTCAATCGCATCATTTCGAAGATCCCCACGCGCCCCAGATATCCCGTCCCGAAGCAGGCCTCGCAGCCGCGCCCCTTCCACGTCGGCACTTCGTCCCCGGAGGGCGTCATCCGCGGACCGTCGGGAGCCCCGCACTCCTTGCAGATCACCCGCACCAGCCGCTGCGCCAGCACCGCCACCAGCGACGAGGTGATCAGATAGTTCTCCACGCCCATGTCGGTGAGACGCGTGATCGCCGACGGCGCGTCGGTGGTGTGCAGCGTCGACAACACCAGATGTCCGGTGAGCGCTGCGCGAATGGCGATGTCGGCCGTCTCGCGGTCGCGACTTTCGCCCACCATGAGCCCGTCCGGAGCCTGGCGCACGAGGTGCC
>SYLY01000399.1 GCA_005808475.1 Acidobacteriota bacterium
AACATGAGTCGCGAGATCCGCACTCCGATGAACGGCGTGCTCGGCATGCTATCGTCCCTGCTGCAGTCCCGGCTGGACGGCGAACAGCGCGAAAGCGCGGAGCTGGCTCACGCGTCGGCGGAGAGCCTGCTCACGATTCTGGACGACATCCTCGACTTCTCCCAGATCGAGGCCGGCCGGCTCGAGATCGAGGAGATCGACTTCGATCCCCGGCGCGCCGTTGAAACCGCCATCGCTCCCCTGCGGCAACTGGCCGAGGCCAAAGGTCTCACGCTGGAAGCCGCCGTCGATCCGGCGCTCGGGTCCGCTTATCGCGGTGATCCGGGCCGCATCCGGCAGGTGCTCACCAATCTCGCCGGCAACGCGGTCAAGTTCACGAACCACGGCAAGGTCGCCGTCAAAGTGGACCTCGCCGGCCCATGCGACAAGGGCTCGCTGGTACGATTCGAGGTAGCCGATACGGGCGTGGGCATCTCGCGCGACGCGAGCCGGCGCATCTTCGATCCGTTCACCCAGGCCGACGTGTCCACCACGCGCAACTATGGCGGCACGGGACTCGGTCTGGCGATCAGCAAGCAACTAGTGACGCTGATGGGAGGCACGATCGACGTGGAGAGCGAGGAGGGAAAAGGCTCCGTCTTCCACTTCGAGCTTCCGCTCGCGCCCGGCAGAATGCCTCAGGGCCGGCCGGCGCCCGCCCTGGGATTGTCCCGGTTCCCGCCCGGATTCGAGGTTCTCGTCGCCGAAGACAACCCCGTGAATCAGAAGGTGACGGTCAAGCTGCTCGAGAAACTCGGAGTCCGCGCCGACGTGGCCGTCAATGGCCAACTCGCCGTGGAGGCGGCCGCCAGGCGCCGCTACCATCTGATCCTGATGGATTGCCAGATGCCGGAGATGGACGGCTTCACGGCGACTCGCGAAATTCGCGCGGCCGGGAACGGTTGGCGAACCCCGATCGTGGCGCTCACCGCCGGCGCAATGGCGGGCGAGCGGGAGAAGTGTCTGGAAGCCGGCATGGACGACTATCTCAGCAAGCCGGTGCAGCTTTCGTCCTTGACGGAGATGCTCGCCAAACACCTGCCCGCGCAGGCCGGCTGACGCTACTCTTTCTTCTCCGGCGGAAACTTGCCGAGCGTCCGCGCGATGTGCCGCGGAAGCCGTTCCTCGAACTTCCTCGGATCGTCCTCTTCGAATGTGGGGAACTTGCGCCAGACCAGCACGCCATCCTTCGACGAGCGAATCGCGATGAGCAGCATTCCCTTGATCGACTCACGCATGAGCGGCAGACGGCTCGGCCGGCGGTTCGCCCGCCGGTCGCGTTCCCGTTCGGCCGACACGATCAGCGTGAAGTTCACCACCAGGTCGCCTTTCCCGCCGGTCTCCGTCAATCCCGCCGCCGCCAGCCTCCCGGCGATGTGCTTGCGGACCAGCGGTTCCAGCCGGTCGCCGTTCACCTTCGCGGTTTTCGATTTCATGGTTCCCGGCCGCACCGTGAACGTCTTGACTCGAGTGAAGTCGAAGTCCGCCACCGGATCCTCGCCGCGCGCGGCTGCCGCCATTGCCAGCGCCAGAACAATTGCCGAACGCCATGTCACGGAAAGATGATAAAACGATTCCGATGCCCCGTGTCCTGATGCTCTCGTTGATTGCCAGCGCCTCAATGGCGGAAGTGCGGCTGCCCGCGCTGTTCTCCGATCGTGCCGTGATGCAGGCCGGCGCGCCTTTGCGCGTCTGGGGGCGGGCCTCACCGGGTGAGCGGGTCACGGTCCGCATGGCGGGAAAGGAAGCCTCCGGCGTCGCGGATGCGCTCGGCGAATGGTCGGCGTTCCTGCCGCCGTTGCCCGCCGGCGGTCCGCACGAACTCGGCGTGGCGGCGTCGAACACGGTCACCGTGCGGGACGTGTTGATCGGTGAAGTGTGGGTCGCGTCCGGCCAGTCGAACATGGCGTTCAACATGAAGCGGGAATCGCACGCGGCCGCCGGGATTCCCGTCGCGCGATTTCCCAGGATCCGCTTCTTCCGGGTCGCGCAGAAGACATCGCCCGTGCCGCTGGACGACGTGCTGGGCTCGTGGGAAGAGACCACGCCCGAGGCCGCCGCCAATTTCTCCGCGGTCGCCTACTACTTCGCGCGCGACCTTCACAAGCGGCAAGGCGTTCCTTTCGGCGTGATCCACTCGGCGGTGGGCGGCACTCCCGCCGAGTCGTGGACCTCCGGCGCCGCGCTCACGGGCGATCCGGCGCTGCTGCCCCTGCTTTCGAACTGGCAGAAGCGGCTCGCCGAATATCCGGAGGCGCAAGCGCGCTTCGAGAAGGAGAAAAAAGCCGGCCAACAGCCGCCGCCCGGTCCGGGACACCGTTGGGAGCCGGCCGGTCTCTACAACGGCATGATCGCGCCTCTGACCCGCTATGCGATTCGCGGCGCCATCTGGTATCAGGGCGAGAACAACGCCGGCCGCGGTCACGGCGGCCTCTACCGGCGCCTGTTCGAAACGATGATCCGCGACTGGCGTTCCGCGTGGGCGCAGGGCGACTTCCCGTTCCTGTGGGTGCAGTTGCCCAAGTTCATTCAGCGCGCGCCCGGCGCGTCGTGGCCCGAACTGCAACAGGCGCAGCGCGACTCGCTCGCGTTGCGCAACACCGGCATGGCGGTCATCCTGGACGCGGGCAATCTCGAGGACGTCCATCCCACGGACAAGCTGATTCCCGGCACACGGCTGGCCCGCGTCGCGCGCGGCGTCGCATACGGCGAGAACATCGTCTACTCGGGTCCGCTGCTGCGTCAGATCACCCGCGAGGGCTCGGACCTGCGGCTCTGGTTCGATCACGCGGGTTCGGGATTGAGGTTCCAGGGCGCGCCCATCGGATTCGCGGTGGCGGGCGCGAACGGAAGCTACAAAGCGGCGGCGGCGCGGGTGGACGGCGCCACGGTGGTGGTGAGCGCGGAGGGGATCGCAGGTCCGGTGCAGGTGCGGTATGGCTGGGGCGGCAACGGCGAAGGCAACCTGGCGAACTCGGAGGACCTGCCCGCGTCGCCGTTCCAGGCCGCGTCGAGGGACTGACGGACTAGCGAGCGGATAAAACAGAATCGCGCGAAGATGGTTGGAGGCGGTTCGCGTCCCCGCCCCGATCCCAGGAGGTCCCATGCTCCGGTTCACGGCCGTGCTCTGCCTTTCGGCGGCGTCCGCGCTGGCCCAGTCGCGCCCCACCATCGACGCTCTCAATCCGGCGTCCACTCCCGTTGGCACGCCGAATTTCGTGCTGACCCTCACCGGCTCCAACTACACGGCGGATTCCCGCATCGTGTGGCGTTACGGAACGCTGGCGGCGGTCACTCTCCCGACGGCGTTTCAGCCTCCGAACCAATTGTCGGCTCCGGTCGCTCCGGGGCTGCTCGCCGAGGCCGGCGACGTCGTGATCGCGGTGACGCGCCAACTCGATAACCAGGTGCTCGTCTCCAATCTCGCCAGCTTCGGCGTCACCGGCGGCTTCGCGATCCAGACGCCGTGTCCGCTCCCGAACGCCGTGGTGAATACGCCCTACATCGCGACGCTCTCCGCGGCCGGCGGAGCGCCTCCGTATCTGTGGTCTCTGGCGACTGGCGTGTTGCCGGCGGGACTGGCGATCTCCGCCGCGGGCTCGATCGGTGGAACGCCCGCTCTCATCGGCGAATCTTCCTTCGTGCTCCGCGCGGTGGACGCCGTGGGGCGCACGGCCCAGTTGCCCTGCTCGCTCCGTGTGCTCGCCGCGCAGGAAGGACAGACGCTGTTCATCACCTCGATCGCTCCGAACGGCATCGCGGCCGGCGCGCCGGAAACACGGATCGAGATTCGCGGCCTCGGATTCCAAGCGGGCGTGAGCGCCGTGTGGATACGGCCGGCGGGCGACCAGACGGATCTGGCCACCACGCTGCTCAACCCCGGTCTTCTTACGGCGATCGTCCCCGCCGCGCTACTCGCCGCGCCGGGCAGCGCGACCATTGCGGTGAAGCAGGTGGTGCTCACGCGCACCGTGTTCTCGAACTCCGAGGTCTTCACCGTGAGTTCGGCGCTTACGACGGCCGGCCCGTGTCCGTTGATCGACGGCGGACTCAACACCGCGTACTCGATCCGGCTGGGCGCGCAGGGCGGATTTCCACCATACCGGTTCGTGGTGGTGCAAGGCGCTCTGCCCGCCGCGCTCACTCTGTCCCCGGACGGGCTCGTCTCCGGCACGGCCACCGAGGCGGGCGGATTCCAGTTCACCTATTCCGTGACCGATTCCCGCGGCAACGTCGCGACGCGCGCCTGCTCGCTACGCATCATCGGACCGCTGGAAGTATCGCCCACCGCGATCACGCTCACCGCGCCGAGTGGCGGCCAACCCGTGGCGCAGGACATCAGCGCCATCACGGCCGCGGCCGGAGCGGCCTTCACTCCCAGCGCTTCCACGCAGTTCGGCGGCGCGTGGCTTCGAGTGACGGCGAACGGTCCGAGAACGCCGGCGCTGGCGCGCGTCACCGCCGATCCATCCAGTCTGCCGCCGGGTTTGTTCCGCGGCCAGATCGCGATCGACACCACCGACGCGACCAATCGCACGCTGTCGATCCCGGTGACGTTCACCGTTACCGCCGCCGAGCCGGCGCGTCTGGCCGCGGTCCCCGCTTCCATGCGATTCGTGGCCTCGCGCGACTTTCGCGCGCTGCCGGGACAAGGGCTGCTGGTGACCAACACCAGCGGCTCCGCGATCGGCTTCAACGCATCGTCCACCGCGCCGTGGCTTTCGGTATCGCCCACTTCGGGCGCTCCCACCGGCGCGGCGCCCACGCCGCTGGTGGTTCGCGTCGACGCGGCGGCTTTGGACGCTGGGACCTACCGCGGCGAGATCGTGCTCGCGTCGGGCGCGTCGCGCACCGCGATCCCGGTCACGCTCGCCATTTCGCCGGGCCCGCAGGTGTTGCGCCTGTCTCGATCCGCCGTCACGTTCACCGCCGCCGCCGGAGGTCCCAAGCCGTCCGCGAAGCAACTGCACGTCCTCGGCGCGGCGTCTCCGTATTTCTGGGAGGCCGCGCCCGACGTGAACTCGCCGGGACGCTGGCTGGCCGATCCCGCCGTCTCGGCGTCGAATCCGGGCGAGGCGGCGCCTCTCGACATCTCGGTCGACCCACTGAGCCTCCCGGCCGGCGTGCATCAGACCGAGATTCGCGTCGCCGCGCAGGCCGCCGACAATTCTCCCGGCTACATCACCGCGTCGCTCGAAATTCTGGCGGCGAACGCCGTTCCCGCGCCGCGTCCCGAACCCGCCAGTCTGGTGTTCACGTCCGCCGCCGGACTGAGCCCAGCGCCGCAACAACTGTTGCTTCGCAATCTCTCGCGAACGCCGATGTCGATGGATGTCCAACTCGCGGGCGACACTCGATACTGGACAATCGATACCGGCTCGCCCCGCTCGGTCCCACCTGGGGAGGCTCGCCCGATCGGCATCGGCCTGACCTCGGCGGACGCAACGCCCGGTACGTATCGCGCGACGCTCGCCGTCCAGGGATCGGGCTCGCCGCTGGTGCAACTGGTCGACCTGGTGCTGATCGTGACGCCGCCGTCGGGCTGCCTGGTGAACCGGCTCGAGATCGCGCCGTTGTCGCTTCCCACGAACTTCACGGCCACCGGTGGGCTGGCGGCGGACCTCGACTTCTCGATCCGCGACAACTGCGGACAGCCCTTCACGGCGGCGAACGGCGTGGTTTCGGTATCCGCGAACACCGCGCCCGCGTTCCACGCCAGCCTCACGAATCTGCGCGACGGACGCTGGGTGGGAACGTGGCCGGTGGGCCGAACCGAACCGGGCCCCGTCCGCCTGTCGGTCACCGCCGCGGGGGGCACGGTCTCCGGCGCTTTCTCCCTGCAAGGCAACGTCGCCGCGAACGCCGCGCAGCCCGTGCTCTTCCCCGAAGGCTCGGTAAGCCTGGCGAGCTTCGCCCAGACTCCGCTCGCGCCCGGCAGTCTCGCCGCCAGCTTCGGAGCCGGCCTCGCCGCGGCTACGCAAGCCGCCGCCGCCTTCCCTCTGCCGATCCGATTGGCTGGCGCGTCGATGCTGCTCGGCGACCGCGAGTTGCCGCTCTACTTCGCGTCGCCCGGCCAGATCAACTTCCAGCTTCCCTATGGGCTGTCTCCTCACGTGCCGCAACAACTGGCGGTCCGCTCCGGGGACCGGATTTCAAACCGGGTGGAGATCATCGTCGCGCCCGCGCAGCCGTCGCTGTTCGCCGTCACCGACGAGTTCAACGCGCTGGTCTCCGCCGCCAATCCAACGCAATCCGGCAAAGTGGTGGTGATCTACTGCGAAGGACTAGGCGAGACCAACCCCGCCGCGCAGGCGGGCGCCGTGGTGGGCTCTTCGCCGCTCTCGGCCGCCACGTTACCCGTTACCGTCGCGATCGGTGGCCGCAACGCCGGCGTGCTCTTCGCGGGTCTTACGCCGGGTCTGGCCGGTCTGTATCAGATCAACGCGGTGGTCCCGGACGGCATCGCCGCCGGCGACTCGGTGGAGGTCGCGGTCACGTCGAATCGCTTCCCCGGCAACACGCTCCGGATCGCGGTAAGGTAGAACTTCGGAATGAAAGCAGCGATTCTCGAGGGATTCGGCAAACCTGTCGAAGTAAAAGACACGCCGCGTCCGGAGGCCGGACCGGGCGAAGTCGTCATCCAGGTGAAGGCCTGCGGCGTCTGCCATTCGGACCTGCACCTGGCGGAGGGCGATTGGGACGCGCTGAAGCGCATCACCAAGCTGCCGCTAGTGCTGGGGCACGAGATCGCGGGCGTTGTGGTGGAGACCGGCCCCGGCGTCACCACGTTCCAGCCCGGCGACCGCGCGGGCGTGCCGTGGCTCCACTGGACCTGCGGCGAGTGCGAGTACTGCACGTCCGGCCGCGAGACCTTGTGCGGCAAGCAGTCGATCACGGGTGTCACCGTGAACGGCGGCTACGCGGAGTTCGTCAAGGCGAAGGCAAGCCACGTGGCGCGCATCCCCGATGCCGTTTCCTTCGAACAGGCCGCGCCGCTGATGTGCGCGGGGTTGACGGTCTACAAGGCGATCAAGTCGTCCGGAGTGCGCGCGGGAGAAGTGCTGGCGGTGTTCGGCGTGGGCGGCTTGGGCCACCTGGCGATTCAGATCGCCAAGGCGCGGGGCGTCAAAGTGGCGGCGGTGGACATCACCGAGTCGAAGCTCGAACTGGCCCGGCGGTGCGGCGCCGATTGGACCGTGAACTCCGGACTGGAGCAACCGCGAAAGGCGTTGCGAGCGGCCGGCGGTGGACCCCACGTCGCGCTGGTGTGTTCGGCCGCGAAGGCGGCTTACGAGGCCGCGCTGTCGTCGCTGCGGAAGGGCGGCACGATGGTCGTCGTCGGCATGCCCGCCGAGCCGATCCCGGTCTCCGCGGTCGCGCTCGTGGCGGGCGAACTCCGCATTATCGCGTCGGCGGTCGGCACGCGCGAGGATCTGCGCGAACTGCTGGAATTGGCCGCCGCCGGCGGCATTCACTGCGAGACGCGGCTCGAGCCGCTGGCGAACGCGGGCGGCGCGCTCGAGCGCATGAAGCGCGGCGACATCACGGGACGGGTGGTGCTCACGCCTGACGCCGGCTGAATCGACCACCGTCGCGATCGTCGCGGAGAAGCCCTCCGTCGCGCGTGACATCGCGCGGGTGGTGGGCGCTTCCAAGCACGGCGAAGGTTATTTGCACGGCAACGGCCACGTGGTCACGTGGGCTGTCGGGCATTTGGTGAGCCTCGCGCAGCCGCACGAAGTCCACCCGGAGTGGAAATCGTGGCGGCGCGATCTGCTTCCCATGCTGCCGCGCGAATGGCCGCTGGTGGTCTACGAGAAGACCAAGGATCAGTACGAGGTGGTGCGCAAGATCCTCACCTCGGCGAAAGTGTCGCGTGTGGTGTGCGCCACCGACGCGGGGCGCGAGGGCGAACTCATCTTCCGCTACATCTACGAGGCCGCCGGGTGCCACAAGCCCGTCAGCCGGCTGTGGGTCTCTTCGCTCACGCCGGAGGCGATCCGCCGCGGTCTGGACACCATGAAGGACGGCTCGGCGTACGATTCGCTTTCCGACGCCGCCAAGGGACGCAGCCGCGCGGACTGGCTCGTGGGAATGAACCTGTCCCGCGCCTACACCATCGCGCTGGGCGAACAATTCTCGGTGGGCCGGGTGCAGACGCCCACGCTCGCCATGGTGGTGGAGCGCGAGCTCGAGATCCGCGCCTTCGTGCCGGAAGACTATATCGAGGTTGCCGCCACGTTCTCTCCCCGAGAGGACGCGGAGTACAAGGGCATGTGGTTCGACTCCGCGAAGGTGGAGGCGGGCAAGGAAACGGTGCAGCAGGCGATGCGCCTGCCGCCCGATGGCAGCCAAGCGGATGAGATCGTGGCGCGCGCGAAGAAGGGCGAGGCGCGCATCGAGTCCATCAAGGCGGAGACGCAACGCATGGCGCCGCCGCTGCTCTACGACCTTACCGAACTGCAACGCCATGGCAACCGTCTGTTCTCGTTCAGCGCGCAGCAGACGCTGGACGTGGCGCAGGCGCTGTACGAGCGGCACAAGCTGATCAGCTATCCGCGCACCGATAGCCGCCATCTTTCGGCGGATATCGCTGGTACGCTTCCCGGCATCGTACGCGCCATCCGCGCGCCGTACGAAGCGGCCCTTGCTCCGGGCACGGGCGAACGTCCGCTGAGCAAGCGCTACGTCGACGATACGAAGGTCTCCGATCACCACGCGATCGTCCCCACCAACGTGCGCGGCGATCTCGAGAAGCTGAGCCCGGACGAGCGCCGCCTGTACGATCTGATCTGCCGGCGTCTGCTTTCGGCGTGGCACGACGATTACATCTGGTCCGTCACCACGGTCATCACGGCGATCGCCAACCCCGGCTTTCTCGATCGATTCTATTCGAGCGGCACAGCCGTGAAGCAGGTTGGCTGGAAGGCGCTGGACATCGCGCCCGCCAAGAAGAAGAAAAAAACGGGCGACGGCGCGGCCGAGGAAGACGAGCAGACGCTGCCATCGGGTCTCGAGGAAGGCCAGCCGCAACGCGTGCTGGACGCGCGATCGCTCCGGAAGAAGACGCGCCCGCCCAAGCGATTCACCGAAGGGACGCTGCTCACCGCGATGGAGACCGCCGGCAAAACTCTCGACGAGAAGGAACTCTCCGACGCGATGAAGGAGAACGGCCTCGGTACGCCGGCCACGCGCGCCAACATCATCGAGGTGCTGCTGAAGCGCGAATACATCGAGCGGCAAGGCAAGTCGCTGGCGGCGACGGACAAGGGAATCCAACTCATCGACGTGGTGCATCCGGAAGTCAAGAGCCCGATCATGACGGGCCAGTGGGAGGCGAACCTGCAGCGCATCCACAAGGGCGCGGCGAAGCTCGACCCGTTCATGGAGGGCATCGAGAACTACGTGCGCGACGTGGTGGGCCGCGCCCTGCAAGCGGGTCCGGCCGCGCGGACCAAGCGTCCCCAGCCCGCCGCCGCGATGCAGCCCGAGCCCGAATTCGCCAGTGAACCTCGCGCGCACGCTCCCGCCGCGGCTGCCGCCCCCGCCCGGGAGCGCCCCGAGGCAGGCTCCAGCCTCGAGGATCTGCTCCACGTCAGCTTCGGGTTCGCCGGATTTCGTCCCGGACAGGAAGAGGTCTGCCGCGCGGCCGTGGCCGGCGAGGACGTGCTGCTGGTGATGCCGACCGGAGCGGGCAAGTCGCTCTGCTACCAATTGCCGGGAATCGCCCGCGGCGGCACTTCGTTGGTGGTGAGCCCGCTGATCGCGCTGATGGAAGATCAGACCGCCAAGCTGCAGGCGATTGGATTCCGCGCCGAATGCATCCACTCGGGGCGCGACCGGGCCGCCTCGCGCAAGGTGTGCATCGACTACTTGGCCGGGGCGCTCGACTTTCTGTTCATCGCGCCCGAACGGCTCCGCGTCCCCGGGTTTCCGGAGATGCTCGGCAAACGCAAGCCCTCGCTGGTGGCCATCGACGAGGCGCATTGCATTTCCCACTGGGGCCACGACTTCCGGCCGGACTACCGGCGGATCGGCCAGCATCTGCCGCTGTTCCGGCCCGCGCCGGTGGTCGCGCTCACCGCCACGGCGACACCCGTGGTGCAGCAGGATATCGCCGAACAACTCGAATTGCGCGGACGCCGCTTCATCCGCGGATTCCGCCGGGACAACATCGGCATCGAAGTGGTGGAGGCCGCTCCGTCGCGGCGCGCCGAACTCACGGGCAGTCTGCTCGAGGACGACGACCGCCGCCCCGCGATCGTCTACACGCCCACGCGCAAGGAGGCGGAAGCGCTCGCCGCCGAGTTGCAGCACCGGTTCAGCGCGGCCGCGTATCACGCGGGGATCGACGGCAAGCGCCGCGCCGAGGTGCAGAAGGCGTTCCTAGATGGCCGCACCGAGGTGATCGTGGCGACGATCGCGTTCGGCATGGGGATCGACAAAGCCAATGTGCGCACCGTCATCCACACGGCGCTGCCGGGCAGCGTGGAGGCCTATTATCAGGAGATCGGACGCGCGGGCCGCGACAGCCTGCCTTCTCGCGCGATCCTGATGCACTCCTACGCCGACCGCCGCCAGCACGACTTCTTCTTCGAGCGCGACTATCCCGAACCGGCGGTGCTCGCCCAGGTGTACCGCAATCTGCCGGAGGAGCCCGAGCCCAAGGAGATCGTCTCCATGCGCTGCAAGCTGGACCGCGACGTGTTCGACGCGGCGCTCGAAAAGCTGTGGGTCCACGGCGGCGCCCAGGTGGATTTCGCCGAGAACATCGTCCGCGGCGACGCTGGTTGGAAGCCGTCGTACGAGGCGCAGCGCGCGCAGAAGCTGAGTCAGTTGGATCAGGTGCTACGGTATGCCGGCTGCAATCAATGCCGCATGAACTCGCTGGTCCGCCACTTCGGCGACCAGGCGTCTTCGTCGTCTCCGTGCGGCATCTGCGACTTCTGCGCGCCGCACGATTGCGTGGCGCAGACGTTTCGCGATCCCGACGCCAACGAGCGGGCGATCGCGTGGAAGGCGCTGCAGGCGGCGATCAAGGCGCCCGGAGTCGCCACCGGCAGGCTCCACGCCGACATGGGAGGAGACGGCGCGATCGAGCGGTCCGCCTTCGAACGGCTGCTGGGCGCGATGGCGCGCGCCGGGCTGATCGAGATCACCGACGCGGTGTTCGAGAAGGACGGCCGCTCCATCGAGTTCCGCCGTGCGACCCCTTTGTCGATGGCGAGGCTGATCGCCGCTGAGTCCGAACTGAAGCTGACGATCGCCGAGACGCTCGCCGGCGTTTCCAGCAGGAAGAAGAAGACCAAGCCCGCCGCGAAGAAGAAGGCGGCGAAGGCCGCTCCCTCGCACGCGCCGGACGACGCCCTCGAGAAGGCGTTGAAAGCGTGGCGTCTGGGCGAGGCCAAGAAATCCAAGGTCCCGGCGTTTCGCGTGATGACCGACCGGACGCTCGAGGAAATCGCGGCGGAACGGCCCCAAACCACCAACGAACTGCTCTCCGTCCATGGCATGGGTCTCCGTCTGGTGGAAAAATACGGCGCGGCGATCTTCGCGATTCTACGCCGGTTTCAGTAAGAAACGGCCGGGCAAGGGCGTTTCGCAAGGCCTCCATGAGACCATGGAGGTTTACATGCAAACAGTTCGCAACTCCTCGATCCGAAATATAGCGATCGTCGCCCACGTCGATCACGGCAAAACCACGCTCGTCGACGCCATGCTCAGACAGAGCGGAATCTTCCGCGTAAACGAACAAGTCGCCGAACGCGTCATGGACTCCAACGACCTGGAACGCGAACGCGGACTCTCCATTCTCGCCAAGACCACGG
>SYLY01000400.1 GCA_005808475.1 Acidobacteriota bacterium
CTTGATGACGATTACCGGCGCCGGACCGTCCTGATCGGCCATGTTACGACGCCGCCCCGCCGCCCTTGCACGCCGCTTCCATGTCCTTGAACGATGGCCGGACCTCGTGGGGAACCGCGCGCCGGGCAAACTCGGCGCACAGAATCGGCGGGTTGCCCTTGATGTAGGCGATGCAGCCGACGCGCAGCACGTTGTAGTACTGCCCCTCCGCCTCCGAGATCTTGGTCATGTTCGCCGCCAGCGGTCCCAGGAACCCGTAACACATCAGGATCCCGAGGAACGTGCCCACCAGCGCGGCGCCCACCTTGTGTCCGATTTCCTCTGGCGGGCCGCCCAGCGATCCCATGGTGATCACCACGCCGAGCACCGCCGCCACGATCCCCAGGCCGGGCAGCGAGTCGGCCACCGCGTTCAACGCCGCGATCGGGGCGGCCGATTCGTGATGGTGAACCTCCATGTCGAGCTCCATCATCTGATCGAGCGCGAACCCGTCCACCGTGCCCGATACCGACATGCGCAACGTGTCGCAGAAAAAGTCCACGGCGTGATGATCGTGCAGAAATCCGGGGAACTTGTTGAACACGTCGCTTTTGTGCGGATCCTCGATATCGGCCTCGAGCTTGGTGGCGCCGTTCTTGCGAGCCGAAAGGAACAGCGCGTTCATCATCTTGAGCGTTTCCAGGTAGAGCGCCTTGTTGTGCCGGCTCCCCTTGATCACGCCGATAAGCCCCTTGAACAGCTTGATAATGATCGGCAACGGGTTGGCGATGAACAGCGTCCCCAACGCGGCTCCGCCGATGATGACCAGTTCGGCGGGCTGCACCAGCACCGCTAGAACCCCGTGTTCCATGAGGTAGCCGCCAATAATGGCGGCCGTGACCACGACGATGCCGATGATTGCGAACATGAGGCTCGCATCTCATATCGGAGCGGCAAGGCGGGCCTTGAGGAAGTGTGCCGGTTCCGGGCGGACTACTTCACAGTCTCGAACGACTCCTTCAAGTCCAGCGCGGTGTCGTCCTGGCAGCACATGCACTTCCCCGGCGCCCAGGTGCGGATCGAGCAGACCTCGCACCAGTAGCTGATCATCAGCTTTCTGCCGTCCTTGTGCACGAACATGTTGCGTTTGTGGATCTGGTCCACGCGGAACTTGCCGGGCGCGGTCAACGAACCGGCCGCTTCAAAGTCGGCGCCGGCAAGCCGGGGGTCGGCGAGCACCGCCATCGTCGGATCGTCGCCAGACAGTTCCACCGGCTCCGGCGCCGCCAGGAGCCTGGCTGGCGATCCCGGCGCCAGCTTGCCCCGCAGCGACGCCCGCGCCTCCTCTGCCCAAGCCGCCGCACCGGCCAGCCAGCCCATTGCAAGCCCTGTCCAATTTCGACGCGTCATGTTTTTCGATTCCGCCCAGACCATCTGATGCCTAGTATAGAATCAAAGTTTCATGTCCAAGCGGGTTTCGCTCTTCGTCACCTGCCTGGTGGATCAGCTATTCCCGAAAGCCGGACTCGCGATGGCGGACGTGCTGGAACGGGCCGGATTCGAGGTCGAGTTCCTCGAGGACCAGACCTGTTGCGGCCAGCCAGCCTTCAATAGCGGCTTTTGGAACGAGGCCCGCCAGGTTGCCAGCCACTTCCTCGAGGTCTACGACCGCGCCGATTACGTCGTCATGGCGTCGGGCTCCTGCGCCACCATGGCCGGCCATCACTTCGCCGACATCTTCCGCGACGATCCGGCGATGCTCGACCGCGTCCACCGGCTCGAGCCGCGCATCTGGGAGTTCTCGCGTTTCCTGACCGAGGTCGCCCAGGTAGACGACTTCGGCGCGCGATTCCCGCACAAGGTCACCTATCACGACTCCTGCCACGCGCTTCGCGAGTTGAAGATCAAGGACGGTCCACGGCGCCTGCTGTCCAAGGTGAGCGGCCTCTCGCTCGTCGAGATGGACGCCGCCGAGGAGTGCTGCGGTTTCGGCGGGACCTTCTCGGTGAAGTTCGAGGAAGTCTCGGGGGGCATGGCGCGCACCAAAATCGAAAGCATTCTCCGAACCGGAGCCGAGTACGTCGTCTCCATCGATTCGAGCTGCCTGATGCAATTGCAGGGAGCGCTGCTGCGGGGCA
The DNA here is from genome assembly GCA_005808475.1 of Acidobacteriota bacterium. Classification (GTDB taxonomy): domain Bacteria; phylum Acidobacteriota; class Terriglobia; order Bryobacterales; family Bryobacteraceae; genus SYLY01. The sequence continues at coordinate 2,118 of SYLY01000400.1, forward strand.
ACCACTCCGTCCGCACGATCCATCTCGCGGAGGTCCTGGCCAGCCGATGAACCCGCTTCCCGCCGCACAGATTCACAAGACGATCGCCGACGACCGCCTGCAACTGGCGATTTACGACGCCACCGGCCGCCTCATGCGGAAGCGGAGCGATTCGGTCGAGGATCCGCTGGCCGCCGCGTTCGAGAGCTGGCGCGATCAGGCCAACGCGGTCAAGCGTCACACGATCGAGAATCTCGACTACTACCTCGAGGTGATGGAACGCAACGTGATCAAGCGGGGCGGAAAGGTCGTTTGGGCGCGCGACGCCGGCGAAGCGGTGGAGTTCGTACGCAAGCTGTGCCGCGAAAAGGGCGTCAAGCGGGTGGTCAAGTCGAAGTCGATGACCACCGAGGAGGTGGAACTCAACCACGAGCTCGAGAAGGACTCGGTGGATGTCGTCGAGACCGATCTCGGCGAGTACATCCTGCAGCTTTCCGGCGAGAAGCCGTACCACATCGTGGCGCCTGCGTTGCACAAGACGCGCTACCAGGTGGCCGATATCTTCACCGAGAAGCTGGGCGTGGAGCGCGAGGAGGTCATCGAGAAGCAGACGATGATCGCGCGCCGCGTGCTGCGCGAGAAGTTCCTGACGGCCGATCTCGGCATCACCGGCGCGAATTTCCTGATCGCCGATTCAGGAGCGGTGGCGATCGTCGAAAACGAAGGCAACGCGCGGCTGTCGAGTTCGGCGCCGCGCATCCAGATCGCCTTCGCCGGGATCGAGAAACTGATACCGAGAGCGCAGGATCTGGCGACCTTTCTGAAGGTGCTGGGACGCTCGGCTACGGGCCAGCCGCTGACGGTGTACACATCGTTCCTTTCCGGGCCTCGCCGCGCCGGCGAGATCGACGGGCCGGAGGAGTTCTATCTGGTGTTGCTCGACAACGGGCGCACCAACGTGCTCGAGAGTCCGTCGAAACGGCAGGCCCTCTATTGCATCCGTTGCGGAGCCTGTCTGAACCACTGCCCCGTGTACCGCAAGATCGGCGGGCACAACTATCCGTGGGTTTACTCGGGGCCGATCGGCGCGATCCTGTCGCCGCAGTTCCACGGCGTGACTCGCGATCCGTGGCTGCCCCATGCTTCCAGTCTTTGCGGCGCCTGCGGCGAGGTATGCCCGGTGAAGATCGAGATCCCGAGGATCCTGCTCGAGCTGCGCAAGGACATCGCCGAGGCCAAGGAGCGCGTGGGGGAAGGCGCCGTGGAACGGCTGGCCTTCAAGGCGTGGTCCCTCGTGATGACCAGCCCCGCGCTGTGGCGCCTGGCATTGGCGGGCGCGCCGTACACGATGCCGGAGACGGAGAACGGGTGGATCCGCTCGGTTCCGGGGATCATGAACGTGGGTCCGCTGGCGGCGTGGCTGAGCCAACGCGACCTGCCCGCTCCAGCGCCGAAGAGCTTCCGGAAGTTGTGGCGGGAGAGGCTCGATTCGCGGCCGGCTGGGGAGGGACACTGATGTCGCGCGAACTCATTCTCGGGCGCGTACGCACGGCGTTGAACCGGAGCGCGGGTCAGGCCGCGCCGCCGCCTCCCTTGCCGCAGCTCACCGTGCCGGATGTGCCGGTGGCCCACCGCATCGCGACGTTCCTGGCCGCCATCGAACGGCTGAACGGCAAGACCTATCTCGCGCAGTCGAAGGAGGATGCCCGGGCCTACGCGGAGCGCCTCATTGGCGGACGTCCAGCGGTGGCCTCGAACGCTCCCTATCTGGCCGAGTGCGGCATTACCGGGCTCGCCGGAGTGGAAAGCGGATTCACTGACCGCGTCGAGTTGCGGGAACGTTGTGCAACTTTCCCCCTCGGGATTACGTCTGCTCAGTTTGGGCTGGCGGATACGGGCAGTCTGGTCATGCTGTCTTCGCACGAAGAGGCTCGTCTGATTTCCCTGCTTCCTCCGGTCCATTTGGCGGTGCTTCCTCGCGAGCGGCTGCTGACCGGCCTGGACGAGTTGTTCACGCTGATTCCGCTTCCGGCGGAGCGGACGAGCGGGATGTGGTTCATCACCGGACCCAGCCGCACGGCCGATATCGAGCAGTTTCTAGTGCGAGGCGTGCATGGCCCCGGAGAAATTCACGTCGTGGTGGTTTAGAAGGGTGCAATGAAGCAACTGATCGTCGGGATAGCAGCGGCGGCGGCCCTTTCGGCACAGTCGTTCGAGGTCGGATTCGGCGGCGGTGTCAGCCGGTTGAACGGCAAGGAACTGGGAACGCTGGGGGTAGGCGATCCGACCAAGCTGGCGTTGAAAGACGGCTGGCGCTTCGGGTTTCGGATGGCGTTCAATACGTGGCGCTGGGCGGGCCAGGAGTCGGGCTACGGCTATAACCGCACGCAGCTCCATATACCGGGCACCACGGAGCAGGCGGGCATGGCGATCCACCAGGGCTTCTACAACCTGCTGCTCTACGCGGCGCCGGAAGGAAGCCGTATCCGGCCGTTCGTCGCCGGCGGAGGCCACTTCAGCAACTTCGTGCCACCGGGATCGTCGGCGCAGTTCGGCGGCGGAAGTACCAAGTTCGGCGTCAACTACGGCGCCGGCGTGAAGGCGCGGCTCACGGACAAGTTCGGAATCCGGTTCGACGTTCGCGAGTATCTGCAGGGCAAGCCATTCGACCTGCCGAATCAGACCGGCAAGATCCGGTTGATGGAAGTCTCCGCGGGCTTCTACCTCTGGATGTAAGCCGCCGCCCGCTTGGGCGCGGCGCTGGCCGTGGCTTTCAACTGAGACGCGATCGCCTTCAGATCGGAAGCGATCAACTGCGCGTCGGCCTGCGTGACACCCGACGCCTTGACGATCGCTTGTACGTCCGCTACTACCGCCGAGGCCTCGGCCTCGGAAATTCCGGCGCTGTTGAGCACCTGCTGGATGTCGGCCGCCAGCCTGGCGATTTCCTTGGTGGATAGCTTCTTGTCGGCCAACGCGTTCGACAAGTCGGTGGCCAGCTTGTTCACCGATTCCTGCGATGGCTTGGTGGCGCCTTCGGCGGCCGCTTTCAGGTCGGCGGCGAGTTGGTTCTTCATCGCCGCGGTCACCTGGGATTTCGATTGGATCGCCGCGAGGTCGGACTTCAGCTTGGCGAGGTTTTCCTGCTGGCCGGCCGGCAAAGCCAGCGCGGTTGCGACGGTGACGAGTACGAGTCTCATGCCTGATCCTTCGGCGGCAAGCCGGAACTTCTTCAGTCTCAAAACAAGCGCCAGAGCGATTCCGCGGGCTTGGCCATCTTGAACCCGCGATACCACGCGCACAGCGGGTACAGCGCCACCAGCACCGCCGCCCACGCCACGTAGGCCATTTCGAGCGAAGCCGCCACCGGGAAGAAAACGAAGGCACACAGCGTCAGCAGATAGAAATGAGCCAGATAGAAGAACAGCGGCGTCTGCCCGAACACGACCAGCGGCGACCTTGGGGCTTTCCACGAGTCCGGCAACCGGAAGATCGCGGCCAGAAGCACGAGATCGATGCCGAGCGACATGCACCAGAACACCAGGGACGGCGGGTATTTCACGTTGTTGAGGAACTCGATCCAGCCGGAGTCGCGCGGCGGCCGGATGTTTCCCCATCCGCCGTAAACGCGGAGCGCCACCGCCACCGCCACTAATACAAGGCCGGTGACCAGCGCGAGCCTCGGTGCGCGATCCGGATTCCGCGACCACGCGCGCGCGAAGTACATTCCCGCCGCCGCGCCTGCCAGCCAGGGAAGCACCGGGTAGATCACGATCAGGTGTTGCGAGATTCCCGGCGCGAGCAGAATCGCCTGCCATACCGGACCCGGCGTGCCGCTCGCCGGAAGCAGCGAATTGGTCGCGAACACGCAAAGCATCGTGGTGGCCAGCCAAGTCCAGGGACGCGACCGTATCAGCACGGCGCAAGCCATCATCACCATGCCCAGTCCGGACAGAGTAATCATGCCCCACCACAGGTCCGACCCATCGTTGGGCGGCGGCTCCGTAATCCGCGAGAGCTTCACCGCGGCAGGTGCGAGTTTGCTCTGGAGAAGCAACAGCGGACTCTCGAGCGTCAGACCCACCAGCAGGACGGTGAGCCCACGAAGCGCGGTCCGGCGCAGGATCGCGGCTTCGGACCAGCCCGCCTTCCGCCGCGACTCGGTGAACCAATACACGCTCGCGCCTAGCAGAAAAAAGAATCCCGGTGCGCACACATGCGTGATCCAGCGCGTGAGAAAGGGAAACGCGGCGTCGTAGGAACTCATCGCCCCGGCCCAGAACTCGCTCGAATGCTGGCGGGCGGCGATGCCACTGGCGTGGTCGATCGCCATGATCGCCATGATCAGACCGCGCAACGCATCCACCGGTTCGTATCTCCGGTTCATCGTCCCTCCTCCGCTCCAGCGATTTTGACACAATGGAGGGGGATGCACTTCAGGATCGCGATCGCGGCGGCGTTCCTCACGGCCGCGGCAACGGCGCAAGAGGACGGCCTGCACTGGCTCGACAGCTATAAGACAGCCATCGAGGAGGCCAGGAAAACGGGCAAGCCGCTCTTCCTCGAGTTCCGGTGCGAGCCTTGAACGGCCGGACGCGTATTTGACGCACAGGTTGTGCTGTCACCGAAGGATTCGCCCCGCGGCAAGCTGATGTCGCAATACGTGCTGGCGCGCGTCGTACGCATGGACAACATCGATATCGGGTTGTTCGATTACGACCGCAACAACACGCTGTACTTCTTCCTCCTCAACGGGGACGAGGAGATCTACATGCGCTACGGCGGACGCGACGCCACCGGTCCGGACGCCTACCTCAATCTGGCGAGCCTCGAGATCGCGCTCGAACGCGGACTCGAGCTCCATCGCAAGAAGCAGGCCGGCGAGTGGAAACCTCCCGCCCGGCCAAGTCCCGATTTCGCCAAAAACTACCCGCTGTTGGTGGAGCGCACGATCGCCCGGAACCAGTGCGTGGAGTGCCACCTGATCGGCGACTTTCAGAACCAGCATCGAGAACTGGACGGAACGCTGGACAAGCTGAAGCACCTCTATCGATCCCCCGATATCAAGACCATCGGTATCCAACTCGACGTTCCCAAGGGGCTCGCCATCAAGGAAGCCAAGGGCGCCGCGGCCGCCGCCGGCATGAAACCCGGCGACCGGATCGCCGCGGTGGATGGCACGCCGGTGTGGACTTTCGCCGACCTCCAACATCGTTACGACCAGGTGGAGCGCAAGGCCGAACGCGTCCGCTTCACCGTGGACCGCGACGGCAAGCCGGTGGATCTCGACATCGCGCTCGCCCCGCGCTGGTGGCTCTCCGACATCCGTTACAAGCAGTTGACCATCGATCCGCGCCCTTATTTCGAATCGCGCCCGCTCGACGCCGCGGCCAAGGCCAAGCTGGGCCTCGATCCGGCGGGGTTCGCCAGCGAGGTGCGCCACGTGGACATGTTCGCCCAGGTGATGAAATCGAACGAACTGAAGGTCGGCGACATCGTCACCGCGGTGGACGGCACGGTGAAGGACGAGATGGCCGACACGCCGGAGCTGTACATCAAGCTGCGGCGCAAAGCGGGCGATTCGGTGACGGTGGACGTGATCCGCGACGGAAAGCGGATGCGGATGCCGGTCAAGACCTTCCGCATGAGCTTTCGCAAATGAGAACGATCAATCTTTGCTTCGCGAGCCTGCCGCTTCTGGCGGGCGGATGGACGGAACCCGCGGTAGTGCGGCACGACCTGAAACCGGTGGTGTCCTATCGCGCCGCGCACGGCAACGGAGCGCTCATCGTGGAAGTGTCGCTCGAGCCGGGGTGGCACACGTTCTCGATGGACAACGAGGTACTGGCGGCCGAGAAACTGGCCGGCAAGAAGTCGCTAGGGCTCGACCAGCCGACCGCGATCTCGCTGTCCGATGGGCTCGAGCCGGACGGCGGGTGGACGCAGTCCGCGCCCAAGGACTTCTCCAGGCCCGAACTTCGCTGGTACGCATGGGGCTTCGAGAACAAGGCGTACTTTTCGGTGAAAACGAAGAAGACTGGCGCCGGTCCCGCCAAGGCCTCCATCCGCGCGCAGGCCTGCACCGATACCGTGTGCAAGAACATCGATCTGGCGATCCCGATTCCGCTGGATGGCAAGCCCGCGCCGGCGATACCCGCGCTGACCCCGGTCCGGCGGTGATGGCGGCGCTTCCGGCGAAGGTCGAGCGGCTGGTGGAGAGCGTGTCGTCGGCGCCGGGCGAGTGCGCCGGGATCCGGCGCGCCATTCTCGCGGGCGCCGCGCCGGACGAATTGCGTCCGCTTGTCGACAAGGTGGACCGGGCGGCACACCGCGTCACCGATGGCGATCTCGACCGATTGCGGGGACGAGGCTTGTCCGAGACGGCGATCCTCGAAATCGTGCTGGCGGCGTCGCTCGAGTCCGGTCTTCGCCGCATGCGCGCCGGCCTGGACGCGATCGAGCGGGCCTGACGTGCGTCTCCGTCTCGAGACTCTGCTCTCACCGGTGCAGCGAGCCTCGCTTCGACTGCTCCGGATGGCCGTCGAGGAGACGGGGCCGATCGTGATCTCCTCCGTCCGGCGGGACTTGTTCGGCGCGGCGTGGGACGACTGCGTCACCGAGGGAATGCGGCGCGCCCGGCACTGGAAGACCTGCGAACTGGAACTGTTCGCCGCCTTCGTTTCGAAGCTGAATTCGTGCGGATTCTGAACGGCGACGCACACCGCGGTCGCGGTGAATGGGATGAGCCGGGAGGTGGTGGCGGCGGCGCTCGAGGATTGGCGAACGGCGCCGGTGGACGAGAGGCTGCGCGCGGCGCTCGGCTACCTCGAGACGGTTACGTTGCGGCCAGAGGCGCTGACGCCCGCCGATGCCAGACGGGCGATCGACGCCGGAGTCTCCGCCGAAGCGCTGCGGGAGGCCGTCTACGTGGCGTTTCTGTTCAACGTGTTGGATCGTATCGCGGGCGCGCTCGATTTCGCCGAGCCGGGACCTCGCGACGCGGCGCGAATCGCCTGGGCGATCCGTACTTTCGGGTATCGCGGACGACTGCCGGGTTGACCCGGGGACTGTGTCCCTTCGACCCAATCCAGCGCGAGTCCGCCCAGTAGCCGCATGGACTTGCGATTGGCGCCAGGCGTGCACTGTCAAAGGCAAGCCTTCCAAAAACCGGCGCGCACCTGTGGGCGGCGCCGGGTTGTATCTCCTGGAAGCGCGAGCGGCGGTGCACGAATCTTGGCTAGGGGATTCGTGGACCGCTTGCCGCGTTACGGAACGCCGCCGAACCTCTACAGCGCCAACTGTCCGCCGTAGACCATGTCCTTCAGCGGGAACTTGGCCTTGATCTCCATGGGCCCCATCTTGGCGTGGAACAGGACTTCCTTGTCCTCGAGCGAGATCGGTTGGGCCTTGCGCGAGAACGCCATCATGATGACGGAGCCGCGCGCCGAGTTCACCGAGTCGGCCATGTCCGGGTGAATCGGGTCCTTGCCCTTACGTTCGATCGCGGCGGATTCCTTCAGGCGCGCGAGCATCGCTTTCTGCCGCTCGGCCGGATCGGGCTGGCCTTCGCCGCCTTTGCCCATGCCGCCGCGGCCGCCGCCCATCATCCGGAGTCCGGTGACGCTGAGGATGTAGAACTCATCGGTCCGGGGCGCTCGCTGGCGCTTGGTGGCGTCGTACAGCGGCTGCGCGCTTTCCCAGCGAACCATGACCTTCATCGGTGGCATGCCACCGCCGCCGCCCATTCCTCCGCCGCCAGGACCGCCCATTCCGCCGCCGCCCCCTTCCATTCCGGCTCCGCCACCCATCCCACCGCCGCCACCCATGCCGCCTCCACCGCCCATGCCGCCACCGCCGCCACCACGGCCTCCGCGGCCGCCGCCTCCCATACCGCCCATCCCGCCACCCATGCCGCCTTGCATTTCCACGACGACTTCCTTCGCCCATGGCGACTTGGTGGTCAGCTTGGACAGGTCGGCCGGGGACCAATCCTCTCCCGCCTTTTTCGATTTCCAGGGATCGGCCGCTCGCACCAAGGGCGCGGCGGCAAGCGCGATCGCGGTTCGCCTTGTCATGAGTGCCAGTGTAACCCGGCCGCCGGAACGATCAGTGCTTCTCGATATGAATGGACCCGTTCGACGTCCGCAGACCGATGCGCGGTCCGCCGGAACCGAGCTTGGCGTCCAACCGCCGTCCTTTGGATTCGATCAGGTGCTGCACCGGAAAATCGGTATGGATCTTCGCCGATGTCGTCGAAGCGCGCAGGTCGGCATTCACGCCGGCGGGAATGCGCAGCTTGATCGCGCCGTTGGTCGTGTCCGCATCGATGTCGCCTCCCCGGAACGAATCCACGGTTAGCCGGATGCCGCCGTTGGTGGTGTGGAGACGGCTGGAGGCTCCGTTTCCCAGTTCGACCGCGGAGACCTCGATGCCGCCGTTGGTTGTGCTAGCGTCGACGCGCCCCTTCACGCCGGACGCGACGATATCGCCGTTGGTGGTGTGCACCACCGCGTCACCGGAGAGATCGCGCAGTTCCACCTTGCCGTTGGTGGTTCCGAGATCGGCGTCGCCATTCACCTGCGACAACACGATAGAGCCGTTGGTGGTGCGCATTTTCACCTGTTCGTCGATCGCGCCGGCGCGTAGCGATCCATTGGTGGAGCCGAAGCGGTCCAGGCGCGTCTTGCGCGGGACGTGGATCCTGTAGCGGACGCCGCCTCTCGAGTGCCTGGTCCACGCGGCCGGACGCAGGGTCCGGACCTCGAAGGATCCGCCGGTGTCGCGGATGTCGACCTTCAATTCCGCGAGCGCGGCTTTGTCCGAGGCGAATTTGGTTCCCTCGATCTCGATGCGGTCGCGGTCCCAGCCAGTGACCTCCACCGAGCCGTTCTGGTTGTCGACCGAGAGCCGCCCCCCCGGCTTCATCGCGAACTCCTGGCGGAACTCCTCGGTCACCCCGGCGGTCTCGAGCGTGTCGAGGTCGCATCCGGCCAGAACCAGCGCCAATACGGAAAACGTGTTTCTCCAAACCATGGCTGTATGCAGGTTCAGTACGAACTCCGCCGGCGTTTCGTTCCGCGAAATTATGTTTCCAGCGGCAACAGCTTTCGGAGCGTGGCCAGCAGCGCCGCCTCGGCGAACGGTTTGGTGACGTAGCTGGTCGATCCCGCCAGCCTGCCGCGGATCTTGTCGAAGATCCCGTCCTTGCCGGAGAGCATCACGACGGGCAGACTGCGCGTCAAGCCGTTCTCCCGCAAGACCCGGCACACCTGATAACCGTCCATGCGAGGCATCGTAATGTCCAATAGCACCAGCGCGGGCTTTTCGTCGCTCACACGAGCCAACCCGTCCAAGCCGTCGCACGCCAGCACCGCGCGGTACCCTTGCCGCTCCAGGAACCTCGACAGCGCCGCGCGGATCGTGGAGCTATCGTCTATGACCATGACGACCGGCCGCCTGCGGAGCCACTCGTGGGCGCGCCACAGTTGCTCGTCGGCTCCGGCGAGGGAGCAGGCCTTTCGCGCCGCCGTCAGCGCCTGCCCCCACTGCCGCAGGTTCAGATGCGCCAGCGTGACGCCGCGCAGCGTCTCCGCCGCGGGCTCGGCGTCGGCGCGAGACTGCCAGCTAACCAAGGACTTGCGGACCAGGGATTCCTGCACCTCATTCAGCCGAAGGAACCGCTCCGGTTCGTCGAGATTGGGCAAGGCGCGGCATCCGCGGCAGAGTTCGCCTTGTCCGTTGCGAATCGCGCAGAACGGGCAGGCAGTGTCCTTTGGGCGGCGCAACGCCTCATCGAGACGCTGCCTGGCCGGCTGCGCGGAAGTCGTTTCGGGCATTGGAGTGGCTGGGGCCTTGACCGAGTATAAGAGCACCCCGATGGATTGACCATCAGGCGAACACCCCACCTTCGCCCGGATTCGCACTGGCGCTTGCCGCTCCCGGCGCGCCATAATTCACCCATGCGTTTCGTCCTCGCCGCCATCGCCCTGTTCGCCGGATGTTCCCGGCCGGTTCCTCGCGTTATCGCGATTCGCGGCGCCGCGGTGATCGATGGCGGCGAAGCCAAGCCCGCCGTTGTCATTGTCCGCGGCAACAAGATCGAGGCCGTGGGAGAAACGGCCGCCATCCCTCCCGGAGCCGAGATCGTCGACGCCTCGGGCAAGTTCATCACACCGGGACTCATGGACCTGCACGTCCACCTCGGCTCCACCGGCGGCGCGGGCTTCGTGCCAGGACACTACACGCGGGAGCGCGTCACCAAAAATCTGAACGCCTACCTGTATTTCGGCGTCACCACCGTTCGAAGCGTGGGGACCGAACGCCAAGCGGGCCTCGATCTCAGGGACCAGCAGCGTTGCGGCGATGTGACCACCGCGCGCCTGTTCACCGCCGGCCGCGGCTTCACCGCCCCGGGAGGCCATCCCTCGCAGGAGATCGGCGACATCGCCCGCCAGCCGTCCAGCACGGACGACGCGCGCGCGCAGGTCCGCGAACTGGCATCCCCAAAGGTGGACCTCATCAAGATCTGGATCGACGGCCGCAAAGGCCAATCGCCCAAGATCTCCCGGCCGGTGATTGAAGCGATCCTCGACGAGGCGCGGCAGTTCAAAATCCCGGTGCATGCCCATATCCACTCGCTCGAGGACACCAAGCACTTCTTCGACCACGGCGGCGCGGGCTTCCTGCACATGGTGCGCGACTCCGCCGAGTTCGACGAGCAGTTCGTCAAGGCAATCGTCGACCGGCGCGCGGTCTTCACGCCGACGCTGATCCGGCAGGAACTGGCTTGGTACTACAAGGACGCCAATCGATTCGACGATCCCGGTATCGCGCGGATCGCGACGCCGGAGACCATCGCCGGGATGCGCAAGGCGGCGGCCGAAGCGGCGGAGGCGTCGCCGCTGGCGCGCGAGGAGTTCCAACTGGCTTTGGCCAATAGCAAGAAGCTCGCCGGTCGAGGCGTCGCCATCGCCGTGGGCTCCGACGGCGGATCGCAGATGGATCTGGCCGGGCTGATGACTCACCGCGAGATCGAACTGCTGGTGGAGGGCGGGTTCACGCCCGCGGAGGCGCTGGCGGCGGCTACGAGGAACGGAGCGCTCGCGCTGAACAAGTCCGCCGAACTGGGGGCCATCGCGAAGGACCGGCTCGCCGACCTGCTGGTGCTCGACGCCAATCCGCTCGACGACGTCCGCAATCTTCGGAAGATCTCCCGCCTGATGCTCGACGGGCGTTGGATCGACCGCGAAGCCCTCGCCCTGCGCTGACTCTCCACGGCGCTCGAGCGGGTGTGAAATAATTCGCACCTGATGCGCACCACAGGTCTCGCCTCGATCGCCCTCGTCGTGCTGGTGGCAGCGGGCATCGTCCTGCAGCAACGCCCCGCCGCCAGCCAGTCGCCCGCTTCCACCGCGGCGTCGGTCGGTTCCGATGCGCGCGCCGTCACCATCACCTTTGGCGCGAAGGACCCGGAGCCGTCCAAATGGGATGGTGGAGCCACGATCTCCCAGGGCGAAATCCTGAGGATCGTGGGCCACCACTTCGACGACAAGGCGCGCGTGTTGCCGGGCAATCGCTGGACATGCTCCACCAACGCCTGGGGACGCTTCTCCGGCGGCATGCATCCCAACGAGAAGCCGCAGCCGTTCGCCACTCCCAACGAAGCCACCGGCGTGACCATCTACTACCGGGCCCCGGATTCGGCGGAGCTTACCGTCACCGTGCCGTCCGGCGAGTTCACCTTCCGGCCCGCCTCGGTCGATGAGAAAGGCATCTTCCCGCTGCGCGCCCTGGTGGAGGTCTACCCCACGCCCGCCATCGACAAGATTTCGAGCGAAGATACGGAAGACGATTACCCGTCCACCGCTTTCGACGGTCAACGGTTGTGGGTGGCTTGGCAAGCCTATCGCGACAAGTCCGAGCACGTGTTGTTGCGATGGCTCGAAAACGGGCGCTGGATGGGACCGGCCCAGGCGACCGAGCGCGCGGGCGACCTGTTCGGAACCGCGGTGGCGCCGCTCGGCGGCGGGCGCGCCATGGTGGTGTGGTCGGAACGCGAGGGCGCCAACTGGCAGTTGAAGGCTCGCGCGTACGACGGCTCGCGATTTTCCGCGGTCGAGACGCTGACCTCCGGCGCCGGCAGTAACCTGTTCCACCGCGCGGCGTCCGACGGCAAGGGCGGCGTGCATGTCGCGTGGCAGAGCTGGCGCGGCGGCCGGAGCGAGATCTACCTGCGGTCCTACGCGAACGGACGTTGGGGGGCCGAGACCGCGCTCGGCGATTCGCGGCGGCCCGCGCGCGCCAACGACTGGTCGCCGGCCGTAACGGTGGCTCCCAACGGGAACGTGTACGTCGCCTGGGATGGCTATGCCCGCGGCGCTTACAACATTTATATGCGGGAGATCCGCGCGGGACAGCCGGGGCCGCTCCTCGAGGTGACTTCGAGCAACCGGTTCCACGCCCACCCGAGTCTCGCCGCCGACGCGCGGAACCGCGTGTGGATCGCCTGGGACGAAGGTCCGGAGAACTGGGGCAAGGACACCGGGTTCCTCCTCGCCGGCGGAACCGGACTCTACGAGGCTCGCACCGTGCGGGTGGCGGTCTACGCCAATGGACAGTGGATGGCGCCGCTCCGCCAACCGGAGGACGTGGTTCCCTACTCGTACCGCCGCTACTTCCATTCGCCGCGATTGGCCTGCGATACGACCGGGCGCGTGTGGCTCGCCGCGCGGCCGCGAACCGCGTCCAAGCTGCCGACGTCGCTCTGGGCGGCCGGGGGCAAGTGGGAGGTGGCGGTGACGGAGTATTCGGGAGACCGTTGGTCCGAATTGTCGATCCTGCCCGAGAGCGTGGGGCGGAACGAGGGTGAGTTACAACTGGCGCCCGGCGCCAATGGCGCGATGTACGCCGCGTGGGTCACCGACCAGCGGCTGTTCGGCGGCCCCAACTTCGCGGCGTTTCCGCGCAACAACGAGATTCTGGCGGCGAAGCTCGACGCGCCCGCGGGTCCGGCTCCGGCGCTCGCGCCGCGCACGGCCGAACCTCCCGCCGGATTGCCTTCGGAACCGCGCGAACGCGAGCAACTGGCCGCGCTCCGGTCGCACGCGATTCGCGCCAACGGCAAGACCTACCGCGTCTATCGCGGCGACATGCACCGCCACACCGACATCTCCATGGATGGCGCGGGCGACGGATCGCTCTGGGACGCCTACCGGTACGCGATGGACGCCGCCAACATGGACTACTTCGTCGTCACCGATCATCAGTCCGGCCAGCAGGAGTACACGTGGTGGCGCATCGACAAGTCGGCGGACATGTTCCATGTGCCCGGGTTCTTCACCGCGCTGTATGGGACCGAGCGCAGCCTCTCGTATCCCAACGGGCACCGGAATCTGGTGTTCGCCAAGCGCGGCGTACCGATTCTTCCGATCACGCCGGAAGAGCAGAAGTCGTCCACCGGGCCGCGGCTCTATCCGTACCTGCGGCAGTGGAATGGCATCGCGACCTCCCACACGTCGCACACCAACATGGGAACCGATTGGCGCGACAACGATCCGGCGCTCGAACCCGTGGTCGAGATCTTTCAGGGCGCGCGGACTTCGGCCGAGCACGAAGGCGCGCCGCTTTCGCCCACCGGGAAACAATCCGAACTCCACGCCGGTGGCTACCGGCCGCTCGGCTACGTGTGGAACGCGTGGCAGAAGGGCTACAAGCTCGGCGTGCAGGCGTCGTCCGATCACGTGTCGACGCACACCTCCTACGCCTGCGTCATCGCCGAGAACGCCAGTCGGGAGACGCTGCTTGACGCGTTGCGCGCCCGGCACACCTACGCGGCGACGTCGAACATCCTGATGGATTACAAACTTACGGCCGGCGGCGCGACCGGGCTGCAAGGAGACGCCGTCAAGTCCGCTTCCCTGCCCGAGATCGCGGCGTCGATCCGCGGCACGGGTCCGCTCGACAAGGTGGTGGTGGTGCGCGACAACCAGTACGTCTATTCGCAGGAGCCCCAGGGCGATTCGTTCGAACTCCGGTTCAAGGAGACTTCGCTCACGCCCGGCGAACACTACTACTACGTGCGGGTCCGCCAGAAGGACGGCAACATGGCGTGGTCGTCGCCGGTTTGGATCGACTACGGACGCTGACTTGGTACAATCGACCCCGGACCCATGGAAAATACCAATCCCCGTCGCGAGTTCCTGGCCAAGACAGCCGGAGCGGCGCTCACCACCTCACTGTTCACCGGCGCCGTGAAAGGCGCCAACGATCGCGTCCGCATCGGCCACATCGGCATGGGACGCATGGGACGCGGCAATCTCGGCCACTCGATGAAGCAGGACAATGTCGAGATCGCCGCCGTGTGCGACGTCTACAAGCCTCACCTCGAGCAGGCCGTCGAAATGACGAAGGGTCAAGCCAAGGGCGTGCGCGATTTTCGCGAGATCCTCGCCGACAAGAGCATCGACATCGTCGGCATCTCCACCCCAGATCACTGGCACGCCTACATGACCGTCGAGGCTTGCAAGGCGGGCAAGGACGTCTACGTCGAAAAGCCGATCTGCGTGACTATCGACGAGGGTCAGAAGATGGTCGCCGCCGCGCGAAAGTACAAGCGCGTCGTGCAGGCTGGAACCATGCAACGCTCGGGCGTGCATTTCCAGAAGGCGGCCGAAATCGTCAAGAGCGGAGACCTCGGCAAGATCTGCTTCGTGCGCACCTGGAACTACGGCAACATGGCGCAGGAAGGCATCGGCAACCCTCCCGACGGCGAACCGCCATCCGATCTCGATTGGGACATGTGGCTCGGCCCCGCGCCCCGGCGCGAGTTCAACAAGAACCGCTTCGGCGTCGATCCCAAGGCGTTCTCGCATTTCCGCTGGTTCTGGGACTACGCGGGCGGCATGATGACCGACTGGGGGATCCACCTGCTCGACATCGTGCACATGGCGATGAACGAGGCCATGCCCAGCTCCATCACCTCGCTCGGCGGCAAGTTCTGGCTCAACGACAATCGCGACACGCCGGACACGCTGCAGGTCACCTACGAGTACCCTGGATTCATCGCGACCTACGAGAATCGGAACTCCAACGGCCAGTCGATGTTCGAGAAGAGCTATGGCATTACGTTCCATGGATCGAAGGGGACGCTGTTCGTCGACCGCTCCATGTACAAGCTGATCCCCGAGCGCGGAGCTACGCTCGAAGCGGTGGAGGCCAAGTCGTCCAACAACGCCAACGACGCGCATTGGCGAAACTTCCTCGAATGCGTCAAGACCCGCCAGAAGCCGGCCAGCGACATCGAGATCTGCAACCGGTCTACGGCGGCATGCCTGCTCGGCAACATCGCGCTGCGGAGCAAGCTGCGGGTCGATTTCGATGCCAGGACATGGACCGTCGCGCAGAAGGAAGCCCGCAAGTTCACGGCGCGGGAAGAACGGAAACCGTGGCGCATCGTGGTTTAGCGCTCCTCGTCGCGGCGTCGTTGTGCGCGGCGCCGCGGGCGTGGCTGATCAAGCTCGGCGCCGATGGCAAGGAAGGTGTCGACTGGAGCGGCAGTGTTTCGCCCGCTCCTTCCCGCGTCAAGTCCTGGCAATTCGACAAGAGCGATGAACTGGCGGGCGCGGCGTGGAAGTTGAAGACCGCCCGGCGCTCGTACTGGGACACGCCGTACGAACGGTCGATGAAGGGGACGACCAAGCGCGACAAAGTCGCCGCCAAGGGCTTGATCGCCGAGTACGACGCCGAGCCCGCCGGTCCGGTTCGCGTCGTCACCGCGCAGGGCGAGTTTTCGTTCACCGCGGCAGGCTCCTATCTCGATGGACGGGCGCGAGTGGTCGAGGCGCCCGCGGTGGGATTGCTGACGAGCGGCGCCGATGCCGACGACCACCCGTCGGTGCTCGAAACTCGCGACGGTTCGACTTGGTCGGCGTGGATCGCTTACGACAAGCAGGGCGATCGAGTATGGGCGAAACGCCGCGTCAACGGCGCATGGCAACCAGCCGAGGCGCTCACGCAGCCGGGTGGCGACCTGTTCCGCACTGCGCTCGCCGAGGACAAACGCGGAAACGTGTGGGCCGTGTGGAGCGCTCAGGTGAGCGGCAACTTCGACCTTTACGGACGCCGCTTCGACGGTTCCAAATGGCTGGGCGTCGAGCGGATCACGTCCGAACTGGGAGCCGACATCTATCACGCCGCCGCTTCCGACAAGGCCGGCAACGTCCACCTGGCGTGGATGTCGCCGAGAAGCGGCAACTTCGACATCTACTCGATGCACTGGGATGGGTCCAAGTGGACGAAGGAGCGCCGCGTCTCCGAATCGGCCGCCAACGACTGGGAACCCGCGCTGGCGGCGTCGCCCGACGGATCGATGACCGTGCTGTGGGACACCTACGACAAGGGCAACTACGACATCGTGATGCGTTCGTCGAAAGGCGGTCCCGTGCGTCCGGTGGCCGATAGCGGAGCCTTCGAATCGCGAGCCAGCGCGCAGTACGACAAGCTGGGCCGGCTCTGGATCGCTTACGACGAAGGCGATTGGAACTGGGGCAAGGACTACGGCCAGGGAATCTCCGGGAACGGACGCGGATTGATGGTGCGGCGGCAGGCGCGCGTCGCCATCTGGGCCAACGGCTGGTTGCAGCAGCCGGCGGGCGATCTCGCGGGCTCCGTGCCCGAGGACTTCCGCCAGGCGTTCCAGGCCCCGAAGCTGGTGCTGGACGCGTCAGGCGCGCCGCGCCTGTTCTTTCGTTTTCGCGTGAACACGCCGCAAGGCGGCGGTGGAACCGAGTCCGCGCGGACCATGTGGCGGCTGGGCATGACGCGGCACGACGGCGCGGGCTGGACTCCCATGATGGAGTTTCCCAACGCCTATGGACGCATCGACGCGCCCACGGCCGCGACTTCCAAACTAGTGCTGTGGACCACCGATGGACGCGAGTGGCCGCTCGGCGTGCCCCGCGATCAGGACATTGCGTGGGCCGATCTGCCCGCCTCCACCGCGGCCAACGTCCCGCTAGTCCCGTTCGCGCCGAGCGCCGAGAACCTCCCGCTCTCGCACCAGAACGAAGCGCGCGACCTCGAGCGCATCCGCAACCATCGCGTGACCGTGGATGGGCGCGAGTACCGGATCGTGCGCGGAGACATCCACCGCCACACGGACATCTCCTGGGACGGTAATCGCGACGGCTCGTTGCACGACGCCTACCGCTACGCCATGGATGCCGCCGGCTTCGAGTATTTGGGAGTCTGCGATCATCAGGCCGGCAACATGATTCCGTACAACTGGTGGATGATCCAGAAGGCGGTGGACCTGTTCTCGATCGAGGGCCGCTTCGCGCCGCTCTATTCGTACGAGCGCAGCCTGTCCTATCCCAACGGACACCGCAACGTGCTCTTCGCCGAGCGCGGCAAGCCCGTGCTGGCGATCTCCAGCGACGAACAGAAGGGCGTGGAGGGCGCGGCCAAACTCTACGAATACCTGCGGCGCTTCCGCGGCGTCACCACGTCGCACACATCCGCCACGGCCGCGGGCACCGATTGGCGCGACTCCGACGAGCAACTGGAACCGGTGGTCGAGATCTATCAGGGCTACCGCCGCAGCTACGAAGGCAAAGGCACGCCGCGCGCGCCCACGCAGGGCGAGGAACCGTCGCGATTCGAAGCCGGGTTCGTCTGGAACGCCTGGGCCAAGGGGATCAAGATGGGCGTGCAGTCGAGCTCCGACCATGTCTCCACCCACATCTCCTACGCCGCGCTGTACGTCGACAAGATCGAGCGGCAGGCGATTCTCGACGCCATTCGCGCCCGCCGCGCCTACGCGGCCACCGACAACATCGTCGTCGACTTGCGCATGGGACAGCGGTTCATGGGCGAAGCGTTCCAAGCGGACGGCAACGTTCCGCTGAGCGCCAACGTGATCGGAACCGGCCCGATCGACCGCGTGGACGTGATCAAGAATAACAAGGTGGTGTTCTCGCATCCGGGTTCCGGCTCCACCGCGCGGTTCGACTTCGCCGACGCCGATCCGGGCCCGGGCGAACGTTATTACTACATCCGCGTGATGCAGAAAGACATCCAATTGGCTTGGAGTTCTCCGATCTGGGTGAAGTAGCGGTTAGGCTGGATTGCGTCGACAAGCGGTACGGAGACGTGATCGCGGTGGATGGCGTCTCGCTCGATTTCCGGGCCGGAGAGTTCACGGCATTGGTGGGACGGAGCGGGTGCGGCAAGTCGACGCTGCTGAACTTGTGCGGCGCGATGGACTTTCCCACTAGTGGCACGGTCGAAATCGGCGGCGAGTGCACGTCGCGGATGGACGACGCGGCGCTGACCCGCATCCGGCGAACCAAGATCGGTTTCGTCTTCCAATTCTTTCAGCTACTGCCGACGTTGACCGCGATCGAGAACGTCGAACTCCCTGCGCTGCTGGCTGGCGCATCACAGCCCCGTCCGCGCGCGGCGGAACTCCTCCACTGGGTGGAGATCGGCGAGCTCGGCGCCCGATTCCCGCATCAGCTCTCCGGCGGCCCATTGCAGCGCGTCGCCATCGCTCGCGCGTTGATCAACTCGCCGCGGGTGATTCTGGCGGACGAGCCGATCGGCAACCTCGACACGGCGACCGGTAAGGTGGTGCTCGAAACGTTGCGGCGAGCGGCGCGCGAGCGTGGCGCGGCCGTGGTGATGGCGACCCACTCGGCCGAGTCGCTGCAATACTGCGATCGCGTCGTCAAGATGCGGGACGGGAAGATCGAGTGAGCGGCTTCCCCGCCCTGTTCCATCGCTGGATCCTGCGCCCGATGCGCGCCGAGCCGATGCGATCCGGGCTGACCGCGTTCGCCGTCGCGCTGGGCGTCGCGGTGGTGGTCGCGATCCGGCTGGCGGGCGACGCCGCGACGGGATCGTTCCGCTCGTCGATGGAAACTCTGGCCGGCCGCGCGACGTTCGAGATTACCGCCACGGGCGGCCTTGACGAGGCGCTCCTCGGCCGGCTCGCGGCGCTGCCGCATCCGTTGCGATTTGTCCCGAGGATGGAAGGCTTCGCGGCGATCGGGCCACGACAGGGAGTGGTTCCGCTGATCGGCCTGGACCTGCTGGCGCAACCCGACGCTCCGAAGACCGCGCCAAGCGAGTCCGGCGGCGAGTTCGACGCGCTCCGCGACCCGTCGTCGGTGTGGATCTCGTCCGCCATCGGCCAGACCGGCGGCGTCATTCGACTCACGGTGAACGACACCGCCGGCGAGTATCGCATCCGCGGCCGCATCGACTCGAAAGAGCGGTTCGTCGTGATGGACATCGGAGCCGCGCAACTCGCGCTCCGTCGCGCGGGCCGCGTCGACCGCGTCGAGGTGCACGTGCCGCCGGAAATAGAAGCGCTCGACTGGCAGGCGGCGCTCGCCCCGCATCTGCCCGCGGGCGCGACGATGCGGCCGTTCGGATCGGGCACGGAGCAGAACCGTCGCATGCTCACCGCGTTCCGGTGGAATCTACGGATACTGAGCTACATCTCGCTCGTCGTCGGCGCGTTCCTCATCTACAACACGATCTCGGTTTCGGTGGTGCGCCGGCGTCCGGAGATTGGCGTGGTCCGCGCGATCGGAGCCACGCGAGGCCAAGTGAAGGCGCTGTTCCTCGGCGAAGCGGCGATGTTCGGCTTGGTGGGCTCGCTGGCCGGTCTCGCGATGGGCCGCGTCATGGCGGAAGGCGCCGTGCTCCTGCTTTCGGCCACCGTGCGGCAACTCTACGTGAGCAGCACCCCCGGCGATATCGCGCTCAGCGGCCCGGTGATGCTCGAGGCCGGCGTGACGGGACTCCTGGTGTCGCTGATCGCCGCGTTGGCCCCGGCTCGGGAGGCGTCGCTGGTGGCGCCGGTGGAAGCCATGGCGCGCGGCCGCCGCGAGTACGCGTCGCGCATCCGCGTATGGCGCGATCTGGCGATCGGCGGGGCCGCCGCCTGCCTGGCCGCCTGGGCCGCGACGCGCGAAGCCTGGGACGGACGCCCGATCGGCGGCTACGTGGCGACCTTCCTGCTCATCTTCGCATCCGCTCTGGCGGCTCCCGCGGCGGTGGTGATCGTGGCGCGCGTCACATCGGCGCTGGCCGCTCGATGGTTCGGCGCGCCCGGACTGCTCGCCGTCCGCGGATCGGCGGCGGCGTTGTCGCGCACATCCGTGCTGGTGGCGGCGCTCGCCACGGCTGTCGCGATGCTGGTCTCGGTGGGAATCATGGTCGGCAGCTTTCGCGAAACGGTCGCCGTTTGGATGGACGGCCAACTCCAGGCGGACCTCTATCTGCGGCCCGCCGGCGGAGGCGGGGCCAATCAGTGGCCCACGCTTTCGGCGGAGCTCGCGGACAAGATCGCGCGCCTGCCTTCGGTGCGCGCGATCGACCGGTTCCGCGTGTACGAGATCTCGTATGGCGGCTTGCCCGCCCTGCTCGGCGGCGGCGAAACGCAGGTGTTCGAATCGGGCGGCCGGCTCCCGCTGCTGCCGGGCTCCGATCGCGCGACGGTGCTGCGGCAACTGATCGCGGGCACGCACGCCATCGTCAGCGAACCGTTCGCCAACAAGCATCGAATCCGCGTGGGAGACAACGTAAAGCTGCCGTTCGCCGAGTTCCCCGTCGCGGGAATCTATCACGACTATTCGAACGAACGCGGCTTCGTCATTCTCGACCGCCAGACGCTGCTCCGCTACCTGCCCGATCCCGCGCCGTCGAACCTCGCCGTCTATCTGAAGCCCGGGGCCGATCCGGACGCCGCGGCCCGCGAGATCGAGAGCGCGGCGGACGGTTATCGAGTGCTCCTGTTTTCCAACGGCCGCCTTCGCCGTGAGGCGCTCGCCGTGTTTGACCGCACCTTCGCCGTGACGTGGGCGCTCGAAGCGGTGGCGATCTTCGTCGCCGTGCTCGGCGTCGCCGGGGCGCTGGTCTCGCTGGTGATCGACCGCCGGCGCGAGATCGCGCTGCTGCGATTCCTCGGCGCCGCGCACGGCCAGATTCGCTCGCTGATCCTGTGCGAAGCGGGGCTGCTCGGACTGCTGGCCAACGCATTGGGGTTGGCGCTCGGATACGTGCTTTCGCTGATTCTGATCTACGTCGTGAACGTGCAGTCGTTCGGCTGGACCATCCAGTTCCACTGGCCGGTCGCGCTGCTGTTGACGGCGCTGACCACGCTGTACCTGGCGAGCGTCGCCGCGGGCCTGTATCCGGCGCGTGTCGCCACCAAGCTCGATCCCATCGAGGCGATCCACGAAGAATGAAGACACTCGCTCTGTTGGCAATCTTCGCCACCGCGCGGCCGGGATACCAGTTCGAATTCCCGCGCGACCACTGGTCCCACCCGGAGTTCAAGACCGAATGGTGGTACTGGACCGGCAACCTGCGCGCCGCGGACGGAAGGCGCTTCGGCTTCGAACTCACCTTCTTCCGCCAGGCGAGTTCACCCGAAGCCGCCCGCGGCGTCTGGGACCCGCGCGACCTTTATCTGGCGCACTTGACGCTGAGCGATGTGCAAGGCGCCAAGTTCCATCGCTACGAGCGGATCAACCGCGCCGGGCCGGGTCTGGCGGGCGCCAACGGCCGCGTGTGGAACGGCAATTGGGAAGCCGGTCTCGATTTCCTCCGCGCGGTGACGCCCGAATTCCGGATCGGCTTGAAGCTGCGCGCGGTCAAGCCTCCCGTGATTCACGGCGCGAACGGGATCAGCCAGAAGGCCGAGGGAGAGGGCCGCGCCTCCCACTATGTCTCGTTCACGCGGATCGAGGCGTCCGGCGAAATCGAACTCGGCGGCCGCGCGATTCCGGTGACCGGAACCGCGTGGATGGATCACGAATTTTTCACCCACCAGCTCGAGCCGGATCAGGTGGGCTGGGACTGGATGAGCATCCAGCTCGACGACGGATCCGACCTGATGCTGTTCCGTCTGCGCCGGCGCGATGGAACCGTCGACCGCTACTCGGCGGGCACGTAGGTGGACGCCGCCGGCCGCGCGCGTCCGCTACGAAGGGAGGACTTCACCCTGACGCCGCTCGATACGTGGAAGAGCCCGTCGACCGGTGCGTCGTATCCGGTCCGGTGGAAGATCGCCGCGCCGGTTCTCGGCCTGGATTTGACCGCTTCGACTCCACTGGCCGGTCAGGAGCTTTCCGGCAAGAGCCGTTTTTCGCCCGTTTACTGGGAGGGCGCGATGGACTTCTCGGGAGTCTCGGGGGGCCGCCCGGTTCGCGGCGTGGGGTACCTCGAGATGACCGGTTATGATAAACCGGTATCGTTTTGAGCCGCATTGACACCCATTCACACAACTGGGGCGCCCCGGCGCCAACGTGGGCCAGATTCAACGGAACGCGGCGGGCGAGATCACCAACGCCGGGCGCGGCAGCATGCGCAATCCGCGGTTGGCTTTGAAGTACGTCTTCTAGCCGTTTCGTTTCCTTGCCGGACCGGGCCTCCACGCGCGGGCCCGGTTTTGTTTTGGCGGGTCTGCTACTCTACGCCCTATGGCATTCCCCGTCCGGTACAAGGTGCTCGGCCTCGCCGTGCTGCTCGCCGGCGTGACCTACCTGGACCGAATCTGCATTGCGATGGCGGCGCCGTCGATCTCCAAGGACCTCGGTCTTTCGGACGTGCAGATGGGCTACGTGTTCAGCGCGTTCACGCTCGCCTACGCGATCTTCGAGATTCCAACCGGCGCGTGGGGCGACAAGTCGGGCACGCGTAGCGTACTCACCAGGATCGTCGTGTGGTGGTCGGCGTTCACCTGCCTGACCGGCGCCGTGTTCAGCTATCCGTCCCTGCTGGTCACGCGATTCCTGTTCGGCATGGGCGAGGCAGGCGCGTGGCCCAATGTCGCGCGGACATTCTCACGCTGGTTTCCGATATCCGAACGCGGCACCGTGCAGGGGATCTTCTTCATGGGCGCGCATTTGGCCGGCGGCGTCACGCCGTACCTGGTTCAGAAGATGCTCGCCTACGTGCACTGGCGCCACATGTTCGTGCTGTTCGGCTCCATCGGATTTCTGTGGTGCGCGGTCTGGTATTGGTGGTTCCGCGACGAGCCGTCGCAACACCCGGAAGTGACTCCCGAGGAACTCGCGCTGATCGAGAAGGGACGGCCGCCGCAAAGCGGGCGCCACCTCGACTGGAACCTGTGGAAGCGGATTCTTTCGAGCGGCACCGTGCTGGCGCTGTGCGGCATGTACTTCACCCAATCCTACGGCTTCATGTTCTACATCACGTGGCTCCCCAAGTACCTGAAGTCCGAACGGGGCTTCGACGCGGGCGCGCTCGGGCTGCTCGCCGGACTGCCGCTGACGCTCAGCGTGTTCGCCGACCTGTTCGGCGGACTCTCGGCGGACTGGGCTTCGCGGCGATACGGTTTGCGCAAGGGCCGCGCCATGGTGGGCGGCGGATCTCTGTTCCTGGCGGGCGTGTTCGTGGTGGTGGGAACGCGCATGGAAGATCCGCTCACCTCCGCGATCCTGATCGCGATCGGCGGCGGGCTGTCGGCGTTCCTGTTGGGAGCGGCCTGGGGCACGATCCTCGACATCGGCGGCAACCACACGGGTGTGGTCGGCGCGGCGATGAACACGGCCGGACAGGTGGGCGCGTTCATCTGTCCGATCCTGGCAAGCCACTTGGTGCAGTGGGGCTACAGTTGGCACGCGCCGCTCTATGTGACCGGGGTGCTCTACATGTTGGGCGCGCTTTGCTGGTTCAAGATCGACCCCACACGCCGCGTGTTCGACTGATCGCGGCGAAATTTCGCTCAAGGCGCGCTGGACGCGGACGATGAGTGCGTCTAGGACTCACCCGTGGCCGGCATCTCCTCTCTCTCTGGCGTCGCGGCGGTTCAGGCCGAATTGCAACGGCTGGCCAAGACCGATCGCGAAGTGAAAGCTCACGAGCAAGCGCACCTGTCGGCCGCGGGTGCCTACGCTTCGTCCGGACCTAGCTACAGCTACGTGACCGGCCCCGACGGCAAGCGATACGCGGTGTCGGGCGAGGTACGCATCGATACCTCCGCCGTTCCCGGCGATCCCCGCGCAACCATTCGCAAAGCGCAGGCCATCATCGCCGCGGCCAACGCACCCGCCGAACCGTCCGGCCAGGATCGCGCCGTCGCCGCCCAGGCGGCGCAAATGCAGGCCAAGGCACGGGTCGAACTGGCGTACTCGCGCCCCGCCGATGCAGCGCCGGCCCCGCGAGTGTCCTACAGCGCCTGACCCTGCGACAGAGCTCGCAACGCCAGCGCCGTCGCGATCAGCGGATCGTCTTCCTTCACCAGCGGCTCGCTGTTCCGCCACGATCCATCGGAGCGTTGCTCGTCCGCCAGCCTCGCCGCCAGCCCCTTGTCCGGGAACGGATACCCGGCCGCGTAGTAGAAGAACAATCCCCGCGTCCATCGCTTGTCCGGGTGCGATTCGAAACCGGCGACCGAGTCCGCGCGATGCCTCCGCAGCAGCCACCCGCGAGCCGAATCCGCAGGAGCCCCCACGATCCGCAACGCCCGCCAGGCATCGCAAGTCGCGGAGCCGTAACTCACGCCCGAGCCCGCTTTGTTGGCGTCCTCCACCACGGTCGAGAAACAGTAGCCCCCATCGGAGTTCCGCAG
Organism: Acidobacteriota bacterium; assembly: GCA_005808475.1. Lineage (GTDB taxonomy): Bacteria > Acidobacteriota > Terriglobia > Bryobacterales > Bryobacteraceae > SYLY01. The sequence continues at coordinate 26,701 of SYLY01000400.1, forward strand.
CCGGTTCACGAACACGGCCGCCTTCCCGAGCGCTGGATCGGACGCCGCGGCGCCCGCCGCCTGGAACGCCTCCAGCGCGTAGCGAGTCATCGACAGATCGACATGCCCCGGGTGCGGCGGACGCCGGACGTCGCCGCCGACGCCCCAGCCGCCGTAGCAGGCGTCGTCCCGAGTCCATCCGTTGGCCTCGGTGAACTGCTGGCCGCGCAGGTACGCGAGCATCGGCCGCCAGCCGTCCGCGCCGGCGCGGATCAGCGCGTGGACGCCCAGCGACGTGGCGTAGTTGGGGTAGTCGACCGCGAAGGGATCGCTACGGCCCAACGCGCCCTCTTTGTCGATACGCGCCCGCACGAATGCCACCGCCCGGTCCACGGCCGCGCGCGGCACGGTCTCGCCGCTTTCGAGCAGCGCCGTCAGCACCAGCGGAGTGAGCGACTCTCCCCGCCGCAGCAGTCCGTAGGTTTCGCTCTTCCATCCACCATCGTCCGATTGGGCGGCCAGCAGATGCCGCACGGCCTTCGCGCGAGCCGAAGACCGTGCCAACACCAGCGCCATCAGTGCGCGGCGCGTCATGTCGAACCTACCGCTCCGGCCGCTCGGCGGCCAAGGTGAGAATCGCGGCGCCGGTGACCGCCACTCTGCCGGTGATGCACTGATGGCCCGCCCACGTGCCGTCGTTGTTCTGCAGGTTGACGAGCGTCGACTTGATGTTCGAGTTCCACTTCTCCCACTCGGCGCCACCCGCTCGTTTGAGTGAATCGCTGACGTTGAGATAGGAGAAGAACTCCTCGCCGCCCATGGAACCGAATCCGCGCACGTAGGATGCGTCGCCGAGCTTGGACTTCAACTCGGAGATCTCCTTCGCGTTCTTCTTTCGATCCGACTCGGTCCGGCTCATCTGTTCCAGTTGCTGCGCGCCCTCGTACAGGGCGACCGGGCTGGCGGATGCGGCCACCGAGCCTGTCCTGCCCCTCGGGACACCGCCGGCAACCCCTCCTACCACGCCGCCGCCCGCCGCCCCGCCTTCGCTCTTGCGCGCCTCGCGGGTATAATTGTCCACTCTCGCCAGCACCTGGCGATCCACGCGGAAACCCTTCGCGCTCGCGCGGTCCAGCGACTGTGAGGCCATCGACGTACCGAGAATCGGCGCCCAGCCGCCGGAGAAATTCCAGCTCCCGTCCTTGAGCTGATTCGCCTGGATCTTGTCGAGCGTTTTGCCGAACGCCGCTTGGACGCGCTTGGCGAGCGTGTTGTCCGCGATGTGCCCGTCGAGATCGGCGAACAGCCGCGAAGTCAGAAACGTATCGATGAACGGACCCAACTTGCGCTGAATCTGAGTGCCACTGACGCTGGTCACCGCCAAGCCCTCCCGTGGCGCCTGTTCGACGTGGCGAAGAATGAACTCCACGCCGCGCCGGACGTGCTTTCCGTACGGCCCACGATCCACGCCGCTGCCGTCGCGAACCAGCGCCATCACCGCCACCGCCGTGTTGGCGACATCGTTACTCTGCGTCTCGAGCCGCTCACCCTGGCGGACAGTGGTCGTGCCGCCTCCGTCTTGTCCCCAGCCTCCGTCCGCGCCTTGCACCGACGCCAGCCAGTCGACGCCGCGTTTGACCGCGCGCGCGGCGTCCACCGCGGGCGGCTCCTTCGCTCCGAAACACAGGGCAGCCAGCCCCATCAAACACACTCCGGCCATGATTCGCCTCATGCGACACTCCTCTGAACGCAAAATTTGGAATCGAACGGCGCCGGACGTAGCGTTTGGACGCCGCGGGCTCCGGCAAAGTTTCCGTTCAAAATTGGAATGCCGCCGGACGGACCGGCCTTTCAAAAAAAACGCTACCGGCGCAGTTCCGTCTCGATCGCCTTGGCGATTTCCTTAACCGGCTTGCCGTCGAGCATCGGTCCACGCGCCACCACGAAGTGCGGACCTTCCGACAGGAACACCTCTCCGGGCTCCGGCTTCCATTTCTGGACCAGTTCGAACGCCGACGCGCTCGCGCCCATGGTGTAGTAAGTCACGGTGATTTTCCCGGGGCCCGAGAAAACCGCCTCCGTGACCAATTTCACGCCGAGGCTCCGCGCGAGCTCCGGAGCGGACTCGGGCGGCGGCGTCGAGAGGGATGCGCGCTTCCAGCCGCCAGGCAATTCTTCCGGGATGGCCGGAGGCTTGGCTCCGCCGCCGCACGATGCCAGCAGCCACGCCGCGATCAGGAATCTAAAACGGTTCATCAAAGATATGCTACAAATATTCAGTGGTCCTCACGCTCTACCGGGATCAGCCTGCCTCCGAAACCCTCGCTCGACAATTCACCAAAGACGATGTTCTGGCGCGACTGAAAGCGCTCGACGCAAGGGTGCGCCGCAAGGGGTTGGAGTCGCTGGATCCCCAACGCAATGGTTTGATAACCCTCGGGTCCGAGATCGACTCCGAGGGCCGCGTCACCAAGAATTCCTACGGCGTCCTGCATCTTCCCTGGCGCGCCGAGGAAGAAGGAAACTGGGCGGGACGCGTGCTGGCCGAACTCGAGGAGATCAAGGCGGCCATTCGCGATACCCACGGGACGCGGCTCCGCTTCGTGATCTGGGCCGGAATGGGCGGGTCCGCCGAGGACAAGGCGATGTACCAGGCCTGCGGACTGCTGGACAAGGGCCCTCGGCTTTATGTGCTGGACTCCACCGACCCCGCCAAACTGAAGGGCATCCTCGCGGACATGACCCGGCGGGCCAAGGCCGGCCTGCCGGACATTCTGAAATCCACGCTGGTGGTTGGGATGGCGATGGGCATGACCTCGTACGAGCCCGTCGTCAACCTCGAAAAGCTGTTCGCGCTGTACGAAAAGCACGAAGTCGACAGCAAGCCCAACTTCATCTATATGACGCTGCCGGGATCGCTGCTGGACCAGTTCGGCTCGGCGCGCGGCTACCGTCGCGTGCAACTGCAACTCGACGGCGGCAACGCGACGGCCGGACGCCATAGCGCGCCGATGACGCGCGGAAGCCTGTATCCGTTAGGCCTGGCGGGAGTGGACCTGGATCACTGGCTCGACGGCGCGCGCCTGGATCCGAAGACGGTGCAAACGGCGTGGCAACTATCGGCGTTCCTGCAGGCGCAGGCGGAAGCGGGGCGCGACAAGGTGACTCTGTTGCTTCCTGGCTCCTGGCGCGGCGCCGGAATATGGACCAAGCAGGACTTCGAGGAGTCGCTCGGCAAGAGCGAGGCGATCGGGATCAAGATCGCCGTGGGCGAGAAGATCCGCCTGGCCAACTACCGCCGGCCCAAGGACTCCGCGCAGGATCGGGTTTTCCTCGTTGTGCAACGAACCGGCGAGGCCGGACCCGACACCGCCAAGGTCGCCGCGTTGCGCCGCGCCGGCTATCCGATGGCCGTTCTCAAGATCGCCAAGGGCGCTCCGTTGTCGGCGTACATGCAGTTCGTCCACTACGTGGTCTTCGGCCTGGGATATCTGCGCGACATGAACTTCGTCACGCAACCGGGCGTCGAGTTGTACAAGGCGATCACCAACCGCATCCACACGGAGGCGGAATCGGCGGGAGGCGTCCGCGAAAGCGAGGCGTGGAAACGCATGGTGGATCCCGCCTTCACCGCCAAGTACCGCGGCGGGGTGTCGCTCCACTTCCCCTTCACCAACGGCGGCTCCGCCGAAGACGCCAAGGACGCGGCTTCGATCTACGCGGCATTGCTTCGCGACAGGATCGCGTCCGGCGGCATCGATAGCGCGGAACTCACCTTTTTCGGCGACACACGATTCGCGGTGCGTGGCCGCGCCGTTCGCCGGTGCCTGGAACGGGCCGGCGACGCGGTGTTCCGCTCGCGGCTCCAGATGCCGGTGGACGTGTACGAAGGTCCGGCGATGAACCACTCCTACCACGAGATGATCATCGGCCACGGCAAGTGCTTTTCCACCGTGATCATGACGGAAAAGCAAGAGTCCATCCCCGCGGCGGGCTACACCGCCGGCTATCACACGGCGCAGTTTCTGGCCACGCAAATGGCGCTCGCCGAGAAGGGCCGTCCCGTCGTATCGATCCTGCTGCGCGATCTCGAGGAGCCCTGTCTGAACGCGCTGGACGAGTTCTTCCAGCAAGTCTCCAAGCGCCTCAAGTAGACACGAATGGCCAAGTTCATACCGCCGGGCAAGTCCCGCGAAAAAAAGGCCGCGAAAGCGGCGGCGAAGCCGAAGATGGCCGGCTTGGTTTCCTGTTCGATTTTGATATTGGGTGGCATTCTCCTTTTTTCCATGTTTTTCTATTCCTTCCTGAAGAGCGCCAAATGAACGGCGTCAGACGCGATGGCCGCGCGCCGGATTGCCTGCGTGAAGTCTCGATCTCGCCCGGCTACATCGCCACCGCCGAGGGGTCCGCGCTGGTGGAGTTCGGCAACACTCGCGTGTTGTGCGCGGCCACGGTCGAAGACGCCGTCCCCCAGTGGATGCGTGGTTCCGGCCGCGGATGGGTGACCGCCGAGTACTCGATGCTGCCGCGCGCCACCACCACCCGAACCCAACGCGAAGCCGTGCGTGGCAAGCAGTCCGGCCGCACCATGGAGATCCAGCGGCTTATCGGCCGCGCCCTGCGCGCGTCCATCGATCTCGACGTGTTGGGAGAGCGCAGCATCATCGTCGATTGCGACGTGATCCAGGCGGACGGCGGAACCCGCACCGCGGCGATCACCGGTGGATTCGTCGCGCTCGCCCTGGCCGTCCGCCAATTGGGCCAGTTCAAGCAGGTGGTCAAGAACCCGATCCTCGAACACGTCGCCGCGGTAAGCGTCGGAGTGGTGGCTGGGACGCCCGTGCTCGACCTCAACTACGACGAGGA
>SYLY01000401.1 GCA_005808475.1 Acidobacteriota bacterium
AGGTGATGATGGGCGCCGAGCGAAAGTCGATGATGCTCAGCGCGATGGAGAAGAAGACCACCGCCTATCACGAGGCCGGTCACGCGCTGGTGGCGGCCCTGCTGCCCGACGCCGATCCGCTGCACAAGGTCACCATCATTCCTCGCGGCATGGCGCTCGGACTCACCATGCAGTTGCCGCTCGACGACAAGCACTCCTACTCGGAGAGCTATCTCAAGGGCCAGATTTGCATCCTCATGGCGGGCCGCATCGCCGAGGAGATCTTCCTCAACCAGACCACCACCGGCGCCGGTAACGACATCGAACGCGCCACCGACCTCGCCCGCAAGATGGTCTGCGAATGGGGCATGAGCACGCTCGGTCCGCTCAGCTTCGGAAAGAAGGAAGAGCAGATCTTCCTGGGTCGTGAGATCGCCCAGCATCGCGACTATTCCGAGGAGACCGCGTTGAAGATCGACGAGGAAGTGCGGAGCATGGTCGACGCCGCCTACCAGCGCGCCAAGGGAGTCATCGAGAAGCACCACGACGGGCTGATTCGGATCGCGCTTGCTTTGCTCGAGCGCGAGGTTTTGGACGGCGACGAAGTCCACAAGCTGATCGCCGCCGAGCCTCCGAAGGCGACAGGAGCCACGGGAGCCACGGGTGACGGCCCCGGAGCGCAGGAGGAGACGCAGACCGTGATCCGCCCGGAATCCGGCGGCCTCAGTGTCCGCCCGATCATCGAGGGTGGAGCGCAACCGGCCTGATCCCCGCCTTTCCGGTCTATCTGTTCGATATCGACGGGACGCTCCTCGACTCCGCCCGCGACATCTGCGGCGCCGTACAGACGGTCTTGGCGCCCACGCGGCACAAGGACGTTCCGTTCGAGCTTCTGCGGTCGTACATCGGCCGGCATCTGATCGACCTGTTCACCGATCTCTTTCCGGAATACTCGTCCGCGCAACGCGAGGATCTGATCGTCCAGTATCGAACGGTCTATGCCGCGCGCGGCCACAGCCTCACCGGTCCGTATCCGAACGTGGTGGAGACCGTGGCGGCACTGGGTGGGCGGAAATCCACGGCGACCACCAAGGGCACTCCCACCACCCGCATCGTGCTCGAGATGTTCGGGCTGCTCCCATACTTCGAGCATGTGCAGGGCACCGATGGCTTCCCGAGCAAGCCGGCTCCCGACGTGATCCACCGTTCGCTCGCGGCCTTGCGGGTGGAACCGGGCGACTGCCTCCTGATCGGCGACGCCGGTCCCGACATGGAAGCGGGCCGGCGCGCCGGCGTGAAGACCTGCGCGGTTCGCTACGGCTACGGCAACCACGCCGAGATGGAACGCTGGGCGCCGGACTATTGGATCGGCGATATCCGCGAGTTGCTGCCGGCGGCATGAGCCATCGCCGCCGTGGTGGCGCTCGCCACCAGGGCTAGTCCCACGGCCGTCCACAGCGCCCCCGAGTAGTACGGCGCGCCAGGGCCGACGTGGTCGAACGTCACGCCTGCCCAATAGGGCCCCAGCATGCGCGCCAGGCTCGCCACGGACATGGTTGCTCCCAGTAGAACTCCCTGTTCCCCAGGACCCACGCGGCGCGATAGCAGACTGGTTAGCGGTGGACCCGCCAAGGACATCCCCACCGTCATCAGCATCGTTGCGCCGAGAAACGGCGCGATGCCGGGCGCCGCGGCGATTCCCACGAAGCCCGCCGCGCTACACGCCAGACCCACCAGCGTCAGCGGCCGCTCGCCGTACCGGGGCATCAGCCGCCGCACCAGCCATCCCTGGGTGACCCCGGCCATCACGCCGACCATCGCCAGCACCCATCCGGTCTCCGCCGGGCCGAATCTCCACCGCGCGTTCGTGAAAACGGCGAAGTTCGACTGCATACCGCTATTGGCGAAGTTGAACGCGAACACCGCCAGCAGCAGCGGCGCCATGCCCACGCGGATGAACATCTGCCCGATCATGAGGAACGGATTGAAGTCGCGCGCCCGCATGGGGTCGCGCCGCCGCTTCTCCGGTGGGAGCGACTCGGGCAGCGCGAAATAGCCAAAAACCGTCGTAACGGTGGCGAGCGCGCACGCGGCCCAGGCGGGAGCCTGCAGGCTCACCTGGCTAAGCGCGCCGCCGGCCGCCGGTCCGATCATGAACCCCAACCCGAACGCCACTCCGATCAGTCCGAAGTTCTTTGCCCTGTCCTCCGGCGCCGAGATGTCCGCGATGAACGCCTGCGCGGTGGAGATGTTCCCGCCCGTGAATCCGTCGAGCAGGCGCGAGAAATACAGCACAGCCAGCGATCCGCCGATACCGAACAGACCGTACCCGAGCGCCGAACCGAGGATGCTCAGCAGCAATACCGGGCGCCGTCCATGCCGGTCGGAGAGCCCGCCCAGGATCGGTGTCGCGACGAACTGCGCGGCGGAGAATGCCAGGCTCAGCAGGCCCACCGTGGTCGCGTCGGTGCGGTACGGCCGAACCAGAAACGGGATCACCGGAAGCAGGATGCCCGCTCCCAGCAGGTCCAGAAACACCGTCGCGAAGATGAATGCCAGCGCTTTTCGGTTCGGCCACAATACCACTAGTGTAGCGGCCCGCGGACGGCTACCGCCGTTTGAGCGCTTCCAGTTCCTCGAGCGATCGTGGCCAGTCCTTGCCCAACAGCCGGGACAGCGCGCGATCGGCCAGAAGCGCGCCGCCGGTCTGGCATCGCGGGCAGTAGTTCGTTTCGTTGGCGGCGTAGCGGATCCGCTGTACCGGATCGCCGCAGCGTGGACATGGCTTCCCGAATCGTCCGTGCACCGCCATCTCCTCGCGGAACGCGGTCACGCCTTCGGGGAACCGGCCGCCGGCTTGTTCGCGAAGACGGGCGGTCCACTCGCTCATCGACTCGATCGTCCCCAGCCGCAGCCGCTCGATCTCCTCCGCCGTGAGCTTGTGAGTGTGCGCGATGGGCGACAGACGCGCGCGGTGCAGGATCTCGTCGGAGTACGCGTTGCCGATCCCGCTGAAAGTCCGTGGATCGGTGAGAGCGCGCTTCAGCGTGTGGTTCTCCGCGCGCAACGCGGCGGCGAAGCGTTCCGGCGTGGCGTCCGCCAGTTCGAGCCCGCCCGGATCCAGCGCGAGCAACGCCGCCTCTCCGCCCGCCATGTGGACCGAGGCGCGCTTCTTCGCGCCGGCCTCGGTCAGCCACAGGCTGCCAGCCGCGAAGTCGATCGACATCAGATTGCGCCGCCCATCCACCTTCGGACGCCTCTCGCTCCAGTGCAGCCGCCCGGCGATCATCAGGTGGATGACCAGCCAATCGCCGCTATCGACGCCGATCGCGATTCGCTTGCCGATGCGCCGCGCGTGTGTCACTCTACGGCCGGCGACGGCGTTCACTGGCGGGTCCACGGTGCGCACGAGAAACGGACTTCCCAGGCGGACGGCCGATATGGGTTCGCCCATCGTTCGCGCCGCGATGGCTTCCACGTAGACGGTAACGTCGGGGAGTTCCGGCATCAGCGCCCGGCCTCGCGAGCCCGCTCCAACGCCTGCCGGATCGCGTCCGATTCCGGTTTGGCCGCGGCCAGCGGCTGGAGAATCGCGACCGCCCTTCCGGCGGCTTCCCGCGCCGGGCCGCTCTTGCCGGCCGCCGCGCGCAAAACCGACAACGCCGTCCACGCCCGCGCCACCGCTTCTTCCGCGCCGCCGTCCGGGGCGCGAGACGAGATCAGCCGTTCCAGCCGCGCCTCCGCGTCCGCCGGGCGTCCCGCCTTCGCGTCGAGCAGCGCGCGTCCATACCCGATATCGAGAGGAGCGTTCCGCAGGAACACCGACGCGCGGGCCGCCTCGGGCAGTCCCGCGATGAGTTGCTCCGCGCGCGTGTACTCCGCCGCCGCGCGCGCCGGATCGGTCTCCACCAAGGTTCGCGAACGGATCAGTAGAAACTCGGCGAGCGTCTCCGCGCCGCGCGCGTCCTTGGAATCCCTGGCGGCCGCCTCGATCGCCGCGATGGCCTCGTCGAATTTGGGAACGGCGTCTCGATAGCGCCCAAGCGACGGCTCGTCCGCGGCGCCCAGAGCCAACCCCACATCGACGAGTTCGATCGCCAGGTCGCGCTTCAGCCGCGCATTCTCCGGCTCCGCCGCGATGAGCTTCCGGGTCCCATCCATCGCCTTGTCCAGGCTCGCCAGCGCCGCCGCGAAGCCGCCCGAGGCGCGCTGAGCCGATCCCATCTTCGCGTACGACGCCGCGACGCTACGTTCGCTCTTCGGGTCGCGGTCGATCGCCGCCCACCTCTTCGCCAGTTCGATCGTCTTCTCGAACGAGGCGATGGCCTGCTTTGGCCGGCCCGCGCGTACTTCGGCGGCGCCGAGGAATCCGTAAAGCTCGTGCAGTTCCTTGACCGGAGCTTCGCCGATGCGGCTGGCGTCCTCGAGCAGATCCTTCGACGCCTTGAAGCCGGCGATCGCGCCTTCCACGTCGCCCATGCGGCTTCTCAATGCCGCCCGGCGCGTATGGAGCAGCCCGTGCGCGCGCAGCACCGAGTAGTCGGTTCCGTGCCGGCGGCGGAACTCCTCGCACATCGCAATGGCTTTGCCATAGGTCTCCATCGCCTCCTTCGGCTTGCCGAGGTTGGCCGTACCCGCGCCGCCATAAAGATTGCCCGAAGTCTCGTACATCATCGCCAGTTCCACCACCAGCTTCGGATCGCCACCGCTGGTCTTGGCGGCCTCGTCGAGGTATTGAATCGACGTGGCCACGATGGCCTGCCGCGCGGGGATCGCTCCGGGCAGCACCACGATCTCGCGGTTCACCCGGTACAGCAGTTCGCCGGCCAGCTTGCGCACGTTGTCGAGTTGCGCCCGCGCGACGCGAGCCTGATGCACCGCGACCGCGGTGGACGCCGCCAGTCCTGTCACGAACACCGCCGCCGCGGCAACTCCCAGCCAGTTGCGCCGCACGAACTTCCCCAAGCGGTAGGCGATCGTGTCGGGCCGCGCTAACACAGGGCGTCCGTCGAGATGACGCCGGATGTCGTCCGCCAGCCGATCCACGGAATCGTAGCGGCGCGCCGGATCCTTGTGCATGGCCTTCAAGACGATGGTGTCCAGATCGCCGCGCAACTCCGGCAGATGGTGACTGGGCGGCCGCGTCTCCTTGCGGCAGACGGACTCGGCCACCTCGAGGGGATCGTGGCTCTTCAACTCGTGCGGACGGTGTCCGGTGAGCGATTCGTAGAGAACCGCGCCGAGCGAGTACACGTCGGAAACCACGGTGATGGGCTCGCCCCGCACTTGCTCGGGGCTGGCGTAGTCGGGCGTCATCATGTGCCAGCCGGTGGATGTCTCCACCACGGTGACTGGCGATCGGGACGGATCGAGCAGCTTCGGTTCGCCCCGCGCGGGTACCAGGATGTTGGCGGGCTTCAGATCGCGATGCACGATGAGGTTGCGGTGCGCGTACTGAACGGCGTCGCACACGCGCAGGAATAGTCGCAGCCGCGCGGCCGTGCCCAGCTTCTCGCGAGCGGCGTACTCGCCCAGCGGCGATCCGTCCACGTACTCCATGACCAGGTACGGTAGCCCGTCCTCGGTCGCGCCGCCGTCGAGCAGCCGCGCGATGCCGGGATGGTCGAGCAGCGCCAGAAACTGGCGTTCGGCGCGGAATCGCGCCAGCGACATCTGGTCCTCGAGGCCTTGGCGAAGCAGCTTCAGCGCCACCTGCTTCTTGAACTGGTCGTCGTCGCGATACGCCAGATAAACGGTCCCCATGCCGCCGCGGCCGAGTTCGCGCTCCAGGCGGTAGGACCCAATGCGGCGGCCTTCCTTGGAGGCAGTGGCCGATCGCGCGACTTGCCGCACCGCGCCCGCGAACAGAGCCGGCGCGGCGCCGTCCTCCCGCAACAGCTTCTCTACTTCCGCGCGCAACAGTGGATCGGCGGACTCGAGCGCGGCCGCCCACTCGGACTCTGGCCGCTCGGAGACATCGAAGTACAGTTCCTCGATCCGCTTCCAGAGTTCGGGCGTCACGCGGGCGCTCGCAGATACTGGCCCAGCCACGCGTGAGCCAGGCGTTCGTACTTGCGCGCCGTGTTGACGGCGATGCCGAGCACGTCCGAAACCTCCTCCAGCGTGAGTCCGCCGAAATAGCGCAGTTCGATGAGCCGCGCCTTCAACTCGTCGATCGCGGCGAACTCGCGCAACGCGTCATCGAGGGCCACCACCAGTTCGTCGGGCGCCGAGCCGATCTCCATGGCCGCGTCCAGCGCCACCGCCTTGGCCCCCGAGCCGCGCTTGCGGGCCAGCTTTCGCCGCGCGTGATCCACCAGGATCTGCCGCATGTGATTCGCCGCGATGCCGTAGAACTGCGCGCGGTTCTTCCAGTCGAAGCCGTCCTGCCGCGCCAGCCGCATGTACGCCTCGTTGATGAGAGCGGTCGGCTGCAGCGTGTGCGAGGCGTTCTCGCGCGATAGATAGCCAGAAGCGATGCGATGCAGTTCCCGGTAGACGATGGGCGTCAGAATGCCCAACGCCTCCTGGTCGCCCTGGCTCCACTTGTGGAGCAGCACCGTGACGTCTTGTGGTTCCGCCATTGCGCTGGACGCCGTTCCTAGTCCGAACCGCGGCCCGCCGCCCAGCGGATCGCGTTGGCCACCAACGCGCGGTATTCGGGGAGGCGGTGCGCTTCGGGCCCGTGCCCCAACTGGATCGCCACCACGCGGGAGGCGCGGTACGGCCCGATCCAAGCCACCTGCGGATCGCCGGTGGGATTGTCCGACTTCAGCAGGACGGTGCTCTTCGGCGAGATCCACATGTCCTTGTAGGTTTCGTCGTGCACGCGAAACGGACCGATGCCGGCGAGCACCGGATGCTTGGCGGCGGGCGTGACGTTCATGTCCTCGTCGTGTTTGAACTTCGACTTGGGCAGCGCGCCCTCGTCCTTCATCAGATAGCGTCCGCCCACCACTTCCTCGTACCACCACTTCCACTGCCAGTTGCCGCACAGCGCGTGATGCAGCACCACCAGTCCTTTGCCCGATTCGAGGAAGTCGCGCAGCCGCGTTCGTTGCGCCTCGTCATTGACGTCCACCATGTCGTAGACGACGAGCACGTCGACGTCTTTTCGCAGGTCCCGCCGGAACGCCGATGGATGCGGATTCACGTTGATCCGGAAATCCCGCTGCCCTTCCAACACGCCGTAGAACGAAATATCGTGCGCGTGGCCGCCCGTGGTGAGTTGGACGCGGATGGGTTCGGCGGCGAACGCCAGCGAACCTAATCCGAGCAGAATCGAAATCGCGCGCATGGCGCTTATGAGTTTACTCCCGAACAAAGGAATCCGCCATCCACGGTAATGCACTCGCCAGTGATGAAGCTGGCGGCGCCGGAGGCGAGCAGCACAGCCGCGCCGATCAACTCTTCGCGTTGCCCGAAGCGCTTCATTGGCGTGCGCAGCAGGAACTCGCGCCCGCGATCGGTGCCGTCGAGCAGCGCCGCGTTCAACTCGGTGCGGAATACGCCGGGCGCGATCGCGTTCACGTTGATGCCCTTCGGCGCCCACTCGATCGCCAGGCTCTTGGTGAGCGACAACACCGCCGCCTTGGACGCGGCGTACGCCGCCACTTCCTTCAGGCTGACGAACGAACTGAGCGACGCGATGTTGATCACGCGGCCGTGTCCGCTTTTCACCAGCGCTTCGTAGAAGCACTGGCAGGAGATCAGCGTTCCGGTGAGGTTGGTGTCCATGATCGATTGGAACTCGGACACCGGCTGTTCCACGGTGGGCCTGCGCACGGTGCGCCCGGCCGCGTTGAGCACGATGTCGATGTGGCCGAACTCGGCGAGCACGCCGTCGCGCAGGCGGTCCATCGAGTCGCGGTTCAATACGTCGGCCGCGAGCCGAAAGGTGCGGCGTCCCGCGGCCTCGATCTCTTGCGCTACTTCGTCGATGAGATTCTCGCGCCGGCCGGTAACCACCACGTCCGCGCCGGCCTGCGCCAGACCCACCGCGATCACACGGCCCAGGCCCGACGTTCCTCCCGCCACCACGGCCACGCGGCCGCTCAGATCCATGAAATTCCTGACGTTTGACATTGAGTAGAAAGAGACTCCTTCAGAATTCGATCACGGCTTTTACCACCCCGGCCGATACGTCGAGCCAACGGGGGAAGCGCTCCACGATCTCCATGGCCGGCGCGGTTTCCGAGATCCACGGCGTGGTATCGATGCGTCCTTCCTCGAGCAGCGCGACGATGCGGCGATGTTCGTCCGGCCGCGCGTTGCGGCTCGCCAGCAGCGTCAGTTCCTTGCGATGAAACTCGGGGTCGTGGAACGTGACGTCGCCGGGGAAGAGGCCGACGAATACCAGCTTGCCGCCGTTCACCGGCAGTTTGAACGACGCATGCATCGACGCCGGGTTCCCGGTGCAGTCGAACACCAGCGTTGCATCCGCGTTGGCGGCGGCTTCGTCGAGATTCGAGTAGAGGCGAATGCCGGGGAACGCGGAAGCCGCGAACCGCCGCCGGTTCTCGCTGGTTTCGAGCAACGCCAGATCCGCGCCTTCGATCCGCAGGAACTCGAGCGCGGCCAAGCCGATCGGACCGGCGCCGATTACCAGAGTCCGCTCGCCGGGCTGCACGTCCGATCGTCCCACCGCGTGGGCGCCGATCCCGAGCGTCTCCACCAACGCCAACTGCCGGAGCGTCAGCTTCCCGCTCTTGTAGACGTGCGCGGCGGGAAGCACGATGGACTCGCGCATTCCGCCGTCCACGTGCACGCCGAGCACTTTCAGGACAGTGCAGCAGTTGGTCTTGCCTCGCCGGCACGGTGCACATTCGCCGCAGTGCATGTACGGATTGACCGCGCAACGGTCCCCCGGCGCGAGTCCGGTGACGCCGTCTCCAATGGCCGCGATCTCGACGCCGAGTTCGTGGCCGAGAATGCGTGGATAAGAAAAGAAGGGCTGTTTGCCGCGAAAGGCGTGCAGATCGGTGCCGCAGATGCCGATGCTGCGCACCCACACCGCGACTTCGCCGGGGCCGGGAGCGGCCGGGGGCTCGGTCTCGGTCAACACGAACCGGCCGGGTTCCTCGAGAACGATGGTCTTCATGGGGATTCTCCAGTGTACGGCGCCCTGGTACAATGCCTCCATTATGATCACCCGCAGGACTCTGCTCGGATCGCTGGCCGCGTCCATCGCGACCTCGCAAACATCGCCGTCCGGCGTGCTTCGTCTGCGCGCGCGCACCCGGAGGCAAGGCCTTCCCCTCACGCAGGATCTGCTCTGGCGGCCATCGGAAACCGCCATCATCATCTGCGACATGTGGAACGACCACTACTGCAAGAGCTCCGCGCGGCGGCTGACGGTGATGATCCCCCACATGAACCGCGTGGTGGCCGGCGCGCGCGCCTTGGGCGTCCGCGTGATCCACGCGCCCAGCGGAACCATGGACCAGTACGAAGGCATGCCGCAACGCAAGCGCATGAAAGACGCCAGGGACGCGAAGCCGCCCGTGCCGATCGCCAAGTGGTGCTATCTGGACCCGAAGGACGAAGCGGCTCTTCCGGTGGACGACGCCACTGAACCTTGCGACGACGATCGCGTGGGAGACCGCGTGCGCGTATTCAACCGCCAGCACCCCGATATCGCGATCGACGCGCGCGACGGCATCAGTGACTCCGGCGGCGAGATCTACAACTTTTTCGTCCAGGAAGGCGTGCGCAACGTCGTGATGATGGGCGTGCATACCAACATGTGCGTGCTCGGCCGGCCATTCGGTATCCGCCAATTGACCAGGCTGGGAATCGGCGTGGTGCTGGCGCGCGACCTCACCGACGCGATGTACGATCCGCGCCAGGCGCCGTGGGTGAGCCATGAGCGCGGCACGAACCTCATCATCGAGCACGTGGAGAAGTTCTGGTGCCCGTCGATCGAGGGCGGCGATCTGACGCGGCTCGACCGCGGAGCCGCCGCGTGAGCGCCACTCTACCCAATCCCTCCGCCAAGGCCGCCGCGGCCGCTGCGGCCGGCGTATCGTGGAGCGACCGCCGGTGGTGGGTGGTCGGCCTGCTGAGCCTCGGCATGGTGATCGCGTACCTGGATCGCGTGAACCTGACTTCGGCGATGCCCGATATCTCGAAGACATTCTCGCTCGACAAGGAACAGCAGGGCATGGCCTTCTCGGCCTTCTTCTGGACCTACACGCTGTTCCAGATCCCGTCGGGCATGCTGGTGGATCGCGTGGGCGTGCGGTGGCCGTATTTCTTCGGATTCCTGCTCTGGTCCGTATCTTCCGCCCTTACGCCGATGATGACCGGGCTGTGGGCGCTGGTGGCGATGCGGCTGCTGATCGGCGTGGGCGAATCGGTGGTCACGCCGTCGAGCATGCGCTACATCAGCATGCATTTCGCCGAGCGCCAACGCGGTCTCGCCGTGGGGCTCTATATGACCGGAACCAAGATCGGCCCGGCGATCGGGCTGCCGATTTCGGCGTATCTGGTGAAGGACTACGGCTGGCAGATCATGTTCGTCAGTGTCGGCATCGCCAGCCTGGTCTGGCTGATTCCGTGGATGACGCTGGTCAAGGGCAGCGACATCGCCGCGTTGCCGCGGTCGCAACGGACCGAGAGCGCCGCGCAGAAAGCGGCCAAGGTCACCACCGGGCAGATCCTCCGGAGCCCGGTCATGTGGGGCACCATCGTCGGCACGTACTGCTACATGTACTTCGTCTACTACTGCATGACGTGGATGCCGCTGTACTTCAAGGAAAAGCACGGCATGTCGATCACGTCGATGGGCTGGTACGCGGGCGTCTCGTTCGGCGGCATGGCCGCGGTGGCCGCGCTGGCCGGCTGGGCGGCGGACCGGATGATCGCCGCGGGCCGGGATCCGGTGAACGTGCGCAAGGGCTTCACCATCGCGGGCTTCGTGATGGCCTCCACCCAGACGATCAGCGTCTTCACGGACTCGCAACAGGTGATGATCTTCTTCACCGTGTTCTCGCTGTGCGGACTGGGGCTCGCCACCGCCAACTACTGGGCGCTGACACAGACGCTGATTCCCGGTGGCAGCATCGCGCTGGTGGTGGGCATCCAGAACACGGCCGCGAACCTGGCCGGTATCGTGGCGCCCTGGCTGACCGGTTGGCTGATCCAGCGGACCGGAGCTTTCGACGCGCCGATCAAGGCGATCGGATTCTGGCTGGTGCTCGGCGTGTTCTGCTATCTGTTCCTGGTGCGCCGTCAATACGCGCCCAAGCCCGCCGCGGCATAGCGGCGCTCCTGTTGCGCGCGGCCGGCTCCCGGCGTTAGCATCGTCATCATGCTAGAGCGTATCTTCGGGAACCGCTTCGACCGCCGCGATCTCTTCCGCGGCGGAGCTATCGCGGCCGCGTTTCAATCCATCGCCGGCCGGCTGGGCGCGGCGGAACTCAAGGTGGGACCGGACATCTACGAGTCCATCGGCGTCACTCCGATCGTGAATTGCAAAGGCACTTTCACGATCATCTCTGGTTCGCAGTCGCTGCCCGAGGTAAAGGCGGCCATGGATCAGGCGTCGCGCCACTACGTCCACCTCGACGAACTGATGGACGCAGTCGGCAAGCGCCTCGCCGAACTGACCAAGGCCGAGTGGGGCATGGTATCGGCCGGCTGCGCCGCGGCGCTCTCGCACGCCACGGCGGCCTGTATCGCGGGCGCCGATCCGGAAAGGCTCCAGCGGCTGCCGCACTCGGAGGGACTGAGGAACGAGGTGATCGCGCCCGCCTATTCGCGCAACGTGTACGATCACGCCGTTCGCGGCGCCGGCGGCAAAATGATCACGGTAGCGACTCGGGAGGAGCTCATCAACGCGTTCAACGCCAAGACCGCGATGGTGATGATCCTGGCGGGTCCGGGCGACAATGGGCCGCTCGGGATTTCCAATGTGTCGGGAATCGCGAAACAGCACAACGTTCCGGTTCTGGTGGACGCCGCCGCCGAACGGCTCACCATCCCGAACGTGCATCTGAACGCGGGCGCGACCCTGGTCGCCTACAGCGGCGGCAAGTGTCTGCGCGGTCCGCAGACCGCCGGTTTGCTTCTCGGCCGCAAGGATCTCATCCAGGCGGCGTGGATTCACAGCGCGCCGCACCATTCCTTCGGCCGTCCGATGAAGTGCGGCAAGGAAGAGATCATGGGAATGCTGGCCGCTGTCGAGGCTTGGGTCAAGCGCGACCACGCGGCCGAATGGCAGATGTGGGAGAAGTGGCTGGACACGATTTCCAACGAGGCGGTCAAGGTGGATGGCGTGACCACCGAGGTCCTGCAGCCGGAAGGCCTGTCGAACAACGCGCCCCGGCTGGTGATTCGTTGGGACGGCGAGAAGATGGGGCTCACCGGCGGCGAGGTGGAGAAGCTGCTGTACACCGGAACGCCCCGGATCGTGATGGGCGGATCGAGTGGAACCCGGCTCGGCGGCGCGGCGGCCAGTTCCCTTACGGTGATGCCGTACATGATGATGCCGGGCGACGAAAAGGTGGCGGCGGCTCGCATTCGCGAGGTGCTGTCCACCGCCGCGAAGAGCCCTGTCGCGCCTCCGGCGGCCCCTTCGGTCAACGTCGGCGGGCAGTGGGACGTGACCATCGAATACGTGGTGGGCAAAGCGCACCACACGATGTTCCTCGAGCAGCAGGGAGCCACCCTGGCTGGATCGCACATGGGCGAGTTCCTGAAAAGCGATCTGCGGGGCTCGGTGGAGGGCGACACGGTGATGGCGCGGAGTTCGCACGCTTACGAAGGCACGCGCATCGGCTACGATTTCGAGGGCAAGGCGCAGGGGGACGCGATCACCGGGACGGTCGACGTGGGCGAGTACGGGAAGGGCAAGTTCACCGCGGTCCGGCACCGGTACGGACAGCCGGGAGGCCGCGCGCGGCCCGTCAAGAACGTTTAACCCGAACCTTGCAATCTCTCCACAGCGTGGAAGATTTGCTAGGTTCGAAGGCCAGGAACCTAGCAATCTCTCCACGGCGTGGAAGATTTGCTAGGTTCGTGGTAGCCTAAAGGCATGATCGAGAGACGCCTGGACGCCCGGATCGCCGGACTGCTGGAGCGTTTTCCCGCGGTCGCCCTCTGTGGACCCCGGCAGTGCGGCAAGACCACCCTGGCGCACACGATCGCCGAAGGCCGACCGTCCGTCTACCTGGATCTCGAGCTGCCGTCCGATCTCGCCAAGATCTCCGATCCCGAGACCTACCTCGCCGCGCACGAAGGCGAACTGGCGATCCTCGACGAAGTGCAGCGCGTCCCCGAACTGTTCGCGCCACTGCGCGGAATCATCGACCGCCGCAAGCGCAAGGGCATGCGAACCGGACAGTTCCTGTTGCTCGGGTCCGCCTCGCTCGATCTCCTCCAGCAGTCCAGCGAGTCTCTCGCGGGAAGGATCGCATACACCGAGCTTGCCCCTTTCGATCTGCTCGAAACCGGCGGCTCCGCGCGCACGCTCTGGGTGCGCGGGGGCTTCCCCGACAGCTTCCTCGCCGCCGGCGACCGGGAGAGCCTCGAGTGGCGCGACTCGTTCATTCGAACCTACCTCGAGCGCGACATACCGGCTCTCGGCCCCCGCATCCCCGCCGAAACGCTCGACCGCTTCTGGCGGATGCTCGCCCACAACCACGGCCAGATCCTGAACGCCATGAAGCTGGCCGGATCTCTCGGCGTCAGCGGACAGACGGTCGCGCGCTATCTGGATCTGATGGTGGACCTGCTGCTGGTTCGCCGCCTGCTCCCCTGGGAGTCGAACGAAGGCAAGCGGCTGGTGCGCGCCCCGAAGGTCTACGTGCGCGATTCCGGCGTGCTCCACGCGCTGCTGGGCATCCGCGGCCTCGAGGATCTGCTGGGCCACCCCGTCGCCGGCGCGAGTTGGGAAGGCTTCGTCATCGAGAACATTCTCAATGCCGTGCGTTTCAAACATTCGGCGCACTTCTACCGGACGTCGGCCGGCGCGGAGATCGACCTGGTGCTGGACGGCGGCCCGGCGAGCCGCTGGGCGATCGAAGTGAAGCTCTCCACCGGAAGTCCGTTGCCCGGCAAAGGCTTCCACTACGGCTGCCAGGATATCGGCGCGACGCACAAGTTCGCCGTCTATCCGGGCGAGGAACGCTACCGGGCCGCGAACGGAGTGATCGTCACTCCGCTTCGCGACCTGATGCTCGAACTCGCCGCGCCGGAGGGCGCCGCTACAACCCGCCGCGCAGGTAGGTGATCACGTCCGCCAGCGCCTGCTTGTTCATCGACTTCTCGAGATCCTCCGGCATCAGCGAGATCGTGGACGAGCGGATCTCGACGATGTTGGCGCGGGCCACGGTCACATCCTCCTCGGATCCGCCCCGCAGGGTCAGCGCTCCGGCGGTTTCCGAAGCGAGCAGCCCGTCGTACATGCGGCCGTCCTTGGTGGTCACCAGATAGTTCACGAAACGGGGCTCGATCGCCGCGCTCGGGTTCAGCATCGCCTCGAGCAGTTCGTCCTTCGACTTCATGTTGATCCCGGAAAGATCCGGGCCCACGCGTCCGCCCTGCTTGCGCGGCGAATGGCATTTGGCGCAGTTCTCCTCGAACACCGCCTTGCCGCGTTCGCGGTCGCCCGCCATTTCGAGCACGTCCTTGTGCGCCGCCGTCACCTTGGCGCGATCGCCTCCGGCCGACTGCAACAGCTTCCTCGCCCGCTCCACGATCTTCGGATCGCTCGACTCGAGCATGCGGTTGCGCGCCGCCACCTCCACCATCGCCAGTTCCACCTTCTGGTTCTCGAGCGCCTCGAGCAACTGCGGCACGCGATCCTTCTGCGCGAGCATCGCGCCCACGGCCTTGGACCGCGCGTCCGGGCTATACGACTTCCAGTGCGACAACAGCGCCGGACCCACTTTCGGATCGGCGAACGACGACAGGCTGAGCACCGCGGCGGTCTGCACGTCGGCGGGCGGGTTCGACGCCAGCACTCTGTCCAGCAATGGAATCGCCGCGGCCGCCGTCGCTCCGCGCAACGCGGTCACGGCGAGCGCGCGCTGCTTCACCGGCGCCGCTTCCGACACAGCCTCCTTGGAGGCTCGGTCGATGAGCGCCTTCAATTCGAAATAACGCGCCACGTCCCAGGCGGCATCCATGCCCGAGTTCAGATAAGGCGAGAGCGCCGCTTCCATCCCCGCGCCTGGCAACTGATTCGCGCCCGCCAGCCGCAGTCCGTTGGCGGCGCCCCGCAGCCCCGCCTCGGGCGACTTGCCGCCCGCCAGCGCGGACACGAAGGCCTGGATCTCGGCGGAATTCTTGCGAGCCCCCACCAGCGCGCCGATCGCGGTGAGCATGTCGCGCGGAACCTCCACGTTCTTCGCGAGCAGCGCCTTGTGGAACGCCGCGGGCGCGTCCGCCGCCGAGGACAGCGCCGACATGCGGATCCAGCGATCCTTCATGTTCGCCGCCGCGATGTCGACCACCGCCGCCTTCGCCGCGCCGGACTTGAAGTTGCCCAGGCTCATGGCGAGTTGCATTTGAATGCGCGGCGCCGGGTCCTTCATCATCGCCAGCACCTCGCGTTCCAGCGCCGGGAACGCTTCCGCCAATGCGATGGCGTGCTCGCGCACCCGCGGCTCGGAGTCTTTCAACGCCGCGCTCACGGCGGCCGCGTCCAAGGCGCCGAACTCGCGCAGCAGATACAGCGCGCGCAGCCGCCCCGGACCCGAAGCGCTCTTGGCCGCCAGTTCCTTCAACGCCGGAATCGCCGATTTGTCCTGGCGTTCCAGCAACAGGCGCTGCGCGGTGACTCGATGCCAGCCGTTGCCGTGCTCGAGGTACTTGGCGATGTCCGCGCCGGTCTTTCCGTCGAAATCGGGCTTCAGGCCGCGCTGTGCGCGAGGCTTGTTCGACACGATCCGGTAGACGCGCCCCAAATCGTCGCCCTTGTAGAAGTCGATGTGCTTTCGCAGTTCCTCCGGTATCGATACCGGAGTCTCGATCACCTGTCTCTGCATGTCGGTGAAGTACAGGTTGCCGTCGGGCGCGTTGGTGAAGTTGGTGGGGCGGAACCACTGATCGGTGGACGCCAGGAATTCGACACCCTCTTTCGGCGGAGCCGCCTTGAACGTGACGCCATCGGGCGTGAGGATATCGCGCCGGATGAGGCAGCCGTTGACCTCCCCGGTGAAGATGTTGCCCTGATATTCCGCGGGCCAGGCGTCGCCCAGATACATGGTGCCGCCGGTGGCGCCGGTGAACGATCCCGCCAGGATCTCCGTGCGTCCGTTCTTCAACTCCTGGAAGCGCTCGTTGCGCAGCTTGGTGCGGATCACGCGCCACTCCTGCGGCTCGGTCAGCGGCCACATGTCGCGCTTGCGCCCCTCGTAGGGATCGGCGGCCACCGCGCCGGGATCGAGCATCGGCGCGCGGGCTAGATACGGCCGCGAAAGCACCACGTGGCGCAGGTGCGTCGTGTTCTGCGAGATGAAGCGGTCGCCCCAGTCGCTCATGGCGACGCCGTACTGGGCGTTGCCGGCGGCGGGCTCGAATTCGAACGTCATTGGGTGGAAGCGGAAGTCGTTGCCGCGGATCTGCACGGCGGGATGCTTGGGGTTCTTCGGCGACGTGACGTTGCCCTCGTTGCCGGTGTTGGCGAAGTAGATCCAATTGTCCGGGCCCAGCCGCGGATTGGTGATGTGCGCCTCCGGATTGCCGTGGAAGAAGCCGGTGAACCAAACTTCGCGGACGTCGGCCTTGCCATCGCCGTCGGTGTCCTTCATGAACAGGATGTCGGGCGACGCGCACACGATCAGTCCGCCGTTCCAGGCCATCAGGCCGCTCGATTGGAGCAGATCCTCGGCAAAGAGCGTGGACTTGTCGGCCTTGCCATCGCCGTCGGTATCCTCGAGCATCTTGATGCGGCCGCGCGCGGGCTTTCCTTTGGGCGGATCGTCGGGCAGATCGCGCATCTCGACGACGTAGGCGAGCCCCCGCTCATCGAACGTGATGTCGACCGGATCCATCGTGTTGGGCTCGGTGGCGAACGTCTCGACGTGAAAGTCCTCGCTGAGCTTCAAGCTCTTCAGCGCCTCCGCGGGTGGGAGCGCCTTCGCTTTTTCGCCCGTGTAGCCGCTCTTGGATCCGGAATTGGAGCAGCTCGAAACCAGGAGCAGGGCGCTCCCGATGAGTGCGATCGATTTTGTCATGGAACCCTAAATTTACCGCATCGGCGCCGCCCCGCCGTTTCCAACCGGACATCGGGCCGCTATAGTGGAAGCTGGATTCGCCGTGGAACCCCCTGGATGGCCGAAACGCATCTCTACCTCACGGAGCTCGTGGGTCTGGTCGTCTACGACCTGAAGGGGAAACGTATCGGCAAAATCCGGGAAGCGGCCCTGCTTCCCCTCGTCGACCCCGAGCGAGTGGACCGGTACATGATCGGCGGGGGTGGGGGCTGGACGTGGATGACCTTCCGGCACGATCAGGTGGCGTCCATCTCGTTGCGCGGCATCCACCTCCGTGAGGAGTTGCTCACGCCGCACCACGCCGACGAGTACGCGTTGCGTCTGGTGCGCGATCTGCTGGATCAGCAGATCATCGACGCGCAGGGCCGCAAGGTGGTGCGCGTCACCGATGTGACGTTCGAGGTCGGCGAAGGGCGCGAACTGCGGGTGATGGAAGTGGACGTCGGACTGAGAAGCGTGGTCCGGCGGCTGTTCCAGGGATTGCCCCCGCGCTGGATCCGGCGGATGCAGCGGCCGATCGCCGTCAGCTCGATTCCATGGAAGCTCACCAATATCCTGGAACCCGATCCGCAGCGCCGGCTGCGGTTGAACATCACCACGAAGATCCTCGAGGACATGCACCCGGCGGACCTCGCCGACATCGTCGAAGAGCTCAGCCCCGATAATCGCGAGGCGCTGATCGAAGCCCTGGACAGCGAAGTCGCGGCGGACACCCTGACCGAGGTGGAGCCCGAGATCCAGGCGAGCATCCTCGAGTCGCTCGAGACCGGGAAAGCCGCCGAGATCCTCGAGGAGATGTCGGCCGGCGCGGCCGCCGACGCGCTTGCCGAAATGGGGGAGGAAACCAGCGCGGAGATCCTCGAGGAGATGGAAGCGGAGCCGAAAACCGAAGTTTCCGAACTGCTGGAGTTCGACGGGGACACGGCGGGCGGCATGATGACCACCGAGTTCGTGGCGGTTCCCGAGACCGGAATCGTGTCGTCGGTGCTCGACGCGCTACGCGAATCGGGCGACGTTCCCGAAGGGCTGAACACGGTCTTTCTGATTGGCGGCGACGGCAACCTGGCGGGATCGGTCTCCCTGGCGCGGCTGTTCCTGAGCCCACCCTCGGCCCCTCTGCGCGGCCTTGCCGCGGAAAAGACGCGAAGCGCCGGCGCCGGCGTGCGGCGGGAGGAAGTGATGGAGCTGTTCGACAAGTACAGCCTGCTGACTCTGCCGGTGGTGGACCGCAATGGCGTGCTGGTGGGCGCGATCAACGCCGACGACGTGATCACGGTGCTCCGCCAAGGATGAACCGGTGCTGAAGCGGCTGCGTTATCGTATCGGCGTCTTCTTCGCGGTCCTCGGACCCGGATTCATCACGGCCGTGGTCGACAACGACGCGGGCGGAATCTTCACCTACTCCCAGGCCGGAGCCAAGTACGGATACCTGCCGCTGTGGACTCTCGCGCCCATCACGATCCTGCTCATCGTGACCCAGGAGATGTGCTCGCGCATGGGAGCGGTGAGCGGCAAGGGCCTCTCGGACCTCATCCGGGAGGAGTTCGGACTTCGCACCACGTTCTTTGTCATGGCCGCGCTCGTCCTCGCCAACCTGACCAACGTGATGGCGAACTTCGCGGGCATCGCGAGTTCGCTCGAACTGTTCCACGTGAGCCGCTACATTTCCGTTCCGGTGGCGGCGGCCGCCGTGTGGTTCCTCATCGTCAAGGGGACCTACGCGAGCGTCGAGAAGATCTTCCTGTTCGCGTGCTCCTTGTACGTCTGCTACATCGCGTCCGGCATTTTGGTGAAGCCCGATTGGAGGGAAGCGGCCATCTACACGGTGAGTCCGGTGCTGGTGCTGGATCCCGGATATCTGCAGATGCTCATCGGCATGGTGGGAACGTCGGTGGCGCCGTGGATGCAGTTCTATCTGCAGGCGGCGATCGTCGAGAAGGGCGTGACCGCCAAGGAGTATGGCGAGTCGCGAATCGAAGTGATCGTGGGTTGCGTGGTGATGTCGGTGATCGCGTTCTTCATCATCGTCGCCTGCGCGGGCGCGATCTGGAGCGTGAAGCCGCAGGATATCCACGACGCCACCGACGCCGCCAAGGGCCTGCAGCCGTTCGGACAGTGGGCCTACTTGCTGTTCTGCGCGGGGCTGCTCAACGCGTCGTTCTTCGCGGCGAGCATCCTGCCGCTTTCCACCGCGTATACCGTCTGCGAGGGGCTGGGCTTCGAAAGCGGCGTCAACAAGCGGTTTCGCGAGGCGCCGATCTTCTACTGGCTGTTCACCGGACTGATCGTGGTGGGCGGCGGCGTGATTCTCATTCCCGGCTTCCCGCTGGTGAGAATGATCCTGTTGTCGCAGGTGATCAACGGGATGCTGCTGCCGCTGGTGCTGATTTTCATGACGCTGCTGGTCAACAAGTCCCGAGTGATGAAGGAGTGGACCAACACCTCTTTCTACAACGCCGTCGCGTGGACGGCCGTGGTGGTGATGTCGGGGTTGACGCTCACCCTGGTGGCGATCTCCGTGCGCGACTTCTGATAGATTCTCCCTGTGAACCGCCGATCCTTTCTATCCGCCACGCCCGCCGCGGCCGCCGCCCCATTGGCCGCCCAGTGTCCCGGCTTCGGCAAGAGCAAGCTGAAGATCACCTCCATCCGCATCGTTCCCACCCGGTCGCGCCTCTACAAGCCCGCCTACACGCCCACGGCCGGCGCGTGGAGCACGCAAGGCGTCGAGGTGGCGAACCCGATGTCCATTTACCCGAAGTACAAAGCGCAGCGGTCGTTGTTCAATCCCGACCCCGGCAAGCTGGACGACTTCACCGTGGAGATCGCCACCGACAAGGGCATCAAGGGTTACGGCAACGGCGGCCGCGCGGGCGAGTTCATCGTGCGCGATCACCTGGCCAAGCTCGTCATGGGCGAAGATCCCTTCGATATCGAACGGCTGTGGGACACCATGTGGCGCTCCACCATGAGCTACGGCCGCATGGGCGTGACGATGAACGCGATCAGCGGCGTCGATGTCGCGCTGTGGGACATCGTGGGAAAGGCGCTGGACGTTCCGCTCTACAAGCTGCTCGGCGGCCAGACGAAGGATCGCATTCCCACCTACTGCACCGGCAACGATATCGAGCAGCACGTCGAGTTCGGATTCAAACGGCTCAAGCTGGCGATTCCGCACGGTCCCGCGGATGGACGTGACGGCATGCGCAAGAACGTGGACCTGGTGAAGCGCGCGCGCCAAGCCCTTGGTCCGGACGGCGACATCATGCTCGATTGCTGGATGGCGTGGACCGAACGCTACACGCTCGAGATGGCCGAGATGATGGCGCCGTACCGCATCTACTGGATGGAAGAGGTGCTGCAACCGCACGACTACGCCGGTTTCGGCCGCCTGCGGCAGGCGATCAAGTCGACACGCATCGTCACTGGAGAGCACGAGTATGGCCGCTACGGATTCCGCCAGTTGCTCGAGAATCAATCCGCTGAGATCTGGCAACCGGACGCCCAATGGTGCGGCGGCCTCACCGAACTCCGCAAAATCGCGGCGCTGGCCGCGGCCTACGACATTCCGGTGATTCCGCACGGCGGCGGACTGTCGCCGGAAACGGTCGCGT
Source organism: Acidobacteriota bacterium (assembly GCA_005808475.1). Classification (GTDB taxonomy): domain Bacteria; phylum Acidobacteriota; class Terriglobia; order Bryobacterales; family Bryobacteraceae; genus SYLY01. The sequence goes on from SYLY01000401.1 coordinate 20,816, forward strand.
TTTCTCTCGCCACGCCCAACGCGCCTTGGTGCGAACTGTTCCTGCCGCCGCCGGGTGGTCCCAAGGAGGTCTACCAGAAGTTCGAGGACGGCTACCGGATCACGCGCGGGCCGGAGGGAATCTACATGCAGCCGCACGACGCGGCCGGAGTGGGCTGGGAGAAATCGTTCCTGTAGCCGCTACCGGTAGAACGGCTTCCAGCCGATCCAGCGCGGTCCGTAGTGCGGCTCCTTCTGGCCGGACTCGAGCGCGCCCAGGTCCGGGGCCTTGCCCGAGAATCCGTCGTTGATGGTGGGCAGAACCACTCCCGCATCCACGGCCTTGCCGTTCGGCTTCAGCCGGAAGTTCAGATCCATCGAATGGTAGACGTGGTGCCGCCGCGCCGGATCCGGCGGCGCCAGATTCTCGAACACGTCGTAGTCGACTTCTATCCCGTGAGCCTCCTGGCCGGACCCCCGCTGGAACTCGGCCAATGTCGCGAAATTGCGCCAGTCGGCGGCGCCAGGCTCGTACACGGTCTTGCCTGGCGCGGGCGCCAGCCAGGCGTACTGGTCGCGCACGTTGCGATTGGGGCGGTAGCCGTTGTAGTCGCTGCTGTGGTTCGCGGTCGAGTTGGCCCAGGTCATCACGCCGCGGTTCGGCGTGTCGCGGCCCAGGAACAGGTTGTTCCGGAAGTGCGCGTTGGAATAGGGGTCGGTGGCGGTTTGCTCGCCGATCAGCGTGTTGTGATACGCGAGGATGCCGGATGGCTTCGCGTTGAACTTGAAGGCTCCGCCGGCGGGCGTGTGATAAAGCAAGTTCCGGAAGAAGTAGACCGGTCCGCCGAACATCGGCTGCGCGCTGTAGCCGTTGTGAGCCGCGTTCACCCCGCGATTCTCGAACACGCGGATGTTGTGCGTGCCGCCATCGGACTCGATGAAGTCGTCGTTCGACAGGTGGATGTCGTTCCCGTATATGTCGATGGATGATGCGCGCCGCTCGGGGTCCGCGTCCGGCGGTCCGTAGGTGGAAATGCAAATGCCGTCGTGAAAGTAGGCCACCGCGTTGTGCGCGATCACATGGCCGGGCCCATAGACCTTGATCGCGAAGAAGCTCCGCAGTTGATGCGACGGGTAGATGCCCGCCGTCCGCATGCCGGCCTGATTCCAGCCGATGAGCCGCATCCGGTCTTCGCGGCCGAGAAAGAGATTGTCGGAGATGAGGAAGTCGCGGGAGCCCGCGTTCTCCGTCCAGATGCCAACTCCCACGTCTTCGAAGCGGCAGTTACGCACGGTGAGAGCCACCGCGCCCATCACATCTTTGTCGCCCGCGAAAAGGGCGATCTCCGTGTTGCGGAACGTGAGGCCCTCGAAGATGTGGTGCTCGGACGCCATCACGTCGAACAGCTTGTGGTTGCCCGCGCCATCGAAGATGGCCTCGCCATCCCCGGCGGACTTGATGGTGATTGGCTTCTCCGCCGTGCCCTTCAACGAGAGCGACCACGAGCCGGTGAAGGGCGCGCTGAGCGGATCGACGTAGTTGGTGCGCTCGGAACGGTAGAGGCCCGCGTGCACCAGAATCGTGTCGCCCGGCTGGGCTTTCTTCATGCGGACCGACGTCCAGTCGCCGGTCCCCAAGCCATAGTAGGCCTGCTTCAGGCCGGTGAAGGCCGGCTCCTTGCGAGGACCCTCGTGATCGGGCGGATAGACGTGCAGCACTCGTCCGCCGGCGTAGGGTTTCGGTTCCGCTCGCGTGGACACAGTGACGGTCTGTCGAGCCTGTCCCGTCACGCCGTCCGGATCCGAGAGCGAGAACTCACATTCGTAGCGGCTGGCCGCTTCCAGATTGAGGATGCTGCCCGCGAATCCCTCGGGCACGGTGTAGGTCATGCTCTCGCGCGTCCGGTAAACGCGCTCTCCGCCGATTCGCAGCAGAGGGAGCGCCGGGCGCCAGGCAGTCTCACCGGCTTTGCGAAACCTCACCTCCACGACAGCGTTCCGGTTCGCGTCGCCATCGATCGCCCATTCGAAACCGAGGTTCAGCAGCGTGGGATGTTCGACGTGGAAGCGGCCCGGCCGCGTGGCGTTCTGAGCGGACAAGCCGCACGCGGAGACAACGAAAAGGACGAAAGCTCGCATGGTAAAGACCTCGATTATAGGGCGCCCCCGCATCGGCGGCGGAGCTTTACACGATCTGAACACTGCACGCAAGGGGTTCTTACACTCGGATGAAAAAATCGTAAGCACCGGAGGCGGCGGGCGGCGGCGCTGGCCGTGAGAGGGTCCGCTTTCGGCGAACAACAACAAAAGAAGGAGTTCACAACCTCGATGTTTCGAAATGGAATGTTCGCTCTGGCCGCTCTATTGGCCACTCTCTCGTTCAGTCAGGGACCGCCCGCGAGGCGCCCCGGCGGCCCTCTACCCGGAATCATGCCTCGCGAGGCGGAACTTTTCCGTCTGGGCCAGGAAGACTTCATGGAAGTGGAAACCGAGGAGGACGGCCTCGGTCCCGCGTTCAACGGCAACTCGTGCTCCAGTTGTCACGCCGCGCCCGCCGTGGGCGGTGTCACCGCGATGACGGAAATCCGCGCCGGCCGCCGCGAAGACAACGGATCCTTCACCGAACTGCGCGGGGGCACGTTGTTCCACCTCTTTTCGAATCCCGAACACGGCTGCCAGGTGGAGATCCCACGCGAGGCCAACGTCATCGCGCGGCGCGCTCCCACGCCGCTCTTCGGCGCCGGGCTGATCGAGGCGATCCCGGACGACATCATCGCCAGCCGCGCCGATCCCAATGACACCAACCGCGACGGCGTGCGTGGCCGCGTTTCCCGTGTATTCGATCTGGCGGGCAAGCGCGAACGCGTCGGGCGCTTCGGCTGGAAGGCGCAGCAAGCCACGCTCCTCGCCTTCGCCGGCGACGCCTATGTCAACGAAATGGGCATCACCAACGACCTGTTTCCGGCCGACTCGGCCCGCGGCCTGACCGCCGCTCAACTCGCCGCTTGCGGTTCCACGGGCGCCATCGAGGACAAGAAAGACGAGCACGGCCTTCGCGGCATCGACCACTTCGAGAACTTCATGAAGTTTCTCGCGCCGCTTCCGCGCGGTCCCGTCGATCAAGCCACCCAGCGCGGCGAGGCTCTGTTCGAATCGATCGGCTGTTCGGCCTGCCACGTCCCGTTCCTGACCACGGGTCCCAGCAACAACCCCGTATTCGACCGCAAGCCCGTGCCTCTTTACTCCGACCTGCTGCTCCACGACGTGGGCACGGGAGACGGAATCCCGCAGGCCTCGGCGGGTCCCAACGAACTCCGCACCGCGCCGCTCTGGGGGCTCCGGTCCCGCAAGCCTCTGATGCATGACGGCATGTCGTCCACCATTGACGACGCCATCCGCCGTCATCGCCGCGAGGCGGGCAACGCCCAGCAGCGCTACCTGTCGTTGAGCGACGACGAGCGCAACTGGCTGATCGCCTTCCTGAACTCGTTGTAGCTCCTCACAGCGGGCCGGGATCCCGCGCCGCCGGTGCTACGATGGCAGCGATGAACCGCCGCAAGTTCCTCGCTTCCGCGTTGCCGGCGGCGCGCGTTTTCGGACAGACCTCCGCGCGCCTATTTCGCCGGACTGCTCCTGGCGGCATGGAAAGCCGGTCGTTCCGCCCGGTGCTCGCGGGACGCGCGAAGAAGGACGCCCGGCGCGGACGAAACCGGCCGTTGTCGAGCGGCTGGGCGCCCTGCTCGGATAGCCCCGCCGCGTCGCCGGCCGCTACGGGTAGACGATCGCGCCGGCGCCCTGGATCTGGTAGATCGTGACGCCGCTCTTGACGGAATTGGGGTCGAACTTGCGGCCCTGTTCTTCCGCCTCATGCCTGGCCCGCGCCACTGCCTGGTCGCGCGTCAGCTCGATCTTGGCTAGCTTGCCTTCGGCCACCGCCATCTTGCCGGTGCTCTCCTTCGGAAAGACGATGTCGCCGTCGTTCACCTTGACGCGCAGAATCGCTCCGGAAGAGGGATCGGCGAGCGCCATCCAGCAGCCCATCATCATGCAGACCTCGGTGACCTTACCCTTGACCTGAACCGTCTTGCCGGTCAGCGGACCCGGGTCGGCCAGCACCGCGCCGATGGTAGTCGCTTCGGTGAGCGTCAGTGGTTTGCCGAGCTTCAACTCGGCGGCGGCCGTCAGGCCGGAGAGGGCGAGGAAAGCTGTCGCGAGGCGCATGGTTCGAATCCGGCCCCATCGTAGCATGGCCGCCATTGACCGCCCGGTCATTCGACTGTATCCTACGTTCAATGCATCCGGGAAAAACCAAGAAAGACGTCGTTCAGGAATTTCGAACCGCCGGGATACTGGACGCCGCGCGCGGAGTCTTCGCCCGCCACGGCTTCCAGGCCGCTACCGTGGACGAGATCGCCGAGGCGGCCGGTGTCGCCAAGGGCACCGTTTATCTCTACTTTCCCTCCAAGCGCGACATCTTCCTGGCGACGCTTCGCGCCGGCGTGCTCGATCTGCACGCCGAGGTGGAGCGCCAAGTGGGGGCGGCCGCTTCGGCGGAAGCGCGCATCCGCGCCTTCATTCACGCCCGGTTGGAATACTGCGACCGCAACCGGGACTTCTTCCGCATCTACTACACCGAGTTCGCGTCGCTGCAAGTGCGCGGACACAACGACAGGCCGGAGTTCCAGGATCTGTACAACCGCCAGGCGGTGCTGCTCGAGAAGATCCTGGGAGAAGGCGTGCGCGCCGGCGAGGTGCGGTTCCGCAACATTCCACGCACGGCGCGCCTGATCTACGACCTGACAAGGGCGGCCATAGCCCAGCACGTGCTCGATCCCGGCGCCACCGACATCGAGGAGTCCACGGAGATCGTGTGCGATCTGGTCTGGAGGGGCATCGCATGTTGACCCTGCGTTCGATTCTGGCGGCCGCGGCCATGGCCGCGTTCACCGCATGCTCGAATTCAACCGCGAAGGGGCCGGTCGCCGCTTTGCCCGCCGCGCCGGAGACGCCGGTGCGGGTCGCCGCGGCCGAATCGCGATCCGTGCCGGTGGATCTGACGGCGGTCGGCAATGTCGAGCCGCAGTCCACCGTGGTGGTGAAGAGCCCGGTCGGCGGGACGATAATCAAGGTTCATTTTCAGGACGGCGCGATGGTCCAGCGCGGCGACCCGCTGTTCGAGATCGACAAGCGGCCGTACGAGGAAACCGTCCGGATGTGGGAGGCCAACATCGCGCGCGACAGGGCGGTGCTCGCGCAAGCGGAAGCCAACCTCTCTCGCGCGCAGGCGCAGGAGGCCCACTACGGAAAGCAGGCCGAGCGGTACACGAAACTGGCGGAGCAGGGCATCGTGTCGCGCGAAGTGGCCGATCAGTCGAACGTCGAGGCGCGCGCCCGGCGCACGGCCGTGCGGGCCGAATCGGCGGCGATAGAAAGCGCGAAGGCGAACATCCGTTCGGCTGAAGCGGCGCTGTCGAGCGCGAAGTTGAACCTGTCGTACTGCGACGTCAAGGCGCTGATCGCCGGCCGCGTGGGAACGATACGCGTGAACACCGGCAATCTGATCAAGGCGGCGGAAACCGAACTCGTCACTATTCATCAGGTTCATCCGATCTATGTCGCCTTCTCCGTGCCCGAGGAGAATCTGCTGGATATCCGCCGCCGCGCCGGATCGGGCAGTCTGCCGGTCACGGCGGCGATCCCCGGCGACTCGAGAGCGCCCGCCCGCGGCTCGCTGAAGTTCCTCGAAAACAGCGTCGACACCACTACCGGCACGATTCGCTTGAAGGCCGCCTTCGACAACGCGGACTCGCGCCTGTGGCCGGGCCAGTTCGTCGAAGTGAGGATGCGCATGGAGAACCGCCCGGCCGCGATCGTGGTTCCACAAGCCGCGATCCAGACGGGCCAGCAGGGCGCCTTCGTCTACGTGGTCCGCGCGGACCGGACCGTGGAGCAGCGGCCCGTTGTGACCGGACCGCGCATCGATTCTTCCATCGCCATCAATCAGGGCGTGGCCGAGGGCGAATCCGTCGTCACCGAGGGGCAGTTACGGCTCGCGCCCGGCGTGAAAGTGAAGGTGCTGTGATGATTCTTCCCGCCGGAGGAGGCTTCACCGGCGTGTTCATCCGCCGCGGGGTCGCCACCACGCTGATCATGGCCGGCATCACGCTGTTCGGCTTGGTGGCGTACCGGTCGTTGCCGGTCGCCGATCTGCCCAACGTCGACTTTCCCACGCTGGTGGTGATTTCGGCGCTGCCGGGCGCGACTCCGGGGACGATGGCGTCCGCAGTGGCCACCCCGCTCGAACGGCAGTTCAGCACGATCGAAGGGCTGGATTCGATGACCTCGGTCTCGGCCCTCGGCGCGACCACGGTGACGCTGCAGTTCGCCTTGAGCCGCTCGCTGGACGGCGCCGCGCAGGACGTGCAGGCCGCCATCACTCAGGCGAGTCCGTTCCTGCCGCCCGGAATGCCGACGCCGCCGACATTTCGCAAGGTGAACCCCGCCGATCAGCCCATCTTCTATCTAGCGCTGAAGTCCTCGACGCTGCCGCTCTACCGGCTGCACGAATACGCCGACACCATGATGGCGCAGCGGATCTCGATGGTGTCGGGCGTGGCGCAGGTGCAAATCCTGGGCTCGCAGAAGTACGCCGTGCGCATTCAGGCGAATCCCCGCAAGCTCGCCTCGCGGGGCATCGGCATCGACGAGGTGGAGACCGCGGTTCGCCGCCACAACGTGAATCTTCCGGTCGGAACGCTGTACGGTCCGCACCACACGGTGACGCTGCAGGCAACCGGACAACTCTCGAGCGCCGAAGCGTACAAGCCGCTCGTGGTCGCGTACAAGGGAGGGTCGCCGGTGCGGCTCTCCGACATCGCCACGGTGTCCGATTCGGTGGAGGACGACAAGGCGGCCGCCTGGTTCAACACGCCCGAGTCGAGCGATCGCGCGGTAACGCTCAGCGTGATGCGTCAGCCCGGCACCAACACCGTGGAGGTGGCCGACAACGTTCGCTTGCTGCTCCAGCAGTTCCGCCGCGAGCTGCCGCCCTCGGTCTCGCTCGAAACGCTGTTCGACCGTTCGGAGACCATCCGCGAATCGTTCCACGACATCCAGTTCACGATGTACCTCACGCTCGGACTGGTTGTGCTGGTGATCTTCGTGTTCCTGCGAAACTTCTCGGCGACGATCATTCCCTCGCTGGCGCTGCCCGTTTCGGTGATCGGAACCTTCGCGGTGATGTATGTCTGCGACTACTCGCTCGACAACCTGTCCATGATGGCCTTGATCCTGGCGATCGGATTCGTGGTGGACGACGCGATCGTCGTGCTCGAGAACATCGTGCGCCACGTGGAGCGTGGAGAGCCGCCGATGCGCGCCGCGTACATGGGCGCCCGCGAAGTCAGCTTCACCATCGTGTCAATGACGCTTTCGCTCGCGGCGGTCTTCATTCCGCTGCTGTTCATGAGCGGCATTCTGGGGCGGCTGTTTCGCGAGTTCGCGGTGACCATCGTGGTGGCGATCCTGCTGTCCGGCTTCGTCTCGGTGACGTTGACTCCCATGCTCGCGGCGCGATTCCTGCGGGCGCACGGCTCGCACGGCCGGTTCTTCCGCGCGACGGAGGCGGTGTTCGAAGGCATGTTGGGCCTCTACGAGACCACGCTGCGATTCACGCTGCGCCACCGGCCGGCGTTCCTTGCGTTCAGCGTGGCGATCCTCGCCGGGACGGTGTGGCTGTTCCAGCATGTTCCGATGGGCTTCATTCCCGCCGAGGACAACGGCCAGATCTTCGCGATCACCGAAGCCGCGCAGGGAGCGTCGTTCCACGATCTGTTCCGCGACCAGCAGGAGTTGATCAAGATCGCTCAGAAGAGTCCGCACGTGCGGGCGTTCTTCGCGGGCGTGGGCGGCGGATCGAGCGCGGTGGCGAACAACGGCCCCAACTTCGGCCGCATGTTCTTCCAACTGAAACACCGAAGCGAGCGCGACAAGAACGTCGACGAGGTGATCGCCGAGTTACGGCCCCAATTGAACAGCCTGCCCACGATGCGCGCGTTTCCACAGAATCCGCCGTCCATCCGCATCGGCGGATCGCTGACGAAAAGCCTGTATCAATACACGCTGATGAGCGGCGACATCGACGCCCTGTACGGCTCCGCCCAGAAGATGGAAAAGGAGATGGTGAAGCTGCCGGGTCTGCTCGATGTCACGAGCGATCTACAGATCCGCTCGCCGCAGCTCAATGTCGTGATCGACCGCGACAAGGCGGCCGCGCTCCGCGTCACGCCCGAACAGATCGAGAACGCGCTCTACAACGCCTACGGACCGCGCTGGATCTCGACGATCTACGCGGCGGACAACCAGTATCGCGTGCTGCTCGAAGTGGAACGCGAGTGGCAATCCGACGCGTCGCGCATGGAAGCGCTCTACATCCGCGGCGGCGGTGGCGCGCTGGTGCCGCTCGAAAGCGTGGCGCGCCTCGAGCCGAAGGCGGGACCCCAGACGATCAACCACTACGGCCAGTTGCCGGCCGTGACCCTGTCGTTCAATCTCGCGCAAGGCGTGGCGCTGGGCGACGCCGTGGAACGCATTCAGGAACTCGGACGGCAGGTGCTGCCCGACTCGATGACCACCGCGTTCCAAGGCGCGGCGCAGGCGTTCCAGC